>NZ_JBWAVA010000004.1:0-440287 GCF_056121505.1 Paenibacillus sp. LS-5 | reverse complement strand
CTGAGTAGCTACGTACGGACGGGATAAGCGCTGAAAGCATCTAAGCGTGAAGCCCCCCTCAAGATGAGATTTCCCAATTAGTAAGACCCCTTGAAGACGACGAGGTAGATAGGTTGGAGGTGGAAGTGCAGCAATGCATGGAGCTGACCAATACTAATCGGTCGAGGGCTTATCCAAGAAATAAAACGCAGATTCGTTTCGGATTCAGTTTTCAGGCGATCAAGCCTGGTACACCTTAAGCTGCATGTCCTTTGTGAGGACTGATCTTTTCTTGCAGCGATTTCGAGAAGCGGAAGCTTCGAAAAATCATGTTTGGTGGCGATAGCGGAGGGGTTCCACGCGTACCCATCCCGAACACGACCGTTAAGCCCTCCAGCGCCGATGGTACTTGGACCGAAGGGTCCTGGGAGAGTAGGACGCCGCCAAGCACTGAAAGCCATTGTTGAGTAATCAACAGTGGCTTTTTTTGTTATGAAATAAAAAAAGCACCTGTGAAAAAATTTGAGTTTTTATACAGCGAAAAGGAATAATTATTAGAAAGTTCAGAAATTCCCATGAGACTCTCAGGGGAACTTAAGCTATAATGAAGGCTAAAAGAGAAAAAGGGGCATGGGTGAATGAATCAATTTAAAGGTGAGAAGGATCTGCTCTCGGAGAAGAAAGAACGTTTTTCTTCAAGTGGCTTTATTCTGGCAGCCATCGGCAGTTCTGTGGGTCTGGGAAATATGTGGAAGTTCCCTTATATTACGGGTGAAAATGGTGGTGCGGCTTTCTTTCTTCTATTCATTGTCTGCCTGGTACTGATTGGCTTGCCGGTATTGCTGGCCGAATTGGCTATCGGGCGCAGTGGACGCGGAAGTGCAGCGACTTCGTTCATACGTGCCGGGGGTGGAAAAGGCTGGAAGGCAGCAGGGATTCTGCAAGTCGTGGCGCCTTTTCTAATCCTTTCTTTCTATATTATTGTTGCAGGCTGGACGCTGCATTACGCGATGATATCCTTCAATGGACAACTGTTCAGCACTACGGATTACGCCGGTGCATTTGGCTCCTTTATCTCAGGGTACACGCCGATTGTCTGGCAGGGTGTAGCCATGCTCATAACGGCTGGTGTAGTTATCCTTGGGGTATCGGGGGGGATAGAGAAGTTTAACAAAGTATTAATTCCCGGCCTGGTCGTTCTTCTGATTGTGCTGATGATTCGGGCGGTAACCTTGCCAGGCGCAAACGAGGGAGTCTCATTTTTCCTCAAACCGGACTTCTCGGTGCTGACGGCGGAATCCGCTCTGGTCGCTTTGGGACATGCCTTCTTCTCTTTATCGCTTGGGATGGGGATTCTTCTAACGTACGGTTCTTATGTGGATAAAAAACAGTCACTGGGCACCGCTGCGCTTGCGATAGGTGCTGGAGACTTGCTGTATGCGTTCATTGCCGGATTAATTATTTTCCCGACGACGTTCTCGTTTGGTATTGCCCCGGATCAAGGGCCTTCACTGATTTTCATAGCTCTGCCTGCAGCATTCTCTGCTATGCCTTTCGGTGCGTTCTTCGGGGGTCTGTTCTTCATTCTGCTGGCAATTGCCGCGTTGACCTCGGCTGTATCTCTGCTTGAAGTACCTGTATCCTTCGCGATGGAGCGCTGGAACTGGAGCCGTCAACGTTCGGTATGGATTCTGTCGCTGATCTGTTTCCTGCTTGGTATTCCTTCAGCGATGTCGCTGGGGATGTTCCCTGAGCTTACGTTTGGTGGAAAGGCCCTGTTTGATTGGATGGATTTCATCACTTCTAACATTATGCTGCCGCTTGGCGGTTTGCTGATCACCATTTTTGCCGGATATTTCTGGAAGGGAGCAGCTGAAGCTGCTGGACTACAGGCGCGTTGGTTCCGCATCTGGCTATTTATGCTCCGGTATGTTGCCCCGGTTCTGGTGTTTCTGGTGCTGCTCCATACCTCGGGAATCATTAGCTTCTAATTTAACAATCTGCAGCATGGATAATAGGCTCTACGACCATTGTGGTTGTAGAGCTTTTTATTTGGTTTAATGATCAGCCAAGGGAAGTGAATCAGGTTCCTCTTCGCATTCGATCATCCCGTTAAGTCTTAGGTAGTGGATAGGATTGGTAATTAGTAGTTAACATTTTGCACCTTTCGGTTAATAAAGGATATGGCTTTGGACAACCTATTCTATAACCCGGAAGAAACGAGGCGATTAGCATGACTGATTTGAACAAGAATCATCAGGAAGCTGTTGAGACGGTTAGAGCGCTGATCAAAGGCATCGATACTGCGATGTTCACGACGATATCTGCCGAAGGACTGGTGTCCCGCCCAATGATGACACAGGAAGTCGAATTCGACGGAGATTTATGGTTCCTAACCAAAAAAGATACTAGCAAGTTCGAGGAAATCTTTCATGATCCCAGGGTTAACGTCGTGTATGCCGACAAATCCTACGTCTCTATTCGAGGAACGGCGAGAATCGTTGAGGATCTGGATAAGAAAAAAGAATTTTGGAATGCAGCGTATGGTGCTTTTCTAAAGACCAGCTATGATGATCCTGAGGTAATTCTGATCCAGGTTCAGGCTGAAGCGGCTGAATATTGGAAGAGCGGTAATCTGGCCGAGAAGGCGACTTACTTGTTTAAACGAATAACGAATCAGGATACGGCGGGGTCGAATCTCAACCAGACGGTCGAATTATAGAAGGCTTGTTAATCTAATGATCTCCACAAAACACAACCGGTCTGCCAGAGCAGTTAAGCTGCCCGGCAGACCGGTGTTTCTTTATTACATAATCTATTGTACCAGTCGGCTATGCATCAATCAGGTACATATTAATTCAGTGAATACCGGATAAGTAGAATTCCAGCCATTTCGTTTTTCATATTTCTTAGGCTTTTTCAGCAATAGTCTTGTTCAGCTGGACATCGGGTTCTTGCCCGGATTCCTGTCCCACACGTTTGATGAAGAAGGCGAGCAGTAAGCCGATGATCCCAATGCCCACAATCACCAGATATGCATCATTGATGCCTTGGATGGAGGCTTGTGTAATCATTTGCTCCTTCGTAGAGCCTTTACCGCCGGCGGCCATAATATCCATCATGTGTGTTGTGGTACGGCTGGTCATCACGGTGACAAGCAGTGAAGTTCCGACAGCACCGGACACTTGTCTGACAGTATTGGAGATCGCGGTGCCGTGCGCGTTGAGATTGGATGGCAATTGATTTAACCCTAATGTCTGGATTGGCATGAGCAGCAATGCCATCCCGATCCGTCGTCCGGTGGACATGAACACCAGATACATGTAGCTGGTGGAATCTGTCAGATTCACAAAGCTTAAGGTCGTCAAAATGGTAATCAGCAGTCCGATGACGGCAAGCCATTTGGCCCCGAACCGGTCGAACAGCTTGCCGGTGACCGGCATTAGCAGTCCCATAATAAGGGCACCGGGAAGCAGCAGCAAGCCGGACTCCATAGCTGTATAGCCGCGTGCATTCTGCAGATACAGAGGTAGCAGCATCATATCCGCATACATGATGATGGTTACCGCGATACTGATAACCGTAGTCAAGGAGAACATGTTGTATTTGAAGGCCCGCAGATCAAGCAGCGGGGTAGACGACGCCAGCTGGCGCCAGGTGAACAGGCCTAGAGACAGGACGCCTGCAGCTAGGGACAGCAGGACTTCGGCGCTTGACCATCCGGCGCTGGCTGCCCGGCTGAAGCCGTACAGCAGTGTACCGAAGCCGATCGTGGAGAGGATGACACTGGTCATATCGATTTTGGGATACGAGCGTGTCGAAACATTCTTCAAATAAATGAACCCGCAGATGATAACAATGGCTGTGAGCGGCAGCATTCCGTAGAACATAGTCTCCCAAGAGTAATGTTCCAGGATATATCCTGCCAGAGTAGGGCCTATCGCAGGGGCAAAAATAATTGCTAACCCGACCATACCCATGGCCGCTCCACGTTTTTCACGCGGAAAGAGGGCTAAAATGACATTGGTGAGCAGCGGCATTATAATTCCAGCGCCGGCAGCTTGAATCATACGCCCGGTCAGCAGAACCGGGAAGCTCGTCGCGAGGGCAGATACGACCGTTCCGGCTAAGAATATAAACATTGAGGCCTGGAAAAGCTCACGTGTTGTAAACCGCTGCATCAAATAAGCTGTAATGGGGATCAGAACACCGTTAACGAGCATATAGCCGGTCGTTAGCCACTGGGCTGTTGCAGCTGTGATATTGAAATCATGCATTAATTCGGGCACGGCCACACTCATTACTGTTTGATTCAGTGTCGCAAGAAAGGCGCCCAATATCATAATGAACAAGATGGGGCCTTTTTTGACGGAACTGCTTGTTGCTACTGTCTCTCTACTCACTCTTACTCCATCCTTTCAAATCGTCAATCATGGACTAAATTTACAATGTGTTGTATAGTTTACAATGCATAAAGTTGATTATAGATGAAAATAAGATGTAAGCAAGCAACGATTTCTGAAAAAATGTCGATTAGTTTACGGTTAATTTAAAATTGTAAATTTTCCCTCTGAAAAACTACACATCAGGTGAAATTGTAGTGTACTTGTGAAAAAAGGAGCGAGCAGAATGGATAATACAACACCTCGTATAGATCCGCGGGTATTGCGTACCCGCCAATTACTTAGAAATGCTGTTATTGAGTTGCTGGAAGAAATGGATATCGAGAAAATATCGGTAAACCGCATTGCAGAACGGGCCCAGATCAATCGGGTTACTTTTTATCTTCATTACAGGGATATCCCGGATATGCTCGAAAAAATGGCGGATGAAATGGTGGAGGATATTCAAAAGGTATTGGATAACAATTCGAAGTTGGAAGAAAATGAGGAATGGCCATTGCTGGAGAACCTTCTCAAACATATTGAGGCGAATGCCAGATTTTATAAAATTATTTTTACAACACGTCAAGTTACGGTCTTTACAGACCGGTTGTTCAAGCTACAATCAGAACTGATCATGAATAGGCTGGAGGGAAAACAGAGCATCTCCGGCCATGCAGAATCAAGTGTACAAAGAGAAATTGCCATTTGGTATGGATCTGCAGCTGTGATCGGTACCATTGTGGCCTGGCTTCGTAAAGACATGCCATATACGCCGCAATATCTTGCAAAACAAATTACTATGCTCCGGTCTGGTCTCAATAATCAACTCTAAAATCAGATCCGCAGCGCCCGATTCCCTTTATATATGGGGCGCTGTCGGATACACACAATTATTGCACACTCAGATTATCCCAGTTGACCTGAAACTCCTTGAGCATGCCTTTTTTAGTCAGTTTGCCGCCAAGATAACCCTGGATACTGCTGGATAATTCCTGCGGCATTCCGTTTGGCAGGCGCGACCAGTTCCAGGTCAGGGCCTGATCTTTATCGGTATATTCCAGAACCTCTGCACCCAGAGCTCCCAGATCCTCTTCGGTGCCCTGAATACTATCGAGTGCCGGAATGAATTGGAACTCCTTAGTGATATATCTTTTGCCAGTCTCCGAGGCCACGAGCCAATTCAGGAAGATCTTGGCTTCCTTTTTGACAGGGGAGAACTTGTTAACCACCCAATTGCTGGGCACCCCGACATATAGCTTGTCATTGTCCTCCGCTGAATCATCAATTGGCATCGGAAGTATGCCGAGATGGAGATCCGGATTAATCCCGTCAATCTGGCCCTGGGTCCAGTTGCCCTGCTGCATCATTGCCGCTTCCCCGCTCGCCACCATGGTCACCTGGGTATTATAGTCGGTCGAGAGCGGGTTCTTGTTGCCGTACTCCACTGTTAAATCTAGCAGGTTGATCCACTTGGAGAAAACCGGGTCCCCGGCGAAGGTCTTGGAGCCGTTTGTCAGGCCGGCGATGAAGCTTACAGGATCGGCCTGCTGGGCGAAGGCCACGTTCACATTGTGATTGCCAAGCACGAACCATTCCTGATACCCGTTGGCAAAAGGTGTGATACCAGCAGCCTTCAGCTTCTCTGCCGCCTCCCGCAGAGCGGTCAGGGTTAGCGGCTTTCCAGTAATTCCAGCTTGTTTGAATAGATCCTTGTTATATATGAAGCCGTATCCTTCCAGATTCATCGGCATCCCATATATCTTGCCATTCACAGTCATTTGTTCAGCAGCCAGAGGTTTCACATCCTTGGCCCAGGCTTCTCCGCTCAGGTCCTCCAAATATTCCAGCCACATATCCCGTTCATTGTTGCCGCCAATGGTGAAGATATCCGGCTCATCCCCGGAAGAGAACTTGGCGCGCAGGGAGGCACCATAGTCGCTGCCGCCACCCACGCTCTGGATCTCCAGCCGGATATCCGGATGCTCCTTCTCGAATTCGGTCTTCAGTGAAGCCAGCGCTTCAGATATTTCTACCTTGAACTGGTAGATATGCACAGTTTTGATTCCACCCGCATTGTCGCTGCCGCGTCCGCAGCCGGCCGTCAGTCCAACCAGCAGCACCGAGCATGCGAGGAGAAGTCCGCGTGTGTTGATCATATTGATTCATCCTCTCTGCCTGAAAAGTCGCGTGAATCCTCAGCCTTTGACGGAACCCTGGGCAATTCCTTCAATAATATATTTCTGCATCAGCAGGAAAAAGATAACTACAGGTGTAATCCCAAGCACAAGACCCGGCAGCGCCAAATCCCACTGCTTCGTATATTGTCCGAAGAAGCTGTAGGTAGCGATAGGGATGGTGCGGAGCACTGGGTCCTGCAGAATGAGCGAAGGCATCAGGTAATCGTTCCAGATCCATAAGGTGTTCAGAATGATGACGGTAACGATGATCGGCTGCATCAGCGGCAGGACAATCCGGAAAAAAGTGCTGTAAGGGTTGCTTCCGTCCACCCGTGACGCTTCTTCAATGTCGATAGGTACAGATTTCACAAAGCCATGGAAAAGGAAAACAGTCATGGGAGCGCCGAATCCCAGATAGGCCAGAATCAGACCCGCCGTCGAATCCATTACGCCCAGACTGCTTACGATCTGGACCAACGGTATCATAATCGCCTGAAATGGAATCACCATGGCTGCTACGAGAGCCGCATAAAGAATACGGTTATATCTGCTGTTATTGCGGACCATTTTGTAGGCACACATGGAGCATAGGAACGCCAGCAGTATATTGCTGATTACTGTGACCACAAAAGAGTTCAGGAAGGCACGCGGGAAATCGGTGGCTTTCCAGGCTCCGGTGTAATTGCTCCATTGGAATACGGAAGGAAACGCAGCTGAATCCGACAGAATTTCACTGTAGCTTTTCACCGAGTTCGCCAGCAGAAAATAAAACGGAACCAGAAATACAAGCGCCAGCACAATCATAAGCAACTCGGCAAGCAGCAGGGAGGCACTGAATTTCTTAGCAGTAGTCTCCATCACAGCTCCACCTCTCTTTTCTTGGTTGCTCTGACCTGAAGCAGCGAGATCACAGCCACAATGACGAAGAAAACCATCGCTTTGGCCGAGCCCATGCCGAACCGGCTGATGGTATAAGCCTCATTGTAAATATTGAGCGCCACTGATTCGGTAGCTTTGAAGGGGCCGCCTTTGGTCAGGGACAGGTTCAGATCAAACAGCTTGAAGGACCAGGAGATCGACAGGAACAGGCAAACGGTTACAGCCGGCATCACCAGCGGAATCGTAACATGGCGCAAGGCTTGCATCCGCCCGGCACCGTCTACTTTGGAGGCTTCCATCAGGCTCTGTGGAACGTTGTTGATCGCCGAAATATAGATGACCATGAGATAGCCTGCATTTTGCCAGACAAAGACAATCACTATGGCCCAAAAGGCTGTTGCTTCCGTGCCAAGCCACGGCAGAGTAAAGAAGGACCAGCCGGTGGCTTGTCCCAAGGACGCGAACCCTCTGACGAATATGAACTGCCAGATGAATCCGAGCAGCAAGCCGCCGATTACATGAGGGACAAAAAATACCGTTCGCAGTACATTGCGGGTGAGCAGCTTGCGGGTCAGTATATAAGCGAGTGTAAAACCGAGCAGATTCGTCAGCACCAGGCCGAACAAGGTGAACTTGGCTGTGAACCAGAATGAATGCAAAAAGGAAGGATCTTTGGTGAATATATGTAGATAGTTTCTTAGCCCGGTCCATTCGACATGCCGCGAAATTCCGTTCCAGCTCGTAAATGAATAGTATAGTCCCAAAAAGAACGGAATCAGCACAATGACAAAGAAAAAGAGTGAAGTTGGCCCGACAAAAATAAACTGCTGCATCAGACGTGATCTTCTTTTAAGCTCCATCGCTTCTCACCTCTCTGTGGAATGTAACATTTCAATAAATAACCGAACCCCAATGAACCGAAACAAAAAGACTAGAATTTTCCATCTATAAAAACAGACGAAGGTCCCCACTACCTCAGCTTGACAGCCTTTTCATAATGCGGGTATGGTAGATGGGTCACAAAACAAGGAGGTATGAAGCATGTCAGGATGGCTTGGCAATCATTTCATTACGCAAATTGGGATTTTGGTGAATGATGTAGAGAAGGTCAGCGGGGCGTATGCGGACTTTTTTGGACTGGAAAAGCCAGAAATTATCATTACGGATACAGCTGATATAGCCCAGACCCGTTACTACGGCGGGGAGACCGAAGCACGGGCGAAGTTGGCTTTTTTTGATATGGGATCCCTGCAGCTGGAGCTGATTGAGCCGGATCATCAACCGAGCACCTGGCGGGATTATCTGAATGAGCATGGCGAAGGTCCACATCACATTGCTTTTGTGATCGAAGGGATGAAGGAGAAGATCATGCTGCTGGAAGGCAAAGGATTCCCGCTTCAGCAGAAGGGTGAATATACCGGGGGACGTTATGCTTATATGGATACGTTCAAGGAGCTGAAGGTGCTTGTGGAACTGCTGGAGAACGACGGCAGCTAATCATTCTATAAATACGTGTTCGGCCTAAAGCTTAGATGAAGGAGGAATCTGTTATGAATATACTAATTACCGGTGCAGGCCGGGGACTGGGTATTGAACTGGCTGCCGAAGCGCTTGAGCGGGGGCACAGTGTCATCGCATGTGTCCGCCATCCTGCTCAGAAACAGGACGCATTATCTCAACTCGCAGCGGATCATGGAGACAGGCTGACTATAGCTGAACTTGATGTGACGGATGAAGAAGGGATTGCCTCCTTGGCAAGCCGTCTGAATAGTCAAGGAAGGAAGCTCGGTGCGTTAATTAACAATGCAGCGGTTCTGACCGCACGCAATACTCCCATTGAAGAGCTAGATATGCAGGCTATGCAGACAACGATGGATATTAATCTGTACGGACCGATGCGGGTGGTGAAACACTTTCTGCCGCTTCTCACGGAGCCCGGACCTTCCATTATCAATATTTCATCCGAAGCAGGCAGCCTCACTCATGCCTATCCTGGCGATTATCCATATGCTATTTCCAAAACAGCACTCAATATGTTCACCCAGCAGCTAAATGTCTATGGGCAGGAACGTGGCATCCATGTGCTCAGCGTTCACCCCGGCTGGATGCATACGGATATGGGTGGAGAAGAGGCGCCGACGAATCCGCGCCGCAGCGCTGAAGGGATTATCCGCCTGATCGAGCAGCGCGTTACGCCGGAAGGCCGCTTCATGTTCGTAGATTATACTGGCAAGGATATGGATATATAGGTGTGTTGCTAACTATAAGAAGAACCCTAACAAGAGATAGATGCTTGTAGGGTTCTCTTTTTTTCGGTCTCGCCGCTTAATGAAATTGAAAAAGGGTGGGGAGCCTATACACAGTGAGCACTTCACAATCCTATAGAGGTGAGGACTGAATTCATTTGGACAAAGCTTCCGGCAATGCTAAAGACGACAAAAAACTAAAATGGTGGCAGCTGAGCCTGCTGGGCGTAGCGGGTACCATAGGTACCGGTTACTTCCTGGGTTCCGGTCTGGCGATCTCCATTGGAGGACCAGCGGTTTTACTGGCCTACATTCTTGCTGCTGCCGGAACCTATGTAGTGTTCGATGCCTTATCCCGAATGACGGCAGATCATCCTGAGCAGGGGTCTTTCCGTTCTTATGCCAAAAAGGCTTTTGGAAGCTGGGCTGGCTTTGCCAGCGGCTGGGTGTACTGGTTCTCGGAGCTTTTGATCATGGGAAGCCAGCTTACGGCATTATCCATTTTTGCCCGGTTCTGGTTCCCGGGAGTGCCTATGTGGATCTTTGCGGCAGGATTTGGCTTGACGGGCCTGCTGATTGTCTTCTTCGGGAACAAGGGCTTTGACCGTGTTGAAAATGTGCTGGCTGTGATCAAGGTGGCTGCCATCCTAATGTTCATGGTACTGGCAGCGGCTTTGCTGGCAGGATGGATCGGGGGCGGTAAATACACGCCCAAACTTCCGGTTACGGTTCATGCATTGTTTCCAGCCGGAGGCATCGGACTGTGGTCTGCTTTTATATTTGCGTTCTATGCTTACGGCGGTATCGAGGTGCTGGGAATCATGTCCTACCGGCTGAACAAGCCCGAAGAAGCGCCGAAAGCAGGAAAAGTGATGCTGGTGCTGTTGACTGCAGTATATGTTATATCTATTGGCCTGGCCGTGACCATGGTGCCGTTAAGTGCGTTTAATCCAAAAGAAAGTCCATTTGTGCTTGCCTTGGCCAGTGATCACCTGGCCTTTGTGCCGCATCTGTTCAATGGTGTGCTGATTATCGCTGGATTCTCGACGATGACGGCTTCGCTCTATGCGGTGACATCGATGATGCTGACTCTGGCGCAGGAAGGGGATGCACCGAAGCTTTTCTCGCGGAAATTAAAGGATAAGTACCCCTTGTTCGCCATGTGTCTGATCTCTGTCGGGTTAATTGCAGCGATAGTGATGTCTCTGCTGCTGCCTGGGAAGGTGTATGAATATATCACTACAGCTGCAGGTTTGATGCTTTTATACAACTGGGCTTTTATTCTGCTGTCATCCGGAAAGCTGCTGAAGGCAGCGAAATTAAGCGGACTTAAGCGGTGGACAGGCCTGGTGTTAATTGGCGCGGCTGTTGCCGGTACTCTCTTCCATGAGATCAGCCGGCCGGGATTTTATATTAGTCTGCTGCTGGTGGCTTTAATTGCGGCAACCGACCTCATTGTGCACAAGGTGCGCAAGAAGAGACAGGCCGGTTCTGCGGAACAAGGCCCGGTAGGTGAACAGGCTGCTAGGCATCATGGGCTGGCAGGCGGGCCCGAATTCAGGATCAAAGGAATCCGCATGCGCAAAAGCAAGCTCTAGTTAATGAAAAAACAGCAATTGTACAGCTTGTACGCCAAAATAAAAGCCAAAGCCGACCAGCGAGAGTCCCGATAGCACCGAGATGGACTTAAGCACCCGGGTAGTCAGCAATTTGCGGAAGACGCTGGAGGCGGCCGCCATGGATACGTCCCACAGCAGAATTCCCAGTACAATAGCACTGCTGTACATCAGCAGCTGCTGCATCGGATACTCGCTTGCGGCTTTTGCCAGAATGGAGCCGTAAATCCCCAGCCAGAACAGGATGGAGAGCGGATTGAATAATGACATCAGGAATCCGGCCAGAAAGGATTTGGAAAGGGAAGCCTCGCTGCTTCTCATTTCATTGGCCTCGATGATACCTGCATTTTTGATACTCTCCACCCCTGTGTATACCAGCACAAAAAAACCAAACAACCACAAAAACGCTTTGACAAAAGGGGCATCCAGCAGATGTATAACTCCAAAATACACCAGAAGCATGTAGATGATATCTGCACTTATGGCTCCAAGCCCGACAAACCAGGCATGCATAAAGCCTCCACGGATCCCCTTGTCCAATTGCGCAGCATTGATCGGTCCAATCGGAGCTGAAAGCGACAGCCCCAAAAAGATATAACCTATGAATACATTAATAGTGCCCGCCCCCTTTTTACTATTCTGTAGCTAGCATATTCTGTCAGGAGTGTTTATAGGACAACGAAAACATAGCCTCCGAGTAATCAATTGCTTCTGCATGATACTTACAGATAACTATATGGGGCCATGTGTATTAAATCCTTCGCTGGAAACCACAATAACCAACATGTGAATAATGATAAAGGTGGGTCTACCATGAAGGGACAGAAAGGGGCTCTGGTTGCGCTTGCTTCCATCCCGCTGATCATGACATTAGGCAACTCCATGCTGCTGCCTATCCTGCCGCAAATCTCCAGCAAGCTTGGGATCAGCGCTTTCGAGGTCAGCATGATTATTACGGTGTACGGCCTCATTGCTATCCTGATGATCCCGATTGCGGGGTACTTATCTGACCGGTATGGGCGGAAAAAGGTTATTCTGCCGAGCTTGATCATTGCTGCGCTGGGCGGGGCCGGTTGTGTCGCCGCCGCGTGGTTTTTGGAGGGGACTGTAGCATACTGGGTCATATTGGCCGGGCGCTTCATCCAAGGCATTGGGGCAGCTGGGGCCTTTCCTATTGTTATTCCTTTTGTTGGGGATCTGTTCAAGGATGAGAAAGAGGTCAGCAAAGGTTTGGGTGTCGTGGAGACCTCGAATACGTTCGGTAAAGTGCTTAGTCCCATCCTGGGTGCTTATCTGGGAACTTTGTTATGGTACGCTCCATTTATTGCGATTCCAATACTTTGTCTGATCTCCTTTGCCCTGGTGATTCTGCTTGTAAAGGAGCCGAAAGCTGAAGAGCAGGCGGAGAAAAAAGCAATCAAACAGTTTTTAAGAGAAATCAAGGATATTTTGCGTGAAAAAGGACGTTGGCTATATTCCATTTTTGCCATTGGTGGGATATGTATGTTTGTGACTTTTGGAGTTTTATTCTACTTATCGGAAACCCTGGAGGCCAAATATAACCTACACGGCTCCTCCAAAGGCTTTGTGCTGGCGATTCCACTGGCCTTGTTATGTCTGGCTTCTTACGGCAGCGGCAAGGTTATTGGCCAGAACAAGATGCTGATGAAATGGCTCGGCTTCGGAGGTATGGTGCTGCTGACAGTAGCCATGGTTATAACAGGCTTTAATAATAATATCTATTTCATGGTCGGCTTTCTTAGTCTGAGCGGTATCGGAATCGGCGTAGCATTGCCCTGCATGGACGCGTTGATTACGGAGAGTATCGAACAGGAGAACCGGGGAACCATTACGTCTCTATATAGCAGCATGCGCTTCATCGGTGTGGCTCTGGGCCCGCCTGTTGTTTCTCTTCTAATGACGAGAGGGCACTGGGTACTGTTCGGAACTATGGCAGCTGTCGGGACGGTAGGGGCGCTCCTAACGTTATTCGCCGTAAAACCGAGCGAAGGGAGCAACAAAGAGGACCGTCCCCAGAAGCCGGGAACATTGGGGAGCAAACCACTGTGGCGGCAACGCGCAAGGTAAGCGGTCAGGAAGGAGAGGAGCGGCGAATCGATTGGGAATGTTCTCTATCCGGAAAGCCTATATACTCGGGACTGTATTTCTTGTCAGTATTGCGCTTATTCTCTGGCATCCCTACAAGAGGGTGCAGACTGACTCCGGCCTGGAGCAACTTGCTGCCATGCGGAGCGCAGACGGCCTTAAAGCTTATTTTGGAGCAGGAAAAGGATACAATCTCATTATGATTCAGCTGGAATCCTTCCAGAATTTCCTGCTCAATCAATCTGTACAAGACCAGCCTTTGACTCCTGTTCTGAATGAACTGGCGGATGAAAGCTTATATTTCCCTTATCTGTTTCAGCAAATTGGCCGTGGAAATACATCAGATGCAGAGTTTGCTGCCAATACCTCCATCTACCCGGCAGGGGGGTCCCCCATGTCTTCCAAATACGGCAACCGGAAGCTTCCCAGCATGGCCCGATTGCTGCATATGCGGGGATATATTGCAAACACCTTTCATGTTAATGATGTGAGCTTCTGGGACCGGAATCAGTTGTATCCGGCACTGGGCTTTGACACCTATTATGACCGGCCCTATTACCGCAAAGAGAAGTTTAACCGGTTTGGAGCCTCCGATGAGGAGCTTTACCGGGTGGGTTTCAACAAGCTGCATGCCTTAGCACAGAAGCATCAAAAGTTCTATGCCCAGCTGGTGACCGTCTCCAGCCACTCTCCATATTCCATCCCGGAAGACAGGAAGCGGCTGAAGCTGAATGCGGCTTTAGACGGCAAGACGCTCGGGGATTATTTTACGGCCATCCATTATGCGGACTATGCCCTGGGGACCTTCATCCATAAACTAAAACAAGCGGGTATGTGGAATAACTGCGTATTTGTTGTATACGGGGACCATTTTGGACTCAGTAAGAAAAAGTATAATCCCCAAAAGATTAGCGACACCCTGAACATTCCTTATCACAAAAATATCAGTACTTTTAATGTACCGCTGCTCATTCATCTGCCGGGACAACTTAGTGGGAGAAGGATAGAACAGACTGGAGGTCAGACCGACATTCTCCCGACAATCGCCAATATCATGGGCATTGATCTGCAGGCAGAACGATTTACGGCTTTTGGGCAGGATCTGATCAATACAGGACATAATGTGGTGGGAATGCGTTATTATTTGCCCATAGGCTCGTTTTTTAATGATGAAGTACTGTTTATCCCGGGAAAAGAAGGTTTCAAGGACGGGAAAGCCACCTCCATCAGAACGCTTAAACGTGTCGAGGATATCAGTGCCTATAAGTCAGACTATGACTATATTATGGAACGGATGAAGCAGTCCGACCGCTATGTAAGGCAGTTGCCAGTACGTGCGGGAGTCAAGAAACCGGAAACTTAACGGTTCACAAAACAAGATTGAGGAGTGAAGGCTCATGGATAATCATACACTAATGCAATCGATACGGAAGCTGGCACAACCTTTGGACCATGCAAAAGCTTTTGAAAATCTGATTACCGAGGCCGGCAGTGCCAGCTATGTTCTGCTTGGGGAAGCTTCACATGGAACCTCGGAGTTCTACTGCGTGCGTGCCGAGCTGACCAAACGTCTGATCACGGAAAAAGGCTTTCGATTCATCGCCGTTGAAGGGGACTGGCCATCCTGTTATACGCTTAACCGCTATATCAAAGGGTACACGGATGCGGCAGAGGATGCACAGGCGGCACTGAGCGATTATACCCGCTGGCCTACGTGGATGTGGGCTAACCGGGAGATTATTGAGCTTGCGGAATGGCTGCACAGCTATAATCAGGAGCGGCCGGATTCGGAGAAGGTTGGCTTTTACGGCATTGATATGTATAGTCTTTGGGAATCCATGGATGAGATCCTGAAATACCTCACTTCTAAAGGCAGTCCGGACCTGGAAGCGGCTGTGCATGCTTTTGAATGCTTTGAGCCTTTTGACAGGGAAGGACAGTCATACGGGATATCTGCTTCTTTGTATGGAGAAGGCTGCGAGGAGGAGGTTATTTCGCTGTTAAGCAAACTTCAGGATGAGTGGAAGCAGGCCGGGCCGGCGGAACGCGAGAATGCATTAAGCGCCGAGCTCAATGCGATGACCGTCCAGGGGGCGGAATCCTATTACCGGACGATGATACGGCATGACTCCGACTCGTGGAACATCCGGGACCGCCATATGGTGGCGGCTCTGGGCAAGCTGATGGAGTTCTATGGTGAGGGGGCCAGGGCAGTGGTATGGGAGCATAACACTCATATTGGTGATGCCCGGGCAACAGATATGGCACAGGATCAGATGGTCAATGTAGGACAGATACTGCGTGAGAAATATGGAACCGCAGTATATGCCGTTGGTTTTGGCACATACCAGGGAACGGTTATTGCCGGAAGAGCCTGGGGGGCTCCTGCGGAGGTAATGCAGGTTCCGCCGGCGCTGAAGAACAGCTGGGAAGAGCTATTGCACCGGGATGGAGCGGAAGATAAACTGCTCCTGTTCAGTCAGGGAGCGACTGTACTGGACCAGAAGGTTATCGGACACCGGGCTATTGGTGTGGTCTATCATCCTGAACGGGAGCGGGGGAATTACGTTCCCTCTGTCATATCAAAGCGTTATGATGCTTTTATTTATTTGGACCATACCCATGCGCTGTCTCCGGTTCAGGCTGGGGCTGCATTTACATCTTGATCAGAGACAGCCGGGAGAGATTCAATAAATAAAATACTTGTCTTGAGGGCTAGAAAAAACTGCGGTTAGCAGGTATAGTTAGTTAATAAAATTAACTAACTATACTGAAGAGGATGAATCATGAAAATACAGTCTGTCGGAACGCCAAGATCCATGCGCCAACTCAATGAGCTGCTGATTCTAGACATGATTCTAGCTGGTGGTCCACTCTCCCGGGCAGACCTCAGCCGTCAAACCGGAGTAAGCAAACCCACCGTGTCTTCGGCCATTACGCATCTTATCCAGCGGGGACTGGTCCGGGAAACAGGCAGGGCTGATAATTCTCAAGGGAGAAAAGCAACCCTGCTTGAATTCAATAATCATTGCTTCTACGTGATCGGTGTTGATCTCGGGGCAACCCGGATAAGAATAGCGCTTGCAGACATGGGGGGGCAGATCGTCCAATACACGCAGTTGGCAATGCCTGTGCATAGCCTGACGGATTCAGAGTTCCAAGCCCTATTAGTTCAGGGTATAGAAGGTCTTCTTAAGGAGTCCGCAGTCTCATGGGAACAGATTAAAGCTGCAACGTTCGGCATTCCAGGTGTAGTTGATCCTGCAAGCGGCGTGGTGTCCGGGTTGGTCTCGCCGCTTGCAGGACTGGAAAACACCTTGCAGCTTACCTGTTTGGCACAGCTGTTGCCAGTACCCGTCATCACTGAAAATGATGTGAATCTGGCGGCCTTGGCGGAGCATTCCATCTCCCCTGAGGGAGCTGGCCGATCACTCTTGTACTTCTCGATAGGCGAGGGAACCGGGGGAGGCCTTATTATTCAGGGCGAAATATACCGTGGTATGGGCGGAGGCGCAGGAGAACTGGCCAACATGAGTCTGAGTGCAGGGAAGCTTGAGGATGTACTATCTGCAAAGGGACTTATAAAGCTTGCCTGCAGGTTTGCAGAGGAGCAGAGCTCTTCCGGAGATGGAGCCAATTGCTCTCCCGAAAGATTATTCGAGGAAGCCAGAAGGGGCAATCCTCTGGCTGAGAGCCTTATGGATGAGTATTGCGGGCTACTGGCAGAAGCGTTAACCAATATCTGCGCTGTAATCGCTCCGGAATCAATTATTTTGGGCGGAGGCATCGGCAGCAACGGGGACGTATTGCTTCATAGGCTGGAGGCCCGGTTAACCGGATGGAACCGCAATCCACGGCTAGGGGTCTCCTATTACAGGGAGAAGGATGTCGTTCTCGGAGCCGTCCAAGTTGCGGTGCAGGCTGCATTTGGCCGTATTCGTGAAGAGTCGGCGGCAATGTCTTAGGAGTAGAAATCAGGAGGGATACTTGGATGATGATACACAGTGCTGGAATTGATGTTGGCGGAACCAAGACGTTGCTCTGCCTGGTAGACGAACAAGGAAATATTCTTGCACAGCATAAGCTGGCGACACAATTGACGGGTGACCCGCAGTTGTTCTTCAACTGGTTATTTGGCGAATTAGAGCAGTTCTGCGTGAAGAACGGGGGCAACCTTTCTTCGCTGAGCGGGATTGGCTTCGGGTTTCCCGGGGTGATGAATGAATTCACGGGGATTCTGACGAGTGCCCCTGCGCTGAATTGGCCAGCCGTGGATATCCGTCCGCTTATTGCTGTCCATTATCCGGGGACAGTCGTGCTGGACAATGATGTGAATATGGCGGCGCTTGGAGAACATTTTGCCGGAGCTGCCCGCGGTTCAGAGCATTTTATGATGATTACGGTAGGAACGGGGATCGGTGGTGCACTGTATCTAAATGGACAGATATATCGTGGTGCGGGATTTGCTGCTGGCGAGATTGGCTATCTGATTCTTGAACCTGGGGAGACTTCTTCCTCTACAGATACGCAGAACAGTGAATTCGGGCCATTTGAAATGGCCGTATCCGGAACAGGTATAGGCCAGAAGGCTGTTGATGAAATGGCTCAGGAGAACAACCCCTCCTTAATCCGGCAACTGGCTGGAAGTGGACCCGTCCGGGCAGAACATGTATTTGCGGCGGCGGCACAGGATGATCCGGCAGCCGTACAAATCCTGAATCAGGCCTATGACCAGATGGCAGTTGCTATTAAGAACATTACGATCACTCTTGATCTGCAGCTGATCATTCTCGGCGGCGGCGTTGTGGAGAAGAATGCGGGATATGTCCAAGAGATTGCAGACCGGGTCAGCCGTTACGCCCCTCATCAACCACTGCTCATCAGGCAGGCGGTTCTTGGCAATCAAGCAGGTGCAATCGGGGCTGCGGCAGCGGTCAGAACGAGGCTGGCAGGTAAATAATAAGTTAAGCATTTAATGATTAGTAGTCCAGTAGACGTCCCTTATCGTTCCATTGACCATACATTTTGTTGTTTTTCGTATTTATTATGAATTTGTCTAATCTGCTATTAAATAATTCAGGCTGCTTCTTATTGCTTTGTACCGTGTCGATTCGAACTCTTTTATAAAGATCCGGGAATGTCATGAAATTCTCATATACTTCCTGCTCCTCTGTTAACCTTTGCTCGATAACCGAATCTATTGTAAAAGAACCGGGGTCCATATCGGGCAATATCTTTCTTCCTTCGTCGCTCATTAACCCCAACTTTTCGAGGCGGCGGACTCGTTCTTTGTTCAATTCTGTCCATGAGCTTTTTTTGCTTCTAGGTGATAGTCTCTGTGCCAGCTCAGTTTCTGAGATTTTCTTCTTGACTCCATCGATCCATCCAAAGCACAAAGCTTCCTCAACGGCGTCCCAATATAATAACTTATCAGGGGTGGGCGTCATACTAACCAGGACCCAGCAAGACCTCTCCGTTGTACAGTGTCTCTGCAGCCAGGTCCTTAAATCTTCTCTCGATTGTACTGGAATTAATTTTTCAATTTCCATAGCTATAACAGATCATCCTTTCTAAATGAATTTCTAATGCCAATATTAGAAAAGAACACAAAAAATGGTCTCTACATACAAGACCATTTTTTGTAAATGTGTTACTGTTTGCTGGAAAGGACTGTATCAAGGAACTTATCAGCATCGCTATTAAACTTCCACACCACCCCAAATTTATCAACCAACATTCCGAAGCAGGAAGACCAGGGCATTGCGGATAACGGCATGATTACATAACCACCTGCAGACAAATTAGAAAAGTAATGATTCAGTGCCTGTTTGTCATCCATCATGATACTGATTAATACATTGTTGCCTGTAACCAACTCGCCCGTTACTTGCTTCATTGATGGCGGAATATCCGACATCATGATTTTGCCCCCGGCAAATTCTAGGGAAGACTCCATAATCATACTTAGCTCATTGTCTGGCAATGGGTAGTTAGGATCTTGGGGAAAATCCTTAAATTGTACCTTCTTTACTTCCTTTGCATTCAAAGCCCCCGAATAAAATTCAATTGCTTGTTCCGCAGTTCCATCAAAGTTTATATATGCAATAGCTGACATCAGGCAATACCTCCTTCTTGTGATAAATGTAGTATAATTTATAAAAGGTGACAGCTACATTGTCACCTTTTATAAATAAAATACTAAAAGGTGAAACTATGGAGAAGGTAGAGAGATTAATATCTATAATCATGATCCTGCTCAAAAAAGAGATCGTTACCGCTAACGAGCTCGCACATATATTTAATGTTTCTAAAAGGACTATACTCCGGGATATGGAGACACTCAGCTTATCCAACATTCCGGTCTATTCCATCCATGGAGTAAATGGCGGCTATCGTATGATGGACGAATACAAGGTGGATAAACGTCTTTTAAGCAATTCTGACTTAGAGAATATATTGACTGCGCTTGGCGGATTGGAACAAATTCTAATTAGCGAAGAAGTGGAAATGACAATTAAAAAAATTGAGGCCATGGTTAGCCCGTTATCTATGAAAGGTTCAATCCAATTGTCATTTTATGATTGGGAGGGGAGGTCTGAGATTCTTCAAACCCTGAAGATATGCCAGGAATCAATATTAAAGAGAAGGTTAGTATCCTTTGATTATATAGATATAAATGGCACCAAGACGAATAGAATTGTCGAGCCGTACCAGCTTCATTTTAGCGAAACGAGTTGGTATTTGAAGGGATTCTGTGTACATCGTCAGAGTTATAGAACGTTTAAATTAGCCAGGATCGATAATCTTAAAATGGATGAAACAACATATATCCCTAGAAATAATGAATTAGAACAAGGTGCAACCGGTTATCAACCGCAGCTAGTCGCAATTAAAGTGTTAATTACGCCTAGCATTAAAGATCAATTCATTGAAAGGTACGGCCGAAAGCGTATTGAAAATTATAGTTCTGAATGTTTCTTAGCCACGATTGATATTCCTCAGAATAGTATTGGGTTTCAATTTCTGGCAAGTTTCGGTACAAATCTAGAAATCATAGAGCCCAAATCATATGTAGATGAATTTCGGGATTATTTACTTGAAATGGTGAATAAATATTTAGCTCCTACATGAAAGTAACGCCCGAGGTATTTAACCATTCCATGCGGTGATAAAAAAGCAGACCGCGGTGACGAAGGATAAGGGTGTCATTACCAGCCTTTCTTTGTTACTTTTGGACAGAAAATTCATAACTGTGTTAAGGGTAAGATAAAAGGCGAAGAAGTAACAGATCCATTGAGCAAAGGGAGCAATGGCTCCAATGGAAATTACATTACCGGCCTGTAGTATGATTAGTATCGCAAATAATTGAATAATTACTGATACTGCACAAGCAATTCTCATTTGCTTCGGCATTATTCGGTGTTTACCGCCCATCGCAAAATCTCCATAAGGCAAACCCAGAGCTAATAAGAAGTACAATATAGCTACTGCCAAAAAAGTCAGACTTCCAATCCATGCTGTTATCATGAAATCACTCCCATATACAATACTTATCATCTGGTGCAAAAGGGATCAGGTAATAAGTATAGCATCTGTTCAGTAAATCCCGCCCCAATATATTCAATCCTTACGCTGCAGCCTGAACCTGTACCGGGAAAATTCGCATAAACAGGAAGCGGGTGAGAGGACCGACTATAAGGATTTGCAGGGGCAGTGCGCAGATGAAATTGTATCCTACCGTTGAAAAGTAATGGGCGAGAAAGTTGCCGCGGAATCCGTAGTGTGCCAGGGTGCCATATAAGGACATGCACAGCACCATTCCGCACACCATGAAGAAGGAAATGGTAAGCACTTTTTTGATCGTGGGATCGGTCGGTTTAATTAGCTTGAATGCGATTCCTTTGGCTATTCTGCTGACTACCACCACATCCATGAATAACCCGACTATCAATGCAGGTACAAACCCGATGGCTACCTCAGTAATAACGCGGCTGGTCCAGCCTGTAGAGAGCACCACATTATAAATGCTCATGAAGAGCACCATGAACGTACACATGATTGCTGTAAAGATAAAAGCCTCTTTTTTATTCGTTCCCATTGCTTTAACTCCCTTGAATTTTAATTTTGTGACTGCGATCATACTATCAGACAATGAAAATATCGTCAACCTGGTTGACAAAAAATATGCTGTAAGTGCTACACTAAAATCACTTGTATATTTGGAGGCACAACGCATGAAGGATTATATACAAAAGCTAAATTTAATAGACTTAATCAGTGAGAAGCATAAAGCATTACGGGAAGAGGTAAACGGACGGAGCAGCTATCCGCTTAACAAGACTGAGACTCATATTCTGGCTATGCTTGAATTGCATACCCGTCTATCTATTTCGGAAATGAGCCGATTAATCCATATTTCCCGGCAAGGCGCTCAGAAATGCATCAATGGCATGCTTGATGAAGAATATGTCAAGATCGTTCAGGTCGAGGGCAACGTCCGGGACAAGCATATCGCGCTAACCGGAAAAGGCGCTGAGGCTTGCCGGAATATGCTGGAGGTTAAGGTGGATATGGAGCGGGCGATTGCAAATAGATTAGGTAATGAGCAGGTTGAACTGCTGAAGAAGCTTTTGGCGGAGGAATGGCTGTAGCGTATAAACTTCTGAATACCTCTCTTATGTCCAAGATATGCAATGGGGTATTGAATATAAATACTATTGTATCTGACCAACCATTGAGAGAGGCGAGACAGGATGAACAAGCAGGCTTCACCAACCTCCCCAAGACTTCTCCGCTCCAGAACAGCAGTTAAACGGGCAGTCAGTCCCTCGGTCAAGGCCCAGGTTATCCGCTTTGCGGTAATTGGGGACAGTCATGTAGGATATGGAACAGCTCCGCCATATTTAAGAACCTTTTGCCCAAAGCAGTCAGCAGTGTGAAACCGCGGTTTGTGATCTTCGGCGGCGACAATGCGCAAGCGGGAGCGGATCATGGGAATCATGCGGATGAGTATTACAGGGACTTCAAGGACACTGTGACTCATACGCTGGGGAGTATTCCTTACAAAGCATCCATAGGTAACTGGGAGGCCAGCACCCGGCCGTTATTCACCAAATATTTGGGTGCAGTGTCCGGACAAATGAACTTCCCGGGAACACAAGGCAAGGTGAAGTACGTTTGGCTTGATTGCGCATTGGGCCAGTTCAGTCCGGCCAGCCTGGCGCTGCTGAAGCAGCTGGACGATAGAAACTATTATGTGATTGATTTTCATTGGCCATTGAAGATAGCCGGAATTACGGTAGACCCCAGTCATGTCCTGAGCGCGTCAGAAACGAGCAAGTTTTTCATGGCAATCCCTCCAAAGGCAAGAGACCGGATACTCGCCATTTTTACGCATCATGGACATTTATTCTACCGGAAGCTTACCAATATCTACCCGGGGTTTGCCAAAACCAAGTTTTTCGTCTGCGGATGCTCAGGAGGGTATAAATGCAAGCCGAACGGGGACCGGGGATATTACGATGCGTCCTTGACGATTAACGGGAATCGGGTCAGTCTTGAAGCTTTTCGGGTAAAAGTCATGTAGGCTAATGTACCATATAGGCTTTGCAGGCGTTCCTGGAATAGACAGGAGCGTCTTTTTTTCTTCCTAAAGGCAAATACCTTACATCACTGGCATAAATTGTCCAGGTCAGGATCAGAATAGGGCTAAATGCTGGCAGGAGTCACGTCCTTTTAGTGTAGGGAATGCAGTTTACTTTTAACGATAATTGTTTATTTGTCAGGGTTTACTACATATATAGATCCTGAATCCCCATAATCATCAACAGAAAATGGTTTATTGTGCGTATTTGCATTCCTATGTAATACTAAGTGACATCGAAGGCACCACAAACCAGCGGTTGAACATTCGATGACATGTTAAATAACATCAAAAGGGGAAAGGTGATGAGAGAATGACAACAAGATGGTCTAAGAAATGGGCAAGTCCGGCAATGGCGGTCGTATTAATCTCCTCTATGGTATTATCCGCATGTTCTTCCAAGGAGGATACAGCCAGCGGGAATGCAGCGTCAGAAACATCCAAGCCTACTACATTAAAAGTAGAGTTGTTCGACCGGGGGAACTCGCCCGCCGGGTACACCATCACCGACAGTTATTTGACTAGACTGGTGCAGGAACGTTTTGGCAAGCCGAACAATATTGATGTCCAGTTTGTCCCGGTGCCGCGTTCGGAAGAGATACAGAAGCTGAATGTCCTGATGGCCAGCCAAAGTGAAGTGCCAGACATTGTGTTTACTTACGATTCAGGAACCTTCAACCGGTATGCTGAGCAAGGCGGACTGACGGATCTTACCGGGTTATTGGATCAATTCGCACCGAACCTCAAGAAATTCCTGGGCGAGGACACTTTGGCCTACGGACAATATAAAGGACAGCAATTCGCACTTCCGGGCAGAAGACTTGTACTTGGCAAATACGCGGGTTACGTTCGTCAGGATTGGCTGGACAAGCTTGGCTTGCCAGTACCGCAGACCACAGATGAACTTTACACTACACTCAAAGCCTTTAAGGATAAAGACCCGGGTAATACCGGAGGCAAGGTCATTCCGTTCGGTGTGAGTCTGGCGTCCGCCCAATATGAGCCGCTTCTCTGGTCCTTCATCCAGCCGCTCACTGATGAGCAGAAGTATACCTTAACCCAGCAGCTCGGCTCTAATGATTATCCAACACTGCTTCCGGGCTTCAAGGATGGACTGAAATTCATGAACAAGTTATACAATGAAGGTCTCATCAGTAAGGATTTCGGTCTTGATAAAGACAAGAAGCAGCTGTGGCAGAATTTACAGAATGGTCTGCTGGGCTTCTATACAGAGGATGCAGGGGAACTGTACTTCTCAGCAAATGGCGGTTACGAAAATCTGCAGGCCAATGTGCCTGGCGCTGTAATGACACCTGTTGATGCGTTCACCAACTCGGAGGGCAAACATGCCAAGCCGGCTTATGCGCCAAACGCCATGTACGTGATGATTCCGAAATCCAGCAAAAATGCTGAAGCCGCCCTGAAATATCTCGATTGGATGGCTTCAGACACGAACCTCTTCGATATGCAGTTTGGTGTAGAGAACGAGAACTATACCCTCGTAAACGGAGTGCCTGTAGTGAAACCGGATGCGACTCAGGAAGCTATGGACCGGATCTACAACTTCGGTGACCTTGCCATCATCGTTAATGGTAAATATGCCGGAGACGATGCCAAGAATGAAGCAGCATACATTGCCCAGACACCGGAGAAATATCAGGCAGATATGAAAAAATCGGTAGAAATCTCGAATACAGACAACATTCAGCCGGTGAAATTCGATCACCCGATCGAAGCGGAAGCGAAATATGGCACGGCGCTGGCTGACAAGTTCCAGGAAATTATCGTGAAAATGACCATGATCAAACCCGACCAGTTCGACAGCGCCTATGATTCTATGATCAAGGATTACATGGCTAGCGGAGGCCAGGCGATTCTGGACGAGCGCACCGCAGCATACAAGGAAATGAGTTCCAAATAAAAAGGCTGAATGACGGCGAAGTATCGGTAGAGGGAGCCGTCTCCGGCTCCCCTGCCATCCGCTGCCGCAGGACGGAAGAGGGAGAGTGAACGCTGTGAGGAATTCAGTATATTTACGCCGGCACTGGCAGTTATATGGTTTGCTTTTGCTGCCGGTCATTTACTTCATTATCTTTAAGTATGGACCCATGTACGGGGTGCAGATCGCTTTTAAGGACTTCAACTTTTTCCAGGGGATTGGCGGCAGTGAATGGGTAGGCCTGGATGTATTCCGGGAAGTGTTCCAGAACAACAATTTCTTCAAGGCGCTGCGCAATACGCTGATGCTCAATCTGCTGGATCTGATCGTCTCATTTCCCGCACCTCTGATTCTGGCCATCATGCTCTATGAGCTCAGAATAACCTGGTTCAAAAAGCTGGCCCAGACCATCCTGTACGTCCCGCACTTTATTTCCTGGGTGATTATCGGAGGCATTGTACTGCAGGTATTCGGTACCCAATCGGGGTTCATTAACAATCTGCTGACAGGCTTGGGCCTTGATGCTATTCCTTTTCTCTCTGATAAACACTATTGGCTTGTCACCTACCTTCTGATCGGCGTATGGCAGAGCGCAGGCTGGGGAACCATCCTGTATCTTGCAGCACTGACCGGTATCAATAAAGAGCTGTTCGAGGCAGCAGAGGTAGACGGAGCCAGCCGGTTCAAGAAGATTCTGCATATTTCCCTGCCAGGCATCAAAACCACGATCGCTACGCTGCTCATCATCAACCTGGGCAACATGATCTCCATCGGCTTCGACCGCCCGTTCATTATCGGTAATGTCGCTGTCCGGGATTATTCGGAAGTACTCAGTACCTTTGTATACCGTGTCGGTATCGAATCCGGCCAGATTTCACTGGCAACCGCAGTGGGTCTGTTCCAAGCCCTGGTAGGATTGATCTTCCTGCTTGCATCGAACTATGCATCCAAGAAACTGGCGGACGAGAGTATCCTTTAGTCCAGAGCCGGAACAAACAGAGAATGAGGGGGAGAAAAAAATGAGTGAACGCGCAACTAACCGGATATTCGATGTCTTTAATGTCCTGCTAATAACCTTTGTTGTGGTCCTGTGCCTAATGCCTTTTATTCATATTATTGCGATATCCTTAAGCTCCAGCCGTCCGATTATGGCTGGACTGGTCAGCTTTTTCCCCAAAGAAATCAGCTTTGAAGCGTACACCCAGGTGTTCTCCGATATGTCTATGATCCGTTCCCTTGGTTTCACGATCTTTCTGACCATTCTGGCCACAGCACTGTCTATGGCCATGACGATAGCCGTTGCGTACTCGCTCTCCAAAAAGGATCTGCGGGGACGAAAATGGTTCATGCTGATTATTGTCATTACGATGTTCTTCAGCGGCGGTCTTATCCCCGACTACATCCTGGTCCGCAATCTGCATCTGCTGGATACGGTCTGGGCGTTGGTGCTGCCGGGTCTGATCAGCCCCTTCTATATGATCATTCTGATCTCGTTCCTGAATAGCATTCCCAAAGGCCTGGAAGAAGCGGCGGAGATTGACGGAACTACCCATCTGGGCACCTTGTTCCGCATTATTCTTCCCTTGTCGCTTCCCGCGCTGGCTACCTTGAGCTTGTTCTACGCTGTAGGTCGCTGGAATGGATTCCAGGATGCCTTGATGTACATCAACAACACTGATCTGTATCCGCTGCAGCTCAAGCTGTACCAGATGATTCAGAATAACCAGGTCAGCGATTTGATGCAGCAGGAGGGTCTGGGCATGAACAAGCTGATGCCAGAGAGCCTGAAGGCGGCGAGTGTTATTTTCACAACCCTTCCGATTCTGATCGTCTATCCGTTCCTGCAGCGCTACTTCATCAGCGGAATGATGGTCGGTGCGGTCAAAGGTTAATGCGAAGGAGGATTACAATATGACTCAGGCAATGATCGAACGGCTTAGCGATCAGCAGCGGTTCCTGCTGGTTCAATCTCTTGAAATGATGGACCCGCTCTATGATGGAGTGATGGAACTGCTCCGGGACGAAGAAAAGCCGGACAGACACAATACCCGCAGCAGCGGACATTATGCACTGGCTCTGCTGATCCGAAATGCATCTGGTGATGCTGAACGGGCATACCGTGTGCTGGAACGGGTGATGGATCTGCAGTTTGACTACCCGGATGAAATTTACCATGGTACCTTCCGTACTTCACCCGAGGCGGGTTCACCCCCTGCAGGCAACTATGACTGGAAAAAGTTCGCGCCAGGCTTCGCCTTTTTTCTCAGTGAGACGGTAGAGAAGGTCGGCAAGAAACTAACCGGCCAGCTGGCCCGGCAAGTGGATATGACAGAGACAGGTATGGATGACAAGATGATTAGGAATGCCTTGCGTTGTGCGGTAGATGAGGTGCTGCCGCCGGTATGGAAAAGCTATGACCCCAACTGGCGTGAGTTCATTGCCTGCACCTTTGCGGTTATTCTGGATGAATTCGGAGCCCGGATGCCGGAGGCCTTGGTCCGCCAGATGGATGACTCGATGCGGAAAGCTGTGGGTGCTTCAATCGACCGCCGGTTCTCCGATGCCATTCCCATGAACTCCAATATCGTGCTTATGCATATATTCATCACGCACTATTACGGTTACCGCTTTGCCGATGCTTCCTGGATGGATCATGCAGACCGGCAGGCGGCGGAAATGCTGGCAGCCTATGAGGAATTCGGCTCGCTGTCAGAGTTCAATACTACTACTTATTACGGTGTCGATTTGACCGTGCTGGGAATGTGGAGAGTGTATGGCAAGACTCCCGGCATCCGGGAGACTGGAAGTAAGCTTGAGCATGGACTCTGGGCAAATATCGCCCAGTTCTATAATCCGAATCTGGAGAATCTGTCCGGGCCCTTCGCCCGGGCCTATGAAATGGAAATGATCGGCCACAGCTCTATCGGTGTTTTTCTGTATCTGGCCTTGGGCAAGAGCTATGAATATATGACCGCGGTGAACTGCGAGACCAGCCATGACCCGCTGATTGCACTCGTAGGTGTGGATCTGCCTGAAGTATTGCTGCCGCAGTTCAGGGTGCATGCCGGAGACCGCCGAACCGAAAGACAGTTCCGGGAGCTCTGTGAACGGGATCAACCCGGGGAGAACAGCCATTTGTGCACTGCAGCAGCATGGATTGAAAGCAAGCGGATGATTGGAGCGATGTCCGGCAGCCGGAACACGAACGGACAGATGCATCCGGCGACGATCCACTGGGTGAATGCTGACGGGGAGAAATGCTACCTGCGTCTGCTGCGGCGGGAGAAGGGAAAAAGCTGGAACAGTCATTTGCGGGGAATGATTTTTGAGGCGAAGGTTCAAAAGGATTGGCTCGCTATTGATGTTCAACTGGATACAGACGTGGAGATCGAGGTGTACTTCGAGATTAGCGGACCTGGATTGTCTCCTGATTCGTCCGAGATCACCTCTGCAATCTGGACTCTGCCTAATCTGGCATGCAAGGTATCTGCCGCCGCTCCGGAACCGGAAATCTGCTGGAATGAAGAAGGGACGCTGCTGGAGATTATCTATTTGCACCGTCCGCAAGACGGGAAAGCGCGTATGAATTTCACGCTGCAGCTGGACCCCCTCACTTTATAGATTTATCAGGATAGACCTCAAGCCAGGCGGGAGGTCTATCTTTCGTTAACAACCTATTATAAAGGAAGAATGCAACATGGAGAATGCGGCGATAATACCTTTGGAAGCCAGAATGGAGCTGATTAAGCTCCGTATGGTGTATTTGTTGTCAGGCCTCGCGGGTGGCTTGTTTAACCCCTATTTGACAACACTGTTTGTTCATCAGGGGATTGGGGCTAATGTAGTGGGAGCACTGATGTCGATTGGAACGCTATTATCCATTCTGGTGCAGCCCGTCTGGGGTATGCTGGTAGACCGCTACCGCCAGACGAAGTTAGTGCTTATTCTTAGTATATCCGTACCGGCTTGTCTTTCATTTTTTTATGGCTTCAAGTATTTTATGGTCATTGTGATGGTATATATCCTAACCATAGTCTTTCAGGCCACGCAAAGCCCGGTTGCCGATTCCTATGCCGTGTCGGCAGCGCGGAAGGCACGGACCTCCTATGGTTCGATCCGCATGATGGGCAGTCTGGGCACAGCGCTGGGAGGTTATGCTGCAGGGTTCTATCTGTCGAAGTTCGGGATTACACAGCTGTGGATGCCATTTCTGGTTCTCAGCCTCGCGAGCGCTGTGACGGTGTTGAGCTTGCCGAGCACCACAGAGAGCAATGCGACCACGATTTCATTATCCCAGGGACTTAAGGAACTGCTGGGGAATCGACTGTTCGTGATGTTTCTGGTGGCCTGTTTTTTTGTCAATCAGACGCTTACCGCCTATAATTCCTTTTTTGTCCTGGCCTTTCAGGATGCCGGAGGCAGCTATTCGATGGTGGGTACAGCACTCCTGCTGGCTTCCTTAACCAATATCCCCTCCATGCTGCTTGCCGCCAAAATTCTCCGTAGAATCGGGTATGAACGCACTTTGCTCCTGGCTGCTTTTTTCTACGCATTGCGGTGGGCGATTCAATGGCTGTTCCCCATTCCTGCGGTAATGGTTGGTATTCAAGTGCTGCACGGCTTGTCCTTTGGCTTGTTCTATGTCGCTGCGGTTGAATATGTGGCGAACGCTGCGGGTAAGAAGATGCAGGCTACCGGGCAAAGTATTTTTAATATGGTCTTTTCAGGTCTTGGGGGAATTGTGGGTAATCTGCTGAACGGTTATTTGTATAGTGCAGGCGGACCACAGGTGATGTATCTGGCCTGCACTGCCAGTGCATTAATCGGGGCAGGCATGTTATATTGGATTAACAGAATGGCGAGAATGTCACCGAACTTGTAAATGGCCAAGCTCCTTGCGCATCTCTCGGGTATTCAAGTTAAGAGGAGCGGGGGGGGTTCATATGAAGCGGAATTGGTCCAGCAGGATGATGTTCTCTTACTTCCCCATATTTCTGCTGACCGTATCGATTCTCATCTTTCTCTCCTTTCTCATTGTAGGCGAGCTTTCACGCAGTGAGACCGAAAAGGCCAACCGTATCTCTACAGGCTACGTTGTGGATTCCGTACAGAATGCCTTAAGCGAAGTAGAACTGGCTGTGCTGCAAGAGATGGAGACTAATCATGATTACGGGGATTATCTAAGCGGGATGAGCGATCAGGGAGACCGGACCCGGCTGTATAATACCGTGAAGGATATGCAGGGTTTGATCTACCGGAATCAACTGATCGATTCCATCTATATTTACCGGAAGTTTGACCGGAAAGTGCTGACTTTGAACGGGCTGGTGGACAGCGATGTATTTACAGACCGGGATTATCTGGAGCAGGCACTGACCCGGACAGGTACCGGTAAGTGGAGTGATGTGCGCAGCCAGCGGTTGTTCAGCTCCGACCCTGCCTCGGAGGTCATCAGTATGTACAAGCAGCTGCCGCTTCCTTTCGGCTCTGAGGGTGTCATCGTAGTCAATCTAAGCATGTACCGGATCGAACGGATGATCGATGAGATGACGAACAGCAAGGTGTCTTTCATGCGCGTGGTCAATGATCAAGGACAGCTTGTCTATTCAGCTCACGGGGAAAAAGAAATCCCGAGCAGCAGTGTCCTCACCCGGATTCCTGCCGGCAATGTGGGCTGGACCTTCGAAAGCGGCATTCTTGCCGGTGAGCTGTTCGCCTGGATGTCGGTGGTCTCGTATACCTGGATCATCATCGGCATTCTGACTGTGGTGCTGGGGACATTATACATTCTGTACATTACCCGCAAAAATTATCGTCCGATCCAGGCGATGATGAACCGGATTCAGGCGCTGCAGTTCCGTGAAGAAGGCATGGATGTCACCTCAAGGAACGAACTGGTAATGATTGACCAGGCGCTCGAAACCCTGATCCATCAAACTATGGATTATCAAAAACAGCATGATGAGAATCTGCTGGTCCAGCGCCGTCAGCTGTTCCTGGATCTGCTGGAGGGGGAACGGATTGCCTCCTTGGAGGATCGGCTGGAACGCTTCAGCCCGTTCACCGGAGCTTCCTTGCAATTTTCCTATATTGCAGCAGAGATTAACCACTATGAAGATTTCCGCAATAAATATCCTGCCAAGGATCAGAATCTGCTCAAGCTGACACTGATGAATCTGTTTCAGGAGCTCGCGGGAGAAGAAGGCCTGGAGGGCTGGGGTGAATGGGTCAGCGGCAACCGGATTGGGCTGATGGTCGGCTCCAGCGGGAATTCCCCGATCAATAAGTCCCAATTGCGGAACCTGGCGGAGCGCTGCTTGCGATGGGTGAGTGACAATCTGGGACTCTCGCTGGCTATTGGAATCGGTCCTGTGGTAGATGAACTGGGGGGGATTCCCAAGTCCTCCGCTGCAGCGGACATGGCGCTGCAGCACAAGCTGTCGCTTGGTAAGGATAGGGTTGTACTTAGTGATAATCTGCCGGACCGGTCCACGCTGCAGTCCTATAAATATCTGCAAATGCTGGGTGAGATTGTACGGGAATTCCGTATCGCGGACGAGAATTGGCGGCAGAGGCTGGATGAATTGTTCGTCTGGTTCAGCGAGGATCAGGTGAAGGACGAAGAAATTCATATGCTGCTCCACACCCTGATCCAAATGCTTGACCGTGAGCTGGGGCAACTCTCGGACAGTCTGAAAAGAATCTTCAGCGAGCCAAGTCTGCAGGGATATTACAGCGAAATCGAAGCGGGAACGACATTGAGACAGGTTCATGATGTCATGCTGAAATGGCTCGCGGAGATATACCGCATCTATGTATCGGTCAATGAGTCCAAAAGCTACCGTGCAATGATCAGCGAGATGAAGGTATATATAGAAGAGAATTTTGACAATCCGGACTTATCGCTCAAGCATCTGAGCGACCGGTTCCAGATTTCAGGCAAATATGCGAGCCACCTGTTCAAAGAGGAGTTTGACATGAAGTTTGTAGATTTTCTGACCCAGCTGCGGATGCAGCGGGCAGAATATCTGCTCGCCACGACCAGTGACAATCTGCAGGATATCGGACAAAAGCTGGGTTATGCCAACTCCATCACCTTTGGCCGGGTATTCAAACGGATTGTCGGTGTGACTCCGGGGGATTACCGCAAGCTGAAGATGAAGCCCGGCGGGCATGAGGAATAGTTCTAATTATTGCAGAGTATGCAAAAATTCAGTAGAACGGCGGTTCTCCGGTGAGGGAGAACCGCCGTTTGGCGTATTAGAGTTGTTTTATTGGAGATGTCCAAGGAATCTCACGCGGAGTTCTTCTTCACGTAGTCACTTTCTTCCCAGAACAATTAGCCTGCCGGAGCAACCCCCGGCTGCTCACTATACATGCCCTCTTGCCCCGTGACCTCCGCCGCTCTAAGCAATACATACAATAGCTCTTCCTTGATAACAGGCTTGAGCAGGATATCCATACCGCCTTTGCAGAAGGCATCCAGGACAAACTCGTGGCTGCTGGTCACAATGATTTTGCCATAAGTCTGACCTGCATTTATACGATCTATCGCCCCTGCTTCGCTGATCAGCAGCTTGGCATCCGTGACAATAAGATCCGGTCTATGCCTTTCGATTAGCCGGAGCGCCTCTGAATCACAGGCGGCTTCCAGAATGGCCTCATATTCAAAGGGCAGTTGCTCCAGCAATAGCTTAAGCTCTCTGCGCACATGGGGGCTGTCGTCAACAAGTATGATTTTCATCGCAGATTCCTCCTGTTATGTGATGCTGGTAGAGTGAGCGCCCTCTTCTGCGGCCAAACGCTGGGGAAGTGCGAGCAAGACAAGAGAGAATAAGCCCAGCAGCAGACATACCCAATAGGCATTCCGGTATCCGAACCACTGTGCAGCTGCGCCCCCCGCGAGACTTCCCAGTAGTCTGCCAATCGTCGTAGAGTTCGTGTACAGTGTTGAAGCATAGCCCGGCAAATCAGGAAGCAAATCCTGAATATAGCTGATGCCGATGGCGGAGATAACAGCAACGAAGAAGGCCAGTAGCACCTGTCCGGCAAGGATTTGCCACAGAGAAGTGGAGAACAGCACGACAATGTAATAAGCCGCACCCAGCACAATCCCCCAGACCATCAGCAGCCGGGCGGAATATTTGGCAGACAGTAACCCCAGTACAAGCATCAGAGGAATCTCAAGCAGTGCACAAATACTGGATACCGATGCGACATTCTGCATATCTCCGCCAAGCGTCCCCGTGATGAACAGGGAAATATTCAGGTTGTTGATCCAGTGCCCGGAATATAGCAGCGTCAGCACCAGAAATGGAACCAGGACCCGGGGGTTCTGATGGAGTCTAACGGGCGTAGACTTCAGGCTGACGGTTTTTGCCGGAACGGCGGGAGCTTTTATGAAGAATAGAGCTAGCATGGCATTTAGAATAAAAATCAGTGTCGTACTCGTGAAGATGCCCTGGAACCCGAAATAATGGATCAGAACGGAGCCTACCAGCGGGCCGACGATAAAACCCAGTGAAAACATCGAACGAAGCGTCGAATTGGCTAAGGCATGATCAGCGGACTTGCTGGCATTGACAGCCTCCCGTGCACTTGCGAAGAGCTGAGGCATGGCCGGGGCACCGAGTGCCGTGAATACGGTCATAAACAGCAGCAGTCCATAAAACTCATGGATGAAGAGGTAGCCGGAAAAAGCGAGCGCATTGAAAAACATGGCGGTGACCATCAGCTTTTTGCGGTTCAGCCCGCTATCCGAGCGTTTGGCAATCGACATACTGAGCCATACGCCGCTTATGATCGTTATTGCCGTGAAAACACCAAACGTAGCTGCCGATACACCCAGCTTTGTTGTGAAATAAACAGCCAAAAATGGGGAGCTAATGGATATAGCCATCCCCTGCAGCATCATGCAGATCAAAAATACAGGATAGCCTGAAATTAGGAAAAGATTGCGTGTTCGGTTCAACATAGGGGCGGGAACGTCTCCTTCAGAATCAGCTTGCAGCTTTATCTTTCATTTGGTTATAGTATAGTTAATTGTTGATGATTAAAGAATGTTTTATCTGCTCGAAAACCTCTACTATTTGGCTGGGACGGTGTGAATATGGACTTGAAGCTGCATGCCTGCGCGTACTCTTTTCATACCCTTCCGTTCAAAACCTCCTTTACACCACCACCTTTTTTCCTGCTTCGGCTGCAGGTGATGGGCAGCTGCAGAGCGCTGATCCAGGGGAAAATGAGAATCGTTGAGCCTGGAGATCTGCTGATCTATCCTCCTGGTGAACTTTATCATCTAGAGGTGGAGGCCATGGACGGGAAGATTGAAAGCGGGGATTATTATCTGCTCTGCGAAGGCTCGTGGATTGAACAGTGGTGGAAGGACCGGACCCGCCCGATCCAGCAGCGGATTCATCTGGATGCCGGAATGCTCTCCTTGTGGCAGCAACTGAGCATCGAACAGCACCGGATCGTGCAGGGTAACCCCGAGCTGATCCGGCATCTGCTATGTGCCTTATGTTTATCGCTCGACCGACTCTCGGAGGAGGCTGTTTCCCGTCAGGACCCGCTGGTGCGTTCCAATGAAATGGTGCTGCTGATGCAGCGGTATATCAACGAGCATGCCCTGCGTCCACTCCGGGTGGAAGAGGTTGCAGCGGCGGCCGGACTTAGTGTCTCCCGTGCTGTGCATCTTTTTAAAAAGCTGACGGGGTATACGATTATTCATTACACCCAGGAAATCAGGTTGTCCAATGCTCTGGAGCGCATCCGTTATACCGACTTGGGACTGGAAAATATTGCCGGAAGCTGCGGGTTCGGCACGTACTCCTATTTTCACAAAGTGTTCAAGGCCAGATACGGCCTCACACCCAAAGAGGTGCGGAACCGCCCGCCGGAGTCTATTCTGGAAGGCACTTATGTCATCACCAGCGGGGATCAGAACTTCTCCGGCCTCTCGGCGGATGCGCGGAAGTTTTTGTCGACTTGAGGGTGCTGATCCTCCTCCTGAATCTCTAATTATGAACTGATTTTTCTGTCAATTATTCAGGTGTTGCTTCCGGCGGGAATCTTTTATGATTGGAAAGATAGTTGAAACCGTTATCATAAAGATTAAAAGGAGTGTCTTCTCAATGGAAACCGCAACATTACCCTTTCAACAAATTGAATTGCAGCTGAATGAACGTGTTCAGGATCTGCTCTCCAGATTAACGCTGGATGAGAAGGTAAGCCTGATGCCTCAATATCAAGCAGCTATCGAACGCTTAGGAGTAGGCGGCTATAAGCATGGTACGGAAGGGGCACATGGGATTTCTTGGTTGGGCAAAGCGACCTCTTTTCCGCAGCCGAGCGGCCTGGCCTGTACCTGGAACCCGGAGCTGCTGCAAAAAATCGGTGAAGCGATCGGCGATGAAGCCAGAGCATTTTACAAAAAAAATCCGACAGTGAACGGCCTGACCCTGTGGGCGCCTACAGTGGATATGGAGCGGGATCCGCGCTGGGGCAGAACGGAAGAAGCTTATGGCGAAGATCCGAAACTGACCGGCCGTCTAAGCACCTCGCTGGTGAAGGGGATTCAAGGGGATCATCCCAAGTATCTGAAAGCGGTAGCAACGCTTAAGCATTTCCTGGGCAATAACAATGAGATTGACCGGGGAGTGGCTTCCTCCAGCATTGATCCGCGCAATATGCGCGAGTATTATCTGGAAGCCTTCAAGCCTGCCTTCAAGGAAGGCGGCGCGCAGTCGATGATGACAGCTTACAACTCGGTGAACGGTGTTCCAGTGATCCTGCATCCGGCAGTCATGGAGATTGTGAAGGGCGAATGGGAAATGGACGGCTTTATTGTAAGCGATGCCGGAGATTTGTTCGGAATTGTGAAGGATCATAAGTATTATGAATCGTTCGCACAATCCATGGCCGAATCCATCAAGAACGGCATCGACAGTGTAACTGAAGAAACAGAAGAGACTATCAAGGTTATTCATCAGGCACTGAATGAAGGGCTGCTGACCGAGGAGGATCTGGACCGTGCGCTTTTCAACACGTTCCGCGTCCGTTTCCGTCTGGGTGAGTTCGATCCGGAGGAAGGTAATCCGTATGCAGCTATCGATGATAGTGTGATTCTCAGCAAGAAACACAGTGAGCTGTCCCTGGAGGCAGCGAAGCAGTCCATCGTGCTGCTGAAGAATAACAATAATACCCTTCCACTCCGCAAGACGGAGCTGTCCAAGGTTGCGCTCATCGGGCCACTGGCGGATGAAGCTTTCAGAGACTGGTATTCTGGTACGTTGGCTTATGGCGTGACCCCGCTGCAGGGTGTAACGAAGAAGCTGGCCGGGAAGCAGGTTGCTTTTGAGAGCGGGGATGACCGCATTATCCTGACTTCAGCAGCAAGTGGTAAGGCTGTGGGAATGACTGGTGAAGACGGAAGATTGGCTGTAATGCATGACGTACCTGAACGTGGGGAAATGTTCCGTCATACGGCCTGGGGCTGGGCTGCCCATACGCTGGAAGCAACCAGCCGGGGACAATATGTTACACTGAACGACTCGGATACCTTGGCAGCTTCTGCTGAAGAAATCTATGGCTGGTACGTGAAGGAATCGCTGAATCTGGTGCCGGAAGACGGAGGAGCTGTGAGTCTGCGCACGTGGAATGACAAGCTGATCTCCATTAATTCAGAGGATGGCACACTCCAGGTTGGTGATCAGGATGCCGCTGCCGAAGCTCGGAAATTCAACAAGACCGTTATTGTAAATGGCGTGGATGCGGCGGTCCAAGCTGCCAAATCCGCTGAGGTCGCAGTCGTGTTCGTCGGCAATCATCCGCTTTTGAACGGCAAAGAAGAAATAGACAGACCGGATATTGTGCTTCCAGAAGAGCAGGAACGTCTGGTCAAGGCGGTATACGAAGCTAATCCTAATACTGTAGTAGTAATTGTAGGCAGCTACCCGATCTCTTCGACATGGATGGATGAGAATATTCCGGCAATTCTGTATACCTCCCACAGCGGGCAGGAGCTCGGCAATGCGGTGGCAGATGTTCTGTTCGGTGACTACAGTCCGTCAGGCAAGCTCAACATGACCTGGTACCGTTCCGTGGATCAGCTTCCTGATCTGATGGATTACGATATTATCAAAGGGAAAAGAACCTACATGTACTTTGACGGTGAACCGCTGTATCCGTTCGGCCATGGCTTAAGTTATGCTCAGGTGGCATACCGTAAGCTTACGCTGGCGGAGGAGCTTTTGAAGCAGGATGGAGCGATTGAGCTGACGGTAGACGTTGAGAATACAGGTTCCGTAGCAAGTGATGAGGTAGTTCAGTTCTACGTTCATGCCTTGTCCTCCCGGGTGAAGCGCCCCCTGAAACAGCTTAAGGGTTTCGAGAAGATTCATCTTGCCGCCGGACAAACACAGACAGTAACATTCACTTTACCAGTGGCTGAGCTCGCTTTCTGGGATGTAACGCGGGAGCAATATTGTGTGGAAACCGGTGAATACGAAATCTTAATCGGCCGTTCCTCGGGGGACATTCAGCTGACCGGACGCGTGCAAGTACAGGGCGAAACGGTTCCGCCGCGTGACCTGTATCATACAGTCAAAGCCGAGAACTACGATGACTATGAAAAAGTGTTCCTGGACGAATGCAAGGCGGGCGGGGCATCCATTCACCCTACAGCGGACGGAGCCTGGATTGCCTTTAAGGATGCAACGTTTGCACAGGGTGCAGCTGAGTTCCAGGGTCTGGTATCTTCTGCCAAGGGCGGCAGTGTGGAGATTAGAACCGGAGGTCCTGTGGGGAAATTGGCAGCTACGCTGGTGATTCCGGCAGGCAGTAACCTTCAGGAGTGGGAAAGCCTGTCCGTTCCAGTAAGCATTGAAGCTGGAAACACGGACGTGTATCTGATCTTTAGCGGCGAGGTACTGCTGAGCCGTTTCCATTTTAGCGCATAGAATAACACATCAATGGCCCCGTAACTTCTGATGAATCAGGATGCGGGGTTTTTGGCATGTCGGATTAGCCTAAAAAGAACCCGCCGGCTGCATCGCTGCGCCAGCGGGTTCTTAAGATCTATGTGGCTTCAGTCTCCGCCACCGCCACCGCCGCCATCTCCGCCGCCACCGCCGGAGTCTCCACCACCGCCGCCGCTGTCGTGACCCCCGCTATGACCGCCGCCATCCCAGCCGCCGTGGCTGCCATGACCTCCGCCCCAGCTGCTACCGCCGTGGTTATGATGGTTGTGGCTGCTGTTACCGTTGCCCCCGTCGTGATGATTGCCGGAATGATGTTTATTGTGGCTGTCTTCAGGGGTAAGGTCCATACCGGTACCGTTGAAGAAGAAACTGTCTGCAGAGTTATTTCTGTCCTTTCCTCTGTTCCCGCGTTTATTGTTGTTATCTTTCATAATGGCTTTTGAGACGATGTAGAAGAACACTACAACAAAAATAATACCAATACCCAAACCTATCCCTCCTAAAATTTACATGCTCCTTACCAGGATTGTACCATAATATTGCAAATATTCCTCTGCCTTGCGCGGAGAGTGTGGCAGACAGGGTACAATAACTGGGTGAACAGTGTGCGGTGTTGGTGGGGAATATATTATTAGACTGAGAAAAAAAGGATTAGACAGGAAGCAGCGTTTTGCGAATATTGATATTTACAAGAGGCGGGCAGTAAAAAAATGAGCAATCCCGAAGAAACTGAGTATGTGAATATCTGGTAAGATTAGCTTAGAAACTATCAAGCCATTCAATTTTTAGACATTAAATTAAAAGGAGGCTGTTATGAAAAATATCTTTAATCAAACGGACACAGCGGAGATCTTGAACCGAATAGACAAATTGAGTCCCAATTCACGCCCTCAATGGGGTAAGATGAATGTCGCCCAAATGCTAGCTCATTGCTCATCGTTCCACGACATTGCAATGGGAAATACCTTTCCTCCAAGAGGTTGGTTAGGCGTATTAATTGGAACGTTTGTGAAACCAATCTTTTTTAATGACAAGCCGCTTGCCCGCAACATGTCCACTATTCCTACAATTTTGATTGTAGAAGAAAAAGAATTTGAAATAGAAAAAGAAAAACTAAAACAAAAAATTATAACATTCCAGAGCAATGGCCCGGAAAAATGCACCTCCCACCCACATCCTTTTTTTGGGAAACTGACTCCTGAGCAATGGGGAAAAGGATTGTATAAGCACCTAAGCCATCACTTAAATCAGTTTGGCACATGAATTTCGCACTACATATGTCTACAATTCATCTATATCAGCTTTCCCCCCGGTCCTGCCTGAACTGCCTCGGAGTCATCCCCGTATATTTCTTGAACACTTTGGTAAAATAGCTCTGGTCGTTGAAATGCAGTCGGGTTGCGATATCCGAGAGGGTGATGCCCGGCAGATCCATCAGACGTTTGGCTTCCTCGATCCGTTCCCGCTGAATATAATCGCTGACGGCTAGGCCTGTATCCTTCTTGAACTGCTGGGACAGGTAGCTGGCATTAAGCCCTACAACATCTGCAAGCTTGCCGAGTGTAAGCTCCTCATATAAATGGTTGAAGATATAGTTCTGGCACAGCGCAGAAGTCCGGGATAGCTTGGATCTGCGGTTATTCTTCACATGATCGGCGAAATCACACAGGGCCGCAAGCTGGGCCCGTTCCACCGCTGGAATATCTCTCAGCTCTTCGATGTGCTGGATATGAAAATCGCTAAGCGTGTAGGCAATCTCCCAGAACAGTCCTCCGTCCATGGCCGCGCGTGTCGCCAGGGTAATGGAGGTGATGGCGAGATTCTTTTTGCTGCGCAGCTGGCTTTTCTTAGAGAGTAGTCCATACTGATCTTCGCGGAAACCCGCATGCGTCTGCAGCAGCCCTTCCTTGTCTCCGTTACGGATATGTCTGAAGAGCTCGCGCTCCTGGCCTGGATCATGGTGCAGCCAGGTATTTTCCCGGCGGTAGGACAGAGCCAGATCAGGTGCGCCGCCCTCCAGCTGTGCAGGCTGAAGCTCCAGGGAATTCAGCAGCAGTTCGCTGATGGATAAGGCTAGCCCGGTCACCAGTGTGTACAGCAGTATGGCCGCATGATACAGACGCATCCTGTCTAGTACGGGAAGCGCACTGTAATACTGAAGCCACACCTCCAGCTGTCCGGAGGGAATATTGTGGTCCCGCAGGAGACTCGCCGCCGTTTCTTCATTGATGGTCGTATACAGCGAGGGGCCGATCAAGATGGTTCCCGCCTGCTCTGCCACTCCCGATAACTGAAGTAAGATGAAATTCTCCAGGTAGGCCGTTGTACAGATAAGCGGAAAAACAACAGTCCTTGCATCATTCCCGAAGTTCGCAGCAACCTTAACTTGTCCCAGTACTTCAGCCGGCAGTCCTTGGCTGTCTTCAGCCGAAGGCCGGCCTTGGTATGACTGCGGCAGTGCCAGCGCCGTTTCGCCCTCTGCATTCAGCCAAACGACCGGTATCCGGTAAGCCTCGTACAGCAGTCCGCAGATATAAGGAATCCGTTCAAATATCTCTAATTGATCAAGCATATTCCCTCACCTCACACCTAATGAAAATACCAATAATACAATGATTTTGCCATAAATCTGCCGGGAAGTATATTAGAATGAGAAATAAGAAAGCACTTTCAAGGAGGCATATGATGACAACTGACATTCACCACCTCATATCGCAAATGACGCTTGAAGAGAAGGCTGGACTCTGTTCGGGGCTGGATTTCTGGCATACGAAAGGCATTGAACGGCTGGGTATTCCTTCTCTGATGATGACCGATGGGCCGCATGGACTGCGCAAGCAGGCAGAGAGCGCCGATCATCTGGGTCTCCATAACAGTGTGCCTGCTACATGTTTTCCTTCAGCGGCAGGACTTGCTTCTTCCTGGAACCGTGAGCTGATCCGCAGGGTTGGCGAAGCACTGGGCACAGAATGTCAGGCTGAGGATGTGGCCGTACTGCTGGGACCGGGAACCAATATCAAGCGTTCTCCGCTGAACGGGCGGAATTTCGAGTATTTCTCGGAAGACCCTTACTTATCATCGGAGATGGCCGCCAATCATATTCAGGGTGTTCAGAGCCAGGGCGTGGGCACATCGCTGAAGCATTTTGCCGCTAACAACCAGGAGCACCGCAGAATGTCTACAGATGCCGTAATTGACGAACGGACGCTGCGCGAGATTTATCTGGCGAGCTTCGAAGGGGCTGTGAAGCAAAGCCAGCCATGGAGTGTCATGAGCTCCTACAACCGGGTGAACGGTGAATACGCTTCGGAAAGTGAAACCCTGCTGACCCGGATTCTAAGGGATGAATGGGGATTTGAAGGCTTCGTGGTGTCAGATTGGGGAGCGGTGAACGAACGGGTGAAGGCGCTACAAGCCGGACTTGAGCTGGAGATGCCTTCAAGCGGCGGAATCGGTGACGCCAAAATCGTAGCCGCCGTGAACAGCGGCGAACTGTCCATGGAGACGCTGGACCTTGCGGTGGAGCGGCTGCTGAGCTTTATTTTCAAACGGACAGAGCGTCGTATAGAAAATGCTTCGTTTGATCCCGAGGAACACCACCGGCTTGCGCGTGAAGTGGCCCGGGAGAGCATGGTGCTGCTGAAGAATGAAGACAGGCTGCTGCCGCTTGCCCGCGAAGGGAAAATTGCCATCATCGGTGAATTCGCCAAGAAGCCGCGTTATCAGGGCGGCGGAAGCTCGCATGTGAATCCGACGAAGCTGGATGATGCTTTTGCGGAAATGCAGGCTGTAGCGGGAGCATCTGCAAGCTTCCACTATGCGCAGGGTTATGAACTGGGCAGCGATGAGGTGAATGGGGAGCTACTGCGTGAAGCGCGTGAGACAGCCGATAAGTCGGATGTCGCGGTGTTGTTCCTTGGGTTGCCTGACCGCTACGAGTCGGAGGGCTATGACCGCAGTCATCTGTCGCTGCCCGCGAGCCACATTGCGCTTATTGATGCGGTGGCAGAGGTGCAGGAGAATATGATCATCGTCCTTAGCAACGGATCCCCGGTGGAGATGCCTTGGCTCTCCAAGACGAAGGCAGTCCTGGAAGGCTATCTGGGCGGACAGGCCTTTGGCGGTGCGGTGGCTGATCTGCTCTTCGGCGTGGTGAGTCCAAGCGGCAAGCTGGCTGAGACGTTCCCGGTGAAGCTGAGCGATAACCCGTCGTTCCTGAATTTCCCCGGTGAAGGGGACAGGGTGGAGTACAAGGAAGGCTTATTCGTCGGCTATCGCTATTATGATAAAAAAGAGCTGGAGCCGCTCTTCCCGTTCGGTTTCGGCCTGAGCTATACCGAATTCGAGTATAGTGATCTGATCCTGGACAAAACGGGCCTGAGCGATAAGGAAACTGTGAAGGTCAGCGTAACCGTGACGAATACCGGCAACCGGACAGGACAGGAGATTGTGCAGCTCTATGTAGGTGATGTGGAGAGCAGCGTTATCCGTCCGCTGCAGGAGCTGAAGGGTTTCCAGAAGGTGGAGCTGCAGCCCGGAGAAGCGCGGGAGGTTTCTTTTGTACTGAATAAACGGGCCTTTGCCTATTACAATGTGGAGCTTGCTGATTGGCATGTGGAGAGCGGGACATTCCGGATCGGGATCGGGGCCTCTTCCCGTGATATCCGCCTGACGGCTTCCCTGGAAGTGTCCTCCACGACCGAAATCGCAGTACGCTTTCACCGGAATACTACTGTCGGGGATTTGCTGGATAATCCGCTTACGGCAGAGACGGCGAAGAAATTCAGCAGTATTTTTGGACTCGAAAGTGCGATGGAGGACAATCCGGATATGTTCCTGGCGATGATGAAATATATGCCGCTGCGGGCCATGATCGGATTCGGGCAGGGGAAATATACCGAGGCGGATCTGGCTAAGGATCTGCGCGAGCTGAATGCGCTGGTGGCAGCGAAATAACGGCAGCTGAAGCGTGAAGTATCCTCAAAGACTTTCGTATGGATGACAAAAGACAGCAGCCCTGGAGCGGGGGGGGGCTGTCTTTTGGCTTACTTGCAGAGTAAAACTCCTAAGCGGATTAAAATAGTCCAATCCCGGATCACCAGATTGTCCAATTCATCCGTACAATAGAAGAGTTATAATGAAAGCGCAAACATTATTGTGGGGCAGGACTGTCAGATGAATTTCTATGTTCAAATGGAGGTATAGATGATGACGAATATACAGCTTAAATGGTACTCCAGTACAGAAGATGCGCCTTGGACCGAACATGGGGTATCCGCGACTGAAATTACTAGACCGGAGCATACTGCTCCGGCCAACCTGACCATTACGGAAGACATCTACCAGACCCTGGAAGGCTTCGGTGGCTGCTTCAACGAACTCGGCTACGACGCGCTTAGCCATCTGCCGGAGGAAGAGCGGGCCAGGGTGATGTACGACCTGTTCCATCCCGAAGGCGGGCAGCGTTTCAGTATCTGCCGTCTGCCTATCGGAGCCAGCGATTATGCGCTCGATTGGTATAGCCTGAACGAAACGGATGGCGACTATGCCATGGAGCATTTCTCGATTGAACGGGACAGAAAGCTGCTCATTCCCTATATCAAGGAAGCCCTGGCGCTGAACCCGGAGCTGAAGTTATTTGCTTCTCCCTGGAGTCCGCCAACCTGGATGAAATTTCCCAAGGCCTACAATTATGGTACACTCCGCTGGGAGCCGGAGATTCTTGCTGCTTATGCCCTCTATTTCGTGAAGTTCGTGGAAGCCTACCGGGAAGAGGGAATTACCATACATCAGGTGCATGTGCAGAATGAAGTGGTTGCCGACCAGAAGTTCCCGTCCTGTGTCTGGACCGGCGAGCAGCTCAAAGTTTTTATCCGTGATTATCTGGGCCCAGCCTTCGAGAAGCATGGACTGGATACGGAAATATGGCTCGGTACGATCAATGCCCCGGAACCATGGGATGAATGGCTGAAGAAGAAGTCCAGCGATTATGACGCGTATGCGGGTGTCGTGCTTGGTGATCCGGAGGCTTACAAATACGTTAAAGGCGTGGGTTATCAGTGGGCAGGTAAGCATGCGATCCAGCGTACGGTGCAGAGCTACCCAGAGCTGAGATACATGCAGACGGAAAATGAATGCGGCGACGGCGAGAACACCTGGTTTTATGCCAAATATATATTTGGCCTGTACCAGCACTATTTTATGAACGGTGTAAATGCCTACATCTACTGGAATATGGCACTTGCTCCGAAAGGGCGCAGCACCTGGGGCTGGGAGCAGAATTCCATGCTGACCATTGATCCTGCTTCAAGACAGGCCACCCATAATCCAGAGTACTATGTGATGAAGCATTTCTCCCGCTTTGCAGCGCCGGGTTCGGTAAGAATTGGGCTGAAGGGACCGTGGAGCGGACATGCTGCCGCATTCCGCACACCGGAGGGCAGGGTAACCATTGTTATCGCAAATCCCTATATGGAGGCGCGGATGCTGCATCTGCAAAGCGGGTCATCGCTGTATTCCTTCAAGCTGGAAGCAGAATCCTTTCATACCTTTGTGATAGGTTAATTGGATCACAGTATAGTTATATTCACAAGACTAACGCCCGGAGCTTACGGGGCGTTAGTTTTTTGCTACAAGAAAGGCATATTCGTATACATTTATATTATTCCATTCCAGGGATAAACTACTGCAAGTGAGGCAAGGGGGCTGGAGCGCGTTATGTTTGCCAAATGGATGATGAAGCTGTCGGAGCCCTTCCGGCGGAGTATACGCAACAAGCTTATTCTGACGATGATTCTGCTGGCCGTGGTGCCCATCGTAGCCATTACCGGTCTGGCTGCAGAGAACAGCCGCCGCTCCATGGAGGCTGAAGTGATCAGCACGAATCTCTCCAATATGAAATGGACCGGAATCTATCTGGGCGACCAGTTCGCCCAGTTGAACAATCTGATCTATACGGTGCTGATCAGTCCGCATTTGAGCGATTATCTTGCGAATGCGGAGGAAGCCAGCCTGTCCAGCCAGTTCACTGCGCAGCGGAATATTACCGATACTTTGACCAATCTGTTCTACTCTGCGGGCAATCATGTGGTAGGCGTAGAGCTGTATTTGAAGGATTACAACAAGCTGTACACGATCAATGCCTCCCAGAGTGACATTGAATCCCCGGCTACGGTTCCGTTACCTTATAAGCTGCTGTTCGATCAGAACAAGGATTTCATGATCACTACGGACAGTACAGATAGGGCCAAGTTTCAACTGGTCCGCAGCATTAACCGTTTTGAGAACCAGGAGAAGCTGGGCGGAATTTCCCTGCAGATCCGCTGGGGAGTGCTTGATCAGACGCTGAATCTGCTGGGGCGCGGGAATGACCATACCGTTTTTATTGCCGGAACGGATGGTAAGGTCCTCTACCAGCCCTGGGGCAATGCTCCGGCAGCGGCAACGCTGGAACGGGTCGCTGGAACGGGTGAGAGCCAGGGGTATTTTCGCAGTGACGATGAGTATGTGTTCTACAACACCATTGATCCGGTGGGTCTGAAGCTGGTTACTGTGATTCCGAACAGCTTCATTAACCAGAGTGCGCTGGCGACGATGAACTTTGGACTGATTATCGGTGCCGTATCTGTTGTCGTGGCCATTCTGCTCGCAGTCATTCTGGCCTGGCGGCTGGCTACACCGATTGTCAGTCTGGCCCGCTCAATTCAAGGCTTTGGCATGATGAAGGAACGGGAGATGCGGCACAGCAACCGTGTGGATGAGATCGGCCTGCTGGAGACGAAGCTGGATCAGATGTCGCACCGCATCCGGGAGCATATCCGTACGGAGTATATGATCAGTCTGGAGAAAAAAAGCGCCGAGCTCAAAGCACTTCAGGCGCAGATCAACCCGCACTTTCTGCAGAACACCCTGCAGATGATCGGCAGCATGCTGTTCAAGAACAGCCCCGCAGAAAGCTATGAAGTGATTAGATCGCTGAGCGATATGTTCCGCTATATCATCCGCGAGCCGGAGGATCTGGCACCGCTGCGGGCGGAGCTGACTCATCTGAACAACTACATGCAGATTCAGCAGCAGCGTTTCGCCGCCCGGTTGAGTTACCGTCTAGAAGTGGATGAAGAAGCACTTGGGAGCTTTATTCCGAAGCTGAGTCTCCAGCCGATTGTGGAGAATGCTTTTTTTCATGGCCTGGAGCAGCAGGAGGGTCTCTGGGAGCTTGAGGTCAAGGTGGTCTGTTCCGGACAGGATACGGTCATTATGATCCGTGACAATGGTGTAGGCATGGAGCCGAACCGGCTTACAGAACTTCAGGGCCGGCTTACCCGGCGCAGCGGGGATTTATGGACGCACGGAGAGCGGATTGGACTGCGCAATGTCGCTTCACGGATTCAAATGCATTTTGGCGACAGCTACGGCATTCAAGTGGAGAGCCGGGAAGGAGAGGGGACTACGGTGACCGTAAGAATTCCCCTATAAAACAAATATAAATTGAATTTTGAATTTTCAAAAATACGGGCAGAAGTGGCGGAGGAGAAGTTTGGAACTGTAGGAGCGATAGCGACCGCCTTTGTCTGCGGATTTCAACCGTAATCAGAGGTATAAAATAAGAAATCTGCGGACAACAGCGGCCGGAAGTCCAAACATTCTCTGGAGCCACGGCCGAACCCGGAATTATGATTTTCCATGCTCGATTTATTACAGAAAGGAATGAGCCGACAATGTATAAAGTGCTGCTGGTGGATGATGAGAGCTGGAACCGTGACATTGTGCGGACGTTTGGCTCCTGGGCAGAATTAGAAATGGAAATTGCCGGTGAGGCGGAAGACGGACGGGAGGCACTTCGCCTGATAGGAGAGCTGTCCCCGCAGATTGTCATTACTGACATGCGTATGCCCGGTGCGGACGGTGTTATGCTGATGAACGCAGTGCATGAACGTTTTCCTGAGGTCAAGATGATTGTGGTCAGCGGCTACGATGATTTCAAATATGCGCAGAATGCCATCCGGTACGGGGCGGTGGATTATTTGCTGAAGCCCATTGATCCGAAGGAGCTGAATGCTGTGCTGGGCAAATGCCGGAAAGAGCTGGAGGCAGCTTCGCAAGGACAAAGTGCCTATGCGCTGAACATCGATGTGTCCATATGGCTTGCTTCCTGCAAGCAGCTCATGCGGGTGCATTTCAATGAATTGAATGCTGAAGGTGTAAATTCAGTTCTGGATGGAGCCCAAAAAGAATTGGAGCTTGGCGGAACCGAAGTGCCCGGAGCGCTCCGCCAGGCCGGCAGTGAAATGCTGTTGCTCCTGAAGGAGCTCATGCGGGGTAACGGGCTTGCAGAGGATGATCTGAAAGCAGAAATCCCGCATGCGGCAATGACTTCGGCAGGGAGTTTGACCGCCTATCTGAAGGAGATCTATGAGACAAGCCTCGAGCAGCTGATCGGTCAGCGCAAGTTCAAAAACAAGCTGAACCTCGAAGAGGTGAGACAGTATATCGACGGGCATTTTGCCGAGGCGGTGACGCTGGAAGGGCTAGCCAGGGCTTTTTTTGTCAGCAAGGAGTATTTGAGCAAGGTGTTCAAGCTGGAATATGGCTGCAACGTAACGGATTACATACTCGGGCTGCGGATGGACAAAGCCAGGGAATGGCTGGCCGATGAGAGTATTCCAATCAAGACCGTAGCGGAGCTTGCGGGGTATGAAGATGTTGGGTATTTCTACAGGGTATTCAAGAAACATTATGGCGTGGCTCCGGGAGAAATGCGCAAGCAGAAAGCCGGTTTAAAAATGTCCAATCCGGAAGGGTAATTCCGTCCAATTAAACGCTTTCATAAACAGGATACAATGAAAGCGTAAACAAAACACAGACATTGGGAGGTCTTACAGCATGACAAAGACGAGCAAAGGGTTACTCTGCACGATCCTCGCCGCTACACTGCTTGCAGGCTGCGGCAATAACAACAGCGGTAATGCAGGCACTGCATCCGGAGATACAACAGGCACTGGCAGTGTTGGCAAAAGCGTCACACTGAAGATGTTCATCGCCCAGCCGCGCTTCAAAGAGCAGTATGACAACTACATCGCCGAGTTTGTAAAGAAAGAGAAAGCAGACAAGAACATCGACGTCTCCGTGCAACTGGAAATGCCTACGGCGGACAACGCTTCCCAGATTCTCAAAACACGGCTCGCTTCGAATGATGCGCCGGATATTTTCGCCATACATGCTGTCAACGAAATCCCTTCCTACTATAAAGCCGGATATTTGGAGGACCTGACAAGCCAGCCTTTTGTCGGCAAATTGCTCGACAGCGTGAAGCCTTCAGTTACGACTACAGACGGCAAGGTTGTGGCCTTGCCTCTGGAAACCTTGTCTTGGGGCTACCTGTACAATAAAAAAATCTTCAGTGAGCAGGGACTGACTCCGCCAACGACGCTGACAGAGATGAAGGCAGTCATTGAGAAGCTGAAGGCCCAGAAAATTACTCCATTCGTACTTTCGTACAAGGAGTCCTGGATTCCGCAGCTGGTGCTGCCGCTGGCTGTAGGCGGAATGATGAAGACTGAAGATCCTGAATTTGTGAACAAAATGAACAAGGACGAAGGCTCCTTCAGCGAGATGAAATCGGCAATCTTTGATGTATTCGATCTGATCAATGAGAATGGCACAGCCAAAGCCACCGAGGTTGGCGGCGATGATGGTGCAGCGGCTTTCGCAGCAGGCAAGGGAGCAATGTGGCTGATGGGTCCATGGTATGCGGAGACGATTCTCAAATCCAATCCGGATCTGGACTTTGGGGTAGCACCGCTGCCGATCAACGATAATGCGGATGCGACACTGATCAACCTCAGCGCCTCAACGTCGCTGGCGCTGTCGCCGACCAGCAAGAACAAAGAAGTTGCACTCGACTTCCTGAACTATGTGCTGGATGATAAGGCATCCAACGAACTTTTCCAGGCTATGAAGTTCAATCCGGTATCCACGGTTCACACGTATGAGAGCTATCCTTGGATTACTGAAGCAACTTCCTATGTCAAAGCAGGCAAGTCTGTACAAGACCCGGCTATTCCGCAATCGGTCAAGGATGAGGTAGGCAAGGGGCTGCAGGCATACTACGCCGGACAAATGTCGCAAGATGATGTACTGAAGGCACTCGATAAAGCATGGAAATCCTACAACAAAGTCAATAAATAAGCTGCGGCAGACGATCAGGGATGGAAGAGCGAGGGAACCCTGTTATCCTCCATCCCTGTTTGCTGCTGCCCACATCATAGAAGGAGAGGGGCGGATACTGTGCCGGTCAAGAGCTATAAACATATTGTTTCGCTGCTTGCTTTCGTCGCGCCCGCATTTATTATTTACTCATTGTTTCTGCTGATTCCCACGATTGGCGGAATGTATTACAGCTTCACTGACTGGAACGGTCTGAACCGCAATTACTCTTTTATCGGACTTGGGAATTTTATTGAAGCGCTCCGGGAAGATCCCGATTTCGTACATTCTCTAATGTTTACACTGAAATACGTTCTCTTCATGATCGTTCTGCAAAATGTATTCGCACTTGTGCTAGCGGTGTTCATTGAGACAAAGACCAGAACCAAAGGCTTTTTCCGCACCATTTTCTTCATGCCAAATATGATCAGTACGATTATCAGTGCCTTCATGTGGACCTTTGTGTTCTCCCAGGTGCTGCCGCAAATTGCCGAAAAAACGGCCATGTCCTTCCTGGACCAGCTGTGGATCGGCGATCCCAAGGTCTCCTTTTATTCGATCATAATCGTATCGCTGTGGAACGGTGTCGGCTATATGATGATTATATATCTGGCCGCCCTGCAGGGTGTGCCGCAAAGCCTCAAGGAAGCTGCCGTTATTGATGGGGCCAGCCCGTTCCAGACGTTCCGCAAGGTGACACTGCCAATGATTACGCATGCTGTTACGATCTGCTTCTTCCTGACGTTGAACGGGGCGTTCAAGGTGTTCGAGGCGGTCTACGGACTCACCGGTGGTGGTCCCGGACGCAGTACGCAGGTAATCACGATGAACATTTATGAAGAGGCGTTCTCCAACAACTTCCGTTACGGTTATGCCAGCGCCAAATCGGTTATTCTGTTTGCGATCATCCTGATCTTCACCTTCATCCAGATTGGTGTCATGAAACGAAAAGAGGTGGAAGCATGAGACTCAGAAAAGGGGCTTCCCTGCTCATTACACTGTTTCTATCGATCGGAGCGGTCATTTCCTTCTTCCCGATCTACCTGGCCATTATCAATTCCGTAAAAACACAGGGTGAGATGTTCTCCTCCTTCCTGGCGCTGCCTACCAAGCTGCATTTCGAGAATTACAGCCAGGCCTTTGATAAAATCAACCTGCTGCACAGCACACTGAACTCGGTGATTGTGTCCGTGATCGGCATCGGAGGCATTATCTTCTGTGCGGCCCTGGCCGGCTACAAGCTGTCCCGGACCTCGGGAAGACTGAGCGCAGCCATCTTCTCCTTATTCATAGCTTCGATGCTGGTGCCGTTTCATTCGATCATGATTCCGCTGACCCGTATGGCCAAAACCCTTCATGTCAGCGGCAGCACCTACGGGTTGGCCCTCATCTATATTGGCCTGGGGGTCAATATGGCGATATTCCTGTATCATGGGTTTGTGAAGTCCATTCCCCGGGAGCTGGAGGAAGCGGCCCGGATGGACGGTTGCGGGGAATTCCAGACCTTCTTCCGGATTATCTTTCCGCTGCTGCTGCCGATTACGGTGACTATCGCGATTCTGGACTTCCTGTGGATCTGGAATGACTTCCTGCTGCCACTGCTGATGCTTACGGATTCCAACAAATACACACTGATCCTCTCGACGAATACTTTGTTCGGGGAATACAACAAGGAGTGGTCGCTCATTCTGGCCGCGCTGGTGCTGACCGCACTTCCGGTCATTGTGATCTACGGCTTCTTCCAGAAGTTCATTATGCAGGGGATTGCTGAGGGCGCAATTAAGGGTTGAGTTTTATAAGGTGAACTTCAGAGTGCAAAATTGGATATGGTCGCACTGCGGGGACTGTTTGGACTTTCGGCCGCTGTTGTCTTCAAATTTCTTGATTTATACCGCTTTAGCGGATGAAATTAGAAGACAAAGGCGGACGCTACGCTCCTACAGTTCCAAACGTCCCCTCCGTACTTCTACCCTATTTATGTCTATAAAGTTCAACTTATATATGGTGTGGGAAGGACAAGGACAAAAACAAAAACAAAACAATGAGAAGTGATTCCACAATGGAGGTAACAGCAACGATGACTATACTTCGCTACGGCGTAGCCTATTACGACGAATATATGCCTTACGAGCGGCTGGACGAGGATATCGCCATGATGAAGGAGGCGGGCATCAATACGGTCCGTATTGCTGAATCCACCTGGAGTACGCATGAGCCTCAGAACGGGGTGTTCGACTTCACCTCTGTCGACAGGGTACTGGATGCGATGCATGCCGCAGGGATTGCTGTGATCGTCGGAACCCCAACGTATGCTGTTCCCACCTGGCTGGTCAAGGAACATCCGGATGTCCTTGCGGTAACTCCAAGAGGCCCTGGAAAGTACGGCGCGCGGCAGATTATGGACATAACGAATCCCACCTATCTGTTCCATGCGGAGCGGATCATCCGCAAGCTGATCAGCCGTGTCTGCAAGCATCCGGCAGTGATCGGCTACCAGACAGACAATGAGACCAAGCACTATGATACGGCCGGAGACAATGTGCAGCTTCTGTTCGTCAAATATATGCGGGAGCGCTTCGGAACACTGGAGGAGATCAACCGGCGCTTCGGGCTGGATTACTGGAGCAACCGGATTAACAGCTGGGAGGACTTCCCCTCGGTAGTGGGCACCATTAACGGCAGCCTGGGGGCGGAATTCGCCCGCTTCCAGCGCGGACTGGTGACGAAGTTTCTCGCTTGGCAGGTGGCGCTGGTGAACGAGTATAAGCAGCCGGGACAGTTTGTTACACAGAATTTTGATTTTGAATGGCGGGGTTATTCCTATGGCGTTCAGCCTTCGGTAGACCACTTTGCCGCTGCAGAAGCCTTCGATATTGCCGGTGTGGATATTTATCATCCCTCACAGCATGAGCTGACCGGAACGGAAATCGCCTTCGGGGGTGATATGACCCGTTCGCTGAAGCGCAGCAACTACCTGGTGCTGGAGACACAGGCGCAGGCTTTTCCCCACTGGACACCTTATCCGGGCCAACTGCGGCTGCAGGCCTTCAGTCATCTGGCATCGGGGGCGAATATGGTCGCCTACTGGCATTGGCATTCCATTCATAATTCGTTCGAGACGTATTGGAAAGGGCTGCTCAGCCATGATTTCAAGCCGAACCCGGTCTATAACGAAGCGATCACGATTGGCAGGGATTTTGCACGTTTGAGCGGGTCGCTGTACGGTCTGAATAAGCAGAACAAGGTTGCAGTTATGGTAAGTAACGAAGCCCTGACAGCGATGGAGTGGTTCAAGCTGCCGGACGGCAAGAATTACAATGATGTGGTGCGCTGGCTGTATGACGGGCTGTACCGGATGAATATTGAATGCGACTTCATTCAGCCGGGTTATCCCGGGTTGTCCGAGTATAGTCTGATTATCGTTCCGGCCTTGTATGCTGTTCCGGACGAGGCGCTTGAGCATCTGAATGAATACGTCCGCGGCGGCGGTCATGTTGTGTACTCCTTCAAAAGCGGGTTCGCGGACGAAGTCACCCAGGTGCGGACAACTGTTCAGCCGGGGATCATTAGCGAGGCGTGTGGCATCAGCTACAGTATGTTCGTTACACCGCACGAGGTACGGCTGAAGAGTGAGAACATGGCGGTCGGCGCTGAAGATAACCATGTGGACACATGGATGGAACTGATTACTCCGACGACGGCGGAGGTGCTGCTGCGGTACGATCATCCCCACTACGGCGAATATGCCGCAGTTACCCGGAACCGATACGGACAGGGAAGTGCGACATATATCGGCTGCATGACAAGCAAAGAGATGACGCACAGCATACTGAAGACCGCTGTGCAGGAGGCTGGATTATGGGGGGCTGACCAGGAGCTGGCTTTTCCTCTGATCGTCAAGACAGGCATCAATCCACTGAACCAGACGGTGCGGTACTACTTAAATTATTCTGACACGCCGCAGTCTTTCGTATATCCACATGGCTCTGCAGAAGAGCTGTTGTCGGGCCGGGAAGTTGCTTCAAATGAGGAACTGAAGCTTGCTCCTTGGGGTGTTCTGATTCTGCAGGCTCAGAATATTTGATTTCTCCTCTGGACTTTGCTAACATACGATGTAATAAAATAATACTTTTAGTTTTCTAGGGTTCCGCAGCGGTTCAAGGCTGGCTGGTCCGAGGGAAAACGCGCCGAGCTATGCTCGGTGTCAACACGGAGGGATAAAAGCCCGGGAGGTATCGTCCAATTGGATGATGGCCTTCCGGGCTTATTTTATTTTAAAATATAAAAATTTATATGTTTTACACTATAAATTATCCTTATATTTCTCGCTGAAACGGATACCGTCCTCAAAAGGACGTCAAAGCCGTTTCCGCTTACAGGAGGAGAATCCTTTATGAAAAGCAATAAGGCGTGGTTGAGTATTGCAGGTGCGGCCTGCCTGGAGGTGGTATGGGTCATCGGATTGAAGCATGCTTCCGCTCCCTGGGAGTGGGTGGTTACGGGACTGGCGCTTCTGGTCAGCTTCTATACTCTGATTGTGGTAAGCAGCAAGCTGCCTGCAGGAACGGTATACGCTGTATTTGTCGGACTTGGAACGGCGGGAACGGTTCTTGCGGATATGATCTGGTTCGGGGAACCGGTCAAGCTGCTCAAGCTGGTGCTAATTCTGGTGCTGTTGGCGGGGGTTATTGGCCTGAAGCTTGTTACCGGAGATTCCCATTCGAAGGAGGTGTTGTAACATGGCTTGGATCATGCTTATTGCAGCAGGCTGCTGCGAGATGCTCGGGGTGGCTATGCTGGGCAGGCTGCACCGGAACCGCGACTTACCGACATTGTGCCTGTTTCTGCTGGGTTTTGGCGGGAGTCTGCTACTGTTGTCTCAGGCGATGGACACCATTCCAATGGGTACGGCCTATGCGGTATGGACAGGAATTGGCGCTTCCGGGGGAGCGGTGCTGGGGATGCTGCTATATGGGGAGGGGCGCGGATTACGGCGGATTATTTGTATTGTAATGATTCTAGGAGCAGCCGTCGGCCTCAAGTTAACAGGCTGATTACTGCTGAAAGTAATGAAATGGACACCTTTGCTGTGTTTCGACGGGTACAACATGGTAAGTATATATACTATGTATATTAACGTAAGCCAACAAACATTTAAGGGAGACTTTCATGATGAAGAGTGATATATCCGGCACCGCTACACTTAAAGACGGAACCGCACTGACGAAGATGGGCCAGGGAACCTGGAATATAGGCGAGAATAATGCAACGCGTGACGAGGAGATTGCCGCTCTGAGGCTGGGAGTGGAGCTTGGCATGAACCTGATTGATACGGCAGAAATGTATGGGGATGGCCGCTCAGAAGAACTGGTAGGAGAGGCAATCCGGGGAATCCGTGACCAGGTATTTTTGGTCTCCAAGGTGTATCCGCATCATGCCGGCCTGAACCGGATTACCCGCAGCTGTGAACAGAGTCTGAACCGACTGGGAACAGATCATCTGGATCTGTATCTTCTGCACTGGAAGGGGGAGGTTCCGCTTGAGGAGACGGTAGAGGGGATGGAGCAGCTGGTAGCCTCCGGTAAAATCGCCCGCTGGGGCGTCTCCAACCTGGACACGAAGGATATGAAAAAGCTGGTGCGCATTCCCGGCGGGGAGCACTGCGCTGTCAATCAGGTGCTCTATCATCTAGGCTCTAGAGGTATTGAGCATGAGCTGGTGCCTTGGCAGCGCACCCATAAGATTCCTGTAATGGCCTATTCTCCACTGGCCCAGGCAGGTAAGCTGCGCAAAGGGTTGGCCGACAATGCGACCGTGCGGGAGATCGCGCAGAATCATGGAGCGACACCGCTGCAGATCATGCTGGCCTGGAGCATCCATGGAGGCGATGTGATCGCCATTCCCAAAGCTTCAACCCGTGAGCATGTAACCGAAAATGCTGCAGCCGCAAAGATCCGTCTGAGCGATGAGGAGTACTGGCAGCTCGACGATGCATTTCCGCAGCCGGCCTGGAAAGTGCCGCTGGATATGATTTGAGCAGAGTGGAAGGGCTGCCCCGGTTGCGGGACGGCCTTTTTTTATGTCCGTCCAGGGACGCGGCCGGAACTGGTATTACTCATTCGCGAAATTATGTTTGCTATAATAAGTAAATTTATACTAACAAAACAAAAGTGTATTCAAAAATCCACCTTCAATTTATAATAAAATAAATTATAAATAGCATTGATATAAGTTTTACAAGTAATGACAAAACTTTTTCTTACATGCTAACAAGAATAACAGGAGGGTACTCAATACATGACTAAGATTCAATTTCCGGCGGATTTTGCCTGGGGGGCTGCTACTGCCGCCTATCAGATCGAGGGGGCCTATCAGGAGGATGGGCGGGGGTTGTCCATCTGGGATACCTTTTCCCGAATTCCCGGCAAGGTGGTTAACGGGGACAACGGGGATACGGCTTGCGACAGTTACCACCGTTACCGGGAAGATATCGCACTCATGAAGGAGCTGGGTATCAAGGCATACCGGTTCTCGATCGCCTGGCCGCGTATTTTTCCGCAAGGGACGGGGGAAGTCAATTCCAAGGGTCTGGAATATTACGGGGATTTCATTGATACGCTGCTAGAGAACGGTATTGAGCCGGTATGTACTCTGTATCACTGGGATCTGCCGCAGGCCCTGGAGGATCAGGGAGGGTGGAGCAACCGCAGCACCATAGATGCTTTTGCCGGATATTGCGAGACAGTATTCCGGGCTTTCCATGGCAAAATCAAACAGTGGTACACGATAAATGAGCCTTGGTGTGCGTCTTTTCTCTCCCACTATTACGGAGAGCACGCTCCCGGGAATAAAGACCTGCAGACCTCTCTCGACGTGGCCCATCATCTACTTGTCGCCCACGGGAGGGCTGTGAGGAAATTCCGGGAGCTGGGTTATGACGGCAGAATCGGTTATGCGCCTAATGTAACCTGGATGGAACCCTACAGCACCCGTCAGGAGGATATAGATGCCTGCCGGCGGCAGACCGGCTGGTTTCTGGAATGGTTCATGGACCCCGTGTTCAAGGGAGAATACCCTTCCTTCCTGGTAGAATGGTTTGCAAAAGCAGGGGCACAGCTGCACATTGCCGAAGGCGACATGGAGCTGATTAGCGAGCCTATCGATATCCTGGGCATCAACTATTATAACGGAAGTGTTGCCCGGTACGACTCTGAAGGGGGGCTGATGCAGATTGCCACATTGGATATGGGGTATGAGCACACGGATATCGGCTGGCCGATTTATCCGCAAGGATTTTACACCGTTCTCAGCCGCATTCATGAATTGTACGGAGATATTCCGATTTATATTACAGAGAATGGTGCATGCTATAATGACGAGCCGGCAGACGGTGTGGTGGCGGATCAGAAGCGGATTAATTTTATTCATAAGCATCTGATTCAGCTGGAGCGCTGCATCGCTTCGGGCATTCCGGTCAAAGGCTATTATTCCTGGTCGCTAATGGACAATTTTGAATGGGCATATGGCTATACCATGCGGTTCGGTCTGATTCATGTGGATTACAGCACACTGGCAAGAACGAAAAAGGACAGCTTTTACTGGTACCAGGATACGATTGCCCATAACGGGGTTTACATCTGAATATGGAATGAAACAACGGAGGTCTTGCGGATACATGCAGGCTTCCGTTTTTACATAAGTAGGCCCTTCGCAGCAGGAAAATGCCTGTAAATAGCCCTTTGGCAGGAGCTCTTAAATGATGTCAACAATGTTCATGACGAAACCGTGTTTTCAATTTAATGACAAAGAAAGCGCTTTGATTTACGATGTGGTCATAAGGGATTACCTTTCAGATGTATCTAGTAAGGGCGTCCTATTCAATAACATAAGGGGGCATTTCAAATGGCCACAACGGCAACAACACAAACTTCGTCCGGTGGTGTAAGGGTGAAGGTTCAACAATTCGGCCGCATGCTCAGCGGTATGGTTATGCCGAACATCGGCGCTTTTATCGCATGGGGGTTAATTACGGCATTATTCATTCCGACGGGCTGGTTCCCGAATAAAGATCTGGCTACGCTGGTTGATCCGATGATCAAGTTCCTGCTGCCGCTGCTGATAGGGTTTACGGGTGGACAGATGGTAGGTGGCAAGCGCGGCGGTGTAATTGGTGCGATTGCGACCATGGGGGTTATCGTAGGGTCTGATATTCCAATGTTCCTTGGAGCGATGATCGTCGGTCCATTGGCAGGGTGGATACTGAGAGCGTTCGACCGTGCGGTTGACGGTAAAATCAAAGCAGGCTTCGAAATGCTTGTCAACAACTTCTCGCTCGGGATTATCGGAGGCGCCTTGACGCTGGGTGCTTACAAAGGAATCGGGCCGCTGGTTCAGGGACTGACCAATATTTTGTCCAATGGTGTTGAGGTTCTCGTCAATCACAATCTGCTGCCGCTGGTTAACATCATTATTGAGCCGGCAAAAGTATTGTTCCTGAATAATGCGATCAACCACGGAATACTGAGTCCAATCGCTGCTGAAGAATCGGCGCGGATCGGGAAATCTATCCTGTTCATGCTTGAATCGAACCCTGGTCCAGGTCTGGGTATCCTGCTTGCTTACTGGCTGGTGGGTAAAGGTTCGGCCAAATCATCCGCTCCGGGTGCGATTATCATCCACTTCCTTGGCGGTATTCATGAAATTTACTTCCCGTATATCCTGATGAATCCCCGCCTGATTCTGGCAGTTATCGGCGGCGGCGTGAGCGGTACCTTCACCTTCCAGTTTCTGGGCGCAGGACTTACCGCTTCACCATCTCCGGGCAGTATTTTCGCTTACATTACCCTAACTCCTAAGGGTGGTTTCGGACCTATGTTCGCAGGTGTTGTTGTTGCGACAGTAGTTTCCTTCCTCATCGCTTCGGTTCTGCTTAAAACCAGCAGCAAAAACAACGAGGAAGAAGCAGATCTGGAAGAAGCGGCTACAAAAATGCGTGACATGAAAGCTGCCGGTACTGCAGCAGCAACTGCTGCAACTACAGCAAATGTAATCACTCCTAATGTAACAGCCAATGTGCGAAACAAAGCGGATGTGCACAAAATCGTCTTTGCTTGTGATGCCGGTATGGGTTCGAGTGCCATGGGTGCTTCCGTACTGCGGAAGAAGCTGCAGAATGCAGGGGTTAACATTACAGTTGTGAACGCTGCGGTGAGTGAAATTCCTGCCGATGCTGACATTGTGGTTACTCAGAAGACACTGACTGACCGGGCGATTGCCAGCAATCCGAAGGCAGAGCATATCTCGATTGACAACTTCCTGAAGAGCCCGAAATATGACGAGCTGGTGGAACGTTTAAAGTAAGAATACGGTGTGTACAACTATAATATTAGCTGAATTACCACTTAGGTAAAAGCATCAGGCAAGCTGATCCGTGATGAAGGTCCAATCTGCATAAAGCTAAATTAGGAGACGCTGGCCTTCACAAGCCAGCGTTTGTCTCCAGTTAAGGCGAGGGTACACAGGCTATGAAGAAAATAACCGCGAGGCAGCGCCAGATCTTATGGATCCTCTTGGGTGTTAACGAAGAGATCACCGCCGCTGAAATTGCTGAGTCTACCGGAGTGAGCGTGAGAACCGTTCACCGGGAGATGGAGGATATAGAGCAGCTGCTGGGGGAGTTTGGGCTCGATCTGATCCGGAAATCAGGAAAAGGCATCGCTTTAAGCGGCCCTGAACCGGCTCTTGCGGAGCTGCGCCTGTTTTTGCGGGAAGAAAAGCCTGCCGAGTATTCCGGGGAGGACCGCAAAATCTATGAGCTCTGTTCGCTGCTGGAGGCTGAAGAGCCGGTAAAGCTGTTCACACTGGCCCATTCGCTTAAGGTTACAGTAGCTACAATAAGCTATGATCTGGATGAACTGGAGCCGTGGGTCCGCAAATTCGGGCTGGAGCTGGTCCGAAGGAGAGGGTATGGAGTAGAGATTACAGGGCTTGAGGCTGACATACGCCGGGCCATCTGCCGGCTGGCTGCCGAGCATCTGGATCTGTCCGATCTGGTGGGCCATACTCCGCATACCGAGAGCAACCCGGTCTTCCGCCTTCTGCTCACGACAGTCGGCAAATCCAATCTGATGAGCGTGGAGAGTCTGTTGTGGGACATGGAATGGACATGGACTGCGGAGCTCCCCGAAATTGTCTACATGGAGATGCTGCTGGGGCTGGCCGTGAGCACCAGGCGGATCGAAATCGGCCGGGGAATGGTTAGCGGCGAAGAAGCCGGGCACTCCCGGATCTCCGATCACCGTAACATTACCGGAGCCGAGCAGTTCGTGAACCGGCTGGAGACAGCGCTGGGACAGGAGTTCCCCCGGGCCGAAATTCTCTATTTTGCCGGATTGTTTGACCGGGTACAGGACTCTTTCTCCTCAAGCGGATTTGCTTACGGTGATATTGAGCTGATGGAGATTATATACAGACTTACAGAGAGCGTGGCCAAGCGTACTGGGCTGCCTTTTCAGAGGGACCGTTCGCTTCGCGAAGGATTGCTTGAGCACATGGACCCGGCGCTGAAGCGTATCCGCGAGGGCACACGTATCCGGAATCCGCTGCTTGGACCCATCCGCAAGGATTATGAATATTTATTCGCGGTTGTCCGGGCGGCGGCCCAGGATATGCAGCTGGAGCTTACGATTCCCGACGAAGAGATTGGTTTTCTGGTGATGCATTTTGGCGCATCCATGGAGAGGCTGAACCAGCTCAGGCGCAATGTCCGGGCCATTCTGGTCTGTGCCAGCGGACTCAGCTCTTCCCGGCTGCTGGCCACCAGGCTGGCCAAAGAAATGCCGCAGATCGAGGTGCTCGGCAACATCTCCTGGTATGAAGCTGCCCGTCTGCCGGATGTGGACTATGACCTGATTATTTCAACGATTGATCTGCCGATCGACAAGGAACGCTATATCAAAATCAGCCCTCTGCTTACAGCGGAAGAGATAGAGAAACTGCTGAATTATATTCAAAATATAACATTCAAAGAGCAGGATACAGCCACACCGGGGGAATCCGGTAAGGCCAGCCGGGATGAGGCCGCTCTAAGCCGGTTAAAGAGCTACAAAGGGACATTGGATGAAATGGTCAGCCTGCTCGACCGCTTCCGCTTCCATCCGCTCGACAACAGCGGCCTCTCTTTACCCGGGACGCTGGCCGGTATGCTTAGTCTGCTGAGTGGCAGTGGTGTAGTCGGTGATGCCGACATTCTGCTGGAGCGGCTGCTGGAGCGGGAGCGGATGGCCAGCCAGGTAATCCCGGATACAGGCCTTGCCCTGTTTCACACCCGCAGCAGCCATGTCATTATGTCTTCTTTGACGCTGTACCGGCTGCGACAGCCCGTGATTTTGGAGGGCGGAACCGAGGTTCGTGTCATTCTGCTTATGCTTGCCCCGCGCAGGCTGTCCAAGGAAAGTTTGGAGGTACTCAGCGAGATCAGCGCCCTGCTGCTGAATTCAGAGCTGGTCAAACTGCTGGAGGAACGGACGGAGCCTGAGATCAGACGATATTTATCGTCAGAGCTGCTTCATTTTTTCGAAAATAAAATGTGAAAGCGAGAGAAACCATATGAATATGCTGTCTGAGAACAAAGTTATTATGAACGGTGCCGCCAAAGATAAATATGAAGCGATCACCATGGCCGGAAAACTGCTTGTCGATGCTGGACATGTTACGGAGGAATATGTGCCGAAAATGCTGGAACGTGAAGAAGTGGTATCCACCTATATGGGCGGAGGCCTTGCTATTCCTCATGGCACCAAAGAAGCCAGACCTTTTATCAAATCTACCGGATTGTCTGTCATCCGTTTCCCGGACGGCGTGGATTTTGGCGGAGATGAGCCTGCATTTGTGGTGATTGGCATAGCAGCCGCCGGTGACGGGCATATGGAAGTGTTGACGAATGTGGCGATGATCTTCACCGAAGATGACGCCATTGAACGGGTTATGAACGCACCTACACCTGCTGATGTGATTGCTATTTTTGAAGGGGGATTGGAATAATGAAGGCTGTTCATTTCGGTGCCGGCAACATCGGCAGGGGGTTTATCGGCTTGCTGCTGTCGCAGGCGGGTTATGAAGTATGCTTCGTGGATGTCAATGAGGCCTTTGTATCCCAGCTTAAGGAGCGCAGAGAGTACCCGGTAACTTTGGCCAGTGAAGGCCAGGAGACGGTTATTGTCAAAAATGTAACTGCGCTGAGCAGTGTCACACATGCGGAGGAAGTGGCAGCGGCTGTGGCGGAAGCCGATCTGGTAACGACGGCAGTCGGGGTCACGATTCTTAAGCATATTGCCGGTGCAATCGCGGAAGGCATCCGCAGACGGGTGGCTGTCTCCTCAGCTCCGCTGCATGTGATCGCCTGCGAGAATGCCATTGGCGGCAGCGCCCAGCTCAAAGAGCTGGTATATGCCAAGCTGGACGGGGAGTCCCGCGCGAAAGCGGATGCGTCCGTTGCTTTTCCGAATGCCGCAGTGGACCGGATTGTGCCGCTGCAGCAGCATGAGGATATTCTGAAGGTAGTGGTAGAGCCTTTCTATGAGTGGGTTATTGACTCTTCGCAGATGATTCCAGGATATATTCCAGTGGAGGGCGTTCATTATGTGGAGAACCTGGAGCCATACATTGAGCGCAAATTGTTCACGGTGAATACAGGACACTGCTCTGCGGCTTATCTCGGTTATCTGCGCGGGTATGAGACGATCCAGCAGGCTATGGCCGATGAGGCTTTGACTGCACAGGTACGTGAAGTGCTGGAGGAAACCGGTGCAGTACTGATTCAAAAGCATGGCTTCGATAAAGAGCAGCATAGCAAGTATATCGATAAAATTCTTGAACGCTTCCGCAATCCGGCGCTGACCGATGAAGTGTCCCGTGTAGGCCGCTCACCGCTGCGCAAGTTGTCACCGAACGACCGTCTGGTCTCGCCGGCGCTGCAGGCTTATGACCGCGGGCTTAGCTACACCGCTCTGACCCGTTCCATGGCAGGTGCTTTACTGTTTGATGTGAAGGATGATCCGGAAGCCGTTGAGCTTCAAGCCGCGATTGCAGAGCTTGGCGCCGAAGCTGCGGTAACGAAATACACTGGCCTTGCCGCTGACCATGAGGTTCATCAGTCCGTAATGGCAGAGTATAACAAATTGAAATGATTGTTCGATAAAAAGGGGTTTTGCACTTCCGGCAGCTTATGTGGCCGAGGCGCAAAACCCCTTTTTTTATTGAACGTGGAATAGATCATGTAGAACTCACTCCCAACAGCTTTCGTTAGGCAGACGGAGTGACTACCGCTTAATCAGATGGACCCAAGCCGCATCGGGAGAAGTCGGCTTAAGGCTTCCGCCGGTCGGCTCCACGGTCAGCGCGATGTTATCTGCTTCCCCCAGTTGGCTGCCTTTTACATACAGATGGCCTTTGGTTTCTTCAATCCGAACCAGTCCCAGCGTGTTCCGGCTGCCATTCTTCACAGCCCAGGCCTGGATAGAGAGGCCGTCGCTGAGCGCGACGTCCTCGATCAGCACGAACAGCTCTCCGGAGCTGCCGTTGTACCATACATTGCCGGAGAATTGGTCCTTCCGGCTCCAGTCCAGCGGATACGCTACGGTCTCCGGCCTGTTCAGCACGGCCATCGCCTGAGGCTCATAGCTGCTCACATAGCGGCTCAGTTCTGAGCGCCCGTCCCGCTCGGTTCCCACCAGGCCCAGGAGCATGATGCCAACGGCGCAGCAGAGGGCTAGCGCCGCTGCCCCGCGCCGGTAAGCGGGACGCAGGTTGGCTAGTCTACGCCGCCAACCTGTCCACCGGACGCGGCGTCTGACATTCCGCCGCACCGAACCTGACGGATAGAGAGGGTACTGCTGTTCAGCAGAGACAGAGTTAGGTTCGGATTCTGCGGAACAGGTCGGTTCTCCGGCTGACTTTGTACCGGCTAGACCTTCTTCTTCATACGGTGCTGGCTGTGCAAGCAGCGGCAACCAGGTGTGGTATCGTTCACGGCAGACTGGGCACTCTTCCAAATGGAAGCCCATCTCTGCCCGCTTGTTTCCCTGGATGTCATTTCCGATCCAATCGATCCATTCCTCTTCGCTGTAATGGCGGAAGGGGACAAGCGGGCCGCTGCCGTTATGCGGGTATTCAGAATTATCGTTTCTGTAACGGTTCATGGGAGGAGTCTCCTTCCGGCTGCTCGATCCAGCCTTGCTTGATGAATTGCCTGCGCATATTGGCAACGCCGTATTTGATCCAAGATTTCACCGTGCCCAGCGGAACGCTCCAGGAATCTGCAAGCTCCTGATGTGTGTGTGCGGCGTAATAGGAGCCGAGGATCGCCTTCTTCTGGTTGACCGGAAGCGTCTGCAGCGCATGGCTCAGTGCTTCGTGCTGGAGCCTGCGTACCGCAGCATCCTCCTGTGGCGACGCATCCGGTTCACGGCGCAAAGTCTCGGGATCGGCAATCGGCTCTGTCCGGGACTTCCGGCGTTGTCTGTCGATGCAGCGGCTGCGCGTCATCACTGCCAGCCAGGCCTTGATCGTGCCGCGAGAAGCGTCATAGGCACCGCCCTTTCGCAGGACCTCCAGAAAAATATCCTGGCAGATATCTTCTGCTTCCATCCAATCCTGAGTCTGCCTGTAGGCGATCTGCATGATGAAAGGCGCATAGCATCCATAAAATTCATCAAACGCGGCTGTAGAGCCTTCGCACATCTGTGCCAGTGCTTCGGTCATTGCCTCGTTGTGGGGATCCATCGCTCGTGTTCCTCCCTTAGCAACATTCTTCGGTTCATATCTGAGAGATTGAAGCTCCGCCGTTCATTTTTTAGCTGTCTTTTCTTCTTTGTACCACTAAAATAATTTTTTTAAAAGACCTTCAAAAATATATTTTCCACAGTAAATCCAAAGCCGGTTTTCGTTCGTATCTTTATCGGATGAACTACCGAAGGAGGAATTATTGATGTTGAAACGATGCGGTAAACCACTGGCTGCACTGATGATTCTGCTGCTGACGGGCCTAGTCTGGAGTTCAAATGCGGGATTGCCTAGAGCGGCGGCTGCAGGAGCAGTGGAGCTGTACACCCCTTATGTTGAGTTGTCTGCGGCACCTGGAGAATCGGTGACTTACCCGGTGGATGTAATCAATCATGGGACTGCTACGCAGACGGTCGGATTGTCATTTGACGCAGGAGGGAACTTCTGGAAGTATGAGTTGACCGCAGGTGGACGCCAGGTTCAGCAGCTCGCCGTCAAGGGCGGGGATACACAGAGCGTCAACCTTCAGCTGGAGGTGCCGCTGGAGATTAATAAGGGAAGCTATACCTTTGCGGTTAACGCTCCGGGACAGGATTCTCTGAAGCTTAAAGTCAACGTTTCCGAGCAGGGGACCTTCAAAACCGAGCTGGCGGTCGATCAGGCCAATATGGAGGGGCATTCCGATACCACTTTTACGTATAGTGCGGTACTGCGGAACCACACGGCACAGAAGCAATCCTACGCGCTTGCGGCACAGGCGGCTGACGGATGGGATGTGCGGATTAAGGCAGACGGCAACAGCGTAACCTCGGTAGAGCTGGAAGCCGGAGCAGAGAAGAATATCAGCATTGAAGCCAAACCGCCGGAACAGGTGAAGGCGGGCACCTACAAAATACCGGTAACTGCAACAAGCGGCTCTACTCAGACTAAGGCGGAGCTGGAGGCCGTGGTTACGGGAACCTACGACATTCAGCTGAGCACCTCAGACAATCTGCTGAGCACAGATGTGAAAGCAGGCGGTGAGCGGCGGATTAATCTGGTGATTACCAATACGGGCAGTGCACCGCTAGAGGATGTTTCACTGACCTCGCAAGGTACGCCAACAGGCTGGGAGGTTTCCTTCGAGCCTTCTACCATCCGTTCGATTGCACCCGGAGCAACGGCTACAACGCAGGCCGTTATCAAATCCAGCAGTAATTCGCTGCCGGGGGATTATGTGGTCAGTCTCAGTGCCGCTTCTGCAGCCAAATCAGCAACAGCCGATCTGCGGGTTACAGTGAAGACCTCTGTATTCTGGGGCTGGATTGGTGTGCTGATCATTGCCGCTGTCATTGGCGGGATTTATTACCTGTTCCGCAAATTCGGAAGACGGTGAGCTTATGGATACAAATATCGAGCAGCGGTTATTAACGGGAACAGCAGATACGGGAGATTATTCTGTTAACAACGTGAATATATCATCTGTTATTGAATTGAACGGTCTGACGAAGCGGTATGGCAACTTCACTGCCGTAGACGGCCTAAGCCTTACGATCCGCAAAGGAGAGGTTTTTGGGCTGCTGGGTCCGAACGGTGCCGGCAAGACAACAACCATTCTAATGATGCTTGGCTTGACGGAGCGTACCTCCGGCAGTGCGCTAATCTGCGGGTATGATCCTGCCCGCTATGCGCTTCAGGTCAAACGCCGGGTGGGATACATGCCGGATGATATTGGCTTCTACGAAGACCGTACCGGCTTGGATAATCTGATCTATACGGCACGGCTTAACGGGATTGAAGCAGAGGAAGCGGCCCGGAGTGCGAAGCGGCTGCTGGAAAAGGTCGGGCTGGCCGGCAGCGCCCGTGCCAAAGTAGGTACCTACTCCCGGGGGATGCGTCAGCGGCTGGGTCTAGCGGATGTGCTAATCAAGAATCCCGAGGTCATTATTCTGGATGAGCCGACACTGGGCATCGACCCTGAAGGGGTGAGAGAGCTACTGGTGCTGATTTCTGATCTGAGCCGGAATGAAGGCATTACCGTACTGCTCTCCTCCCATCAATTGCAGCAGGTGCAGCAGATCTGTGACCGGGTGGGGCTGTTTGTCCAAGGCCGTCTCATCGCCTGCGGGGATATTGCAACGCTGTCCAGGGAGCTTAATCAGGAATTGCGCTTTGAGGTAGAACTGGCGGTTCAGCCATGGAGCGGGGAACTGGCTGGACGTCTTGAGGCTATCGAAGGCGTGCTAAGGCTCGAAACAGAGGAGTGGAAAGGGGAGAATGCGCCGCCGGGCAGCATGCTGGTGACACTGATCTGTGACCGGAACCTGACCTCGGCAATCGCCGACCAGGTGATACACAGCGGTGCGGAGCTGCATTTCATTACCCGCAAGGAATTTGGACTGGATGAGATTTATCACCGTTATTTTGAAAGGAGGGAGGAAGGATGATGTCCATAAAAGCACAAAATGCTGCAGCGCCGCTGCGCGTGGGCTGGTTCAGGCTGCGTGCTTGGCTGCAGGGTGGCAAATCCCCCGAAGGTGTAAACAACAGACAGGGAGAAAGCGAAGGCGGCAGCAGCACGGCCTTTTGGGTTATGGTGCAAAAGGAGATGGGGGATCATGTCCGCAGCTGGAGGTTTACCATCCTGATAGGCATTATTGTACTGGCTTGTATCGGCTCCATTTATTCCTCCATCAGTTCCATTAAGAGCGGGGGACAGGAGGATCAGGGTGCAACGGCCTTTCTGTTTCTAAAAATGTTCACCCTGTCAAGCAGCACCCTGTCCATTCCTACCTTTACCACCTTTTTATCCTGGCTGGGTCCGCTGATTGGCATCTCGCTGGGGTTCGACGCAGTGAATTCGGAGCGGAATAAAGGCACCCTTGGGCGGCTGCTCTCGCAGCCTGTCTACCGGGATGATTTTTTGAAGGCCAAGTTCACCGCCTCATTGCTGCTCATTGCCGTTGTGGTATTCTCCTTGGGACTGCTGGTAACAGGATTGGGTCTTCTGACGATCGGTTATCCGCCCACTCCGGAGGAATTCTGGCGCATCCTGTTCTTCCTGATCATCGCCACGGTCTACATTGGTTTTTGGCTGAATCTGTCCATCCTGTTCTCGATCCGGTTCCGCCAGGCAGCCACCTCCGCATTGTCGGGAATCGCCGCCTGGCTGTTCCTGACTTTATTCTACAGCATGATTATCAGCCTGATCGATAGTGCTACCGCTGTGTCCCAGATGGCTTCCGTCAGCGAGCAGCTCCGTCATGTCCACTTCATACTGGCTCTGAACCGGCTCTCACCAACGGAGCTGTTTTCGGAGACCATCACCACATTGCTCTCCCCGGGTGTCCGTTCCCTTGGGCCACTGACTATGGATCAACTGGTTGGTGCAATCTCAAGTCCGTTGTCTCTAGGGCAGAGCCTATTGCTGGTCTGGCCGCAACTGACGGGTCTGCTTGCGGCTACCGTACTCTGTTTCGGACTGTCCTATTACCTGTTCATGCGCCAGGAGGTGCGTTCGCGGAACTGATTGGAGGCATTCATATCTATACAAAACGGGCTGGCCGGGAAAGATCATTCCCGGTCAGCCCGTTTTACAATTACCAAATCTCATAACATCTCTGCCGCTTCGCAGCAGCAAATGATCTTCTGCGTAAGCCAGCTACCCAGAAATTAGCTATTCTCGAGGATGGTCTGCAGCGTTGTGCGGTCCAGCCCTTCCACCAGCTTGATCAGCAGTTCTTTGGCCGCAGCGTAATCATCGCTGTGAATGACGGAGGATGCGGTATGGATGTAGCGGGAACAGATGCCGATGACGGCAGACGGTACACCGATACCGCTAACATGTACTTTACCGGCATCAGTTCCGCCCTGCGAGACGAAATACTGATACTTAATTTTGTGGGTGTCCGCCATATCCTGTACATATTCAATCAGTCCCCGGTGCGTGATCATTGTCGGATCATAGATACGCAGCAAGGCCCCCTGACCGAGATGTCCAAAAGCCTGGCGGTCGCCGGTCATGTCGGCAGCTGCACTGGCATCCAGGCCGAAGAAAATATCCGGCTGCAGCAGATTTGCTGCGGTCTGCGCTCCGCGCAGGCCAGCTTCTTCCTGTACCGTAGCCCCTGCAAAGACAGTGTTCGGCAATTTCTTCCCGTGCAATGCCTGAACCAGCTCAATCGCCAGCCCCACGCCATAGCGGTTGTCCCAGGCTTTGGCCATTATCTTCTTGGGATTGGCCAGGGGAGTGAACGGACAGATCGGAAGAATTTGTTGACCCGGAGCTACGCCAAAGCTTTGTGCTTCTTCAAGGCTGTCCGCGCCGATATCGATGTACATTTTACGGATATCGCCCGGCTGCTTGCGTTCTTCGTCGCTCAGCAAGTGGATCGGAGTGCTGCCGACCACACCTGTCAGTACACCTTTAGGGGTAACGATCTGCAGCCGCTGTGAAGCCACTGCCGAAGCCAGCCAGCCGCCCAGCGGCTGAAAGCGAATCATACCCTTGTCGGTAATGCCTGTAACCATAAAGCCGACTTCATCAAAATGTCCTGCCACCATGATCTTCGGGCCATTCTCTTCCCCGCGGAGGACACCGAACAGGCTGCCGAGGCGGTCCTGTACGAACTCATCAGTATAAGGTGCCAGCGCATCCTTGACGTAAGCACGCAGTTCGCGCTCAAACCCCGGTGCGGCGCGGAATTCTGTCAGTGTTTTGAATAGTTCTAATGTTTCTGGATTCATTGTACAATTCGCTCCTTTACTATCATCTAGTATGAACATTGCGGCGTCAATTGTCCATGATTGGAGGGCAAAATGAACACCGGGCCCTAGGGATCCGAATACTATGAAAGCAGCGGCTCAAGCACGCAGGAGCCGGGAAAGGAAGCGAAGCGGATGAGGGTAGCAGGAACCGTGCCCCGGGCCAGGGGATTCGGCTTCTCCGGCAGGATGCGAAGCCGGGAAATGCACCGCAGAAACAGCCTGCGGCATATTGCAGAGCGTGAAGCTGTGCTTGTTGTGATTCTGTTTTTGCTGCTGATTGTTGTACTGCTGTATTTTACCTGAGCTGGCGGGACATAACGAAACCGGAAATGGAGAAGAATAAGGAAAAACTTCTAACGAAGCATATTCCGGGAGGGAGAGACTGAATCTGTAATACAGGTCATCCCTTTCGCATCTTTTTCAGGAGGTGTCCCCTTGTGCCAGCGAAAACGAGAAAATCCGGTGTCAAGCTGCGGCTTGACACCTTGACTCCGGCGGATTATGAACAATTGTCCAAGCCTTACGTTCCCAGCCGGCCGGTGTTCAAAAACTGTGTCCGTGCTTTTTTGTCCGGCGGGTTGATCTGTGTGATTGGACAAGGCATTCAGGAGGCTTTTATGGCTATTTTTGATATGACCGCACGTGAAGCCTCAAGCCCGATGGTGGCTGTGCTGATCCTGCTCTCCGTCATTCTGACCAGCTTCGGGGTCTATGACAAGCTTGCGCAATGGTGTGGAGCCGGGACCGCAGTTCCTGTCACCGGATTTGCCAACAGTATGTGCTCCGCAGCTCTTGAGCACCGTGCAGAAGGTCTAGTCCTTGGGGTAGGTGCGAACATGTTCAAGCTGGCCGGTTCGGTTATAGTGTTCGGCGTAGTCGCCGCTTTTATTGTGGGCGTGATCTATGCCATCCTTGGCCTTGGAGGTGGACATTTGTGAGGCAGCTTGGCAGACAGACCTGGGAGTATACCACCCGGCCCGTTATTCTTGGCTCCTCTGCAGTCGTCGGCCCGGAGGAAGGGGAGGGTCCGCTGACTTCGGATTTTGATTATATTTACGACTCGCTGAAGATGGGAGAGAAGACGTGGGAGAAGGCAGAACGTGCCCTTTTCGAAAAAGCCGCCAAGCTGGCACTGATGAATGCATCGCTGGATCAGGATAAATTGGAGTTTTTTGTCGGCGGTGATCTGATGAACCAGATCATCAGCAGTTCTTTTGCCGCAAGAAAGCTTGGGGTGCCTTATCTTGGCGTATTCGGAGCCTGCTCTACATCCATGGAGAGCCTGGCTATTGCTGCGATGATCATCGATTCCGGCGGCGGCCAATACGCTCTGGCGGGAACATCCAGCCATAACTGTACAGTGGAGAAGCAGTTTCGTTATCCAACGGAATACGGCTCGCAAAAACCTCCCACTGCCCAGTACACAGTAACCGGCTCAGGATGTGCGGTTGTCGGGCGTAATGACGGAACAGCGGAAGGACCTCATGTAGTTATGGCAACGATGGGACGCATTATGGACCTGGGTCTCAAAGACCCCTTCAATATGGGTGCGGCCATGGCTCCGGCTGCTGCAGATACAATAACAGCCCATTTTCGCGATACTGCGCTCTCCCCCGGCCACTATGATCTGATTGTGACTGGAGACCTGGCTTCGGTAGGGCTGCCGATTGCCCAGGATTTGCTGGCCAAGGAAGGCATTCCTATGGAACAGACGACTTTTAAGGATTGTGGCTTAATGATTTATGATCTGGACAAGCAGAAATATGTGATTGCCGGAGGCAGCGGCTGTGGCTGTTCGGCAACTGTAACTTATGGACACATCCTCAACCGGATGAAAAAAGGCGAGTTAAAGCGGGTGCTGGTTGTGGCTACTGGAGCATTGCTCTCGCCCCTCTCATACCAACAGGGAGAGAGCATTCCCTGTGTAGCCCACGCCGTGGCCCTGGAGATGGGGGGTGACAGAGCATGATCTACTTGTGGGCTTTTCTGATCGGCGGCGCAATCTGTGTCATCGGACAGTTAATGATGGATGTGCTGGCGCTGACACCCGCCCATACCATGAGTACGCTTGTAGTCGCCGGAGCGCTTGCTGATGCGTTCGGAATATACGATCCGCTCGTGAAATTCGCTGGCGCCGGTGCTGGTGTACCGATCACCAGCTTCGGGAATTCACTGGTGCATGGGGCGCTGACCGAGCTGGAACGGGAAGGCTGGATTGGAGTGGTTACTGGAATATTTCAAGTAACCAGTGCAGGAATCTCGGCAGCTATAGTGTTCTCTTTCCTGGCTGCGCTTGTTGTGCGCCCGAAGGGCTAGAGCAGTGCAAAAGTGCAAATTTCTTTTAGGGCCGTCATTAGACGGTCTTTTTTTTTTGCGTAAAGAGGAATAAAGGAGGCGAATTGATTCTATTTGCAGTTAAAAAACTGTCGAACAATGACGATATAGAATTTAAAGAATAGATTCAATATATGAAGACGGGGGAAGTGTAACTTGCAGAATCAAAGATTTACCGAAATTATTTGGATGAGAAACAAGATTATTCTCTGTGCTTTTTGGGTTGTAACTCTAATTGGCGTGATTCTGGCATTTAAAGTGCCGGAGTTATGGACTACAAGTGCTCTTGCGGTTCCCTTAAGTGTGGTTTTAACTGTACTTCATCTGAAGAAAAAAGGAACACTTGTCCTGCCTTGGGTGTATACCGTTATTCTGACAGTCCTCGCCATTTATATGAATCAGGGTTCGGATGAATTTGGGACTTCACTGCTGCTGTGCTCGATGCTGCTGTTTTATCCGAGCTATCAATATTTTGCGATAACCGCTGGCGCAAATGCTGTCAATATTTTCATTCAGATCTTTTCGGGCCACTCCGACGCTGGTGCGAATCCCGGTTTTATGGCGTATGTAGGCGGCTTTGGGATATTTGTCCTAATCTGCGGTACCATGCTCGGTGTATCGATTGTTAACCGCAAGCTGTTTTTGCAAAGTGAACGGCATCAGCAGGAGGTTGAGGCTTCCGGCTTACAGGTGAAGTATATGCTGGACCGCGTCAAAACGGCGGTTGACGGATTGTATGCTTTTACCGGGAATTTCAAAGAGGAAGTGCAGATGGTCGATGCCATCACCAATGAAGTTGTGATCGGGTTTCAGGAAGTATCCAAAGGCATTGAATATCAGGCCAGCAGCATCGCGGAGATTACCGAGTCCATCTCGGTGTCAGATCAGCATATCCGTGATGTCGCCGGCTATTCCCAGGAAATGAAGCAGCTGTCTGCTGACACAGCAGAGGTGAGCGAACAAGGCAGCAGCAATGTCTCCTTGCTCACAGGGCAATTCACCGAGCTGGGTGAAGTGATGAACCATACCTCGGAACAGATGCAGGAATTCTCTCAGCGGAGTCTGGATATGCATTCGATGCTGGACGGAATCATGCAAATTTCTCGGCAGACCAATCTGCTGGCACTGAACGCTTCTATAGAGGCGGCACGCGCCGGGGAGCATGGCCGGGGGTTCGCCGTTGTGGCTGGAGAAGTGCGCAAGCTGGCCGAAAACTCTGCACATATTACCGATTCCATCAGTGAGGTGCTCGCCAGTCTCCAGCAGCAGACTGAAGGGCTGATCTCGCAATTTGAACAGAGCCTTGAGATTCTCCGCACAGGCAGTGAGTCTGTTCAGAGTACGGAGAAGGTGTTCGAGTCTATCCAGACGAACGCTAACAGGGTGCTGGTACAGGCCGGGGATGTAGAGCAAAGCTCAGCAGGCATGAAGCATTTCTCGGAGAAGGTTGTTAGTGAAATTACCGAATTCTCCAGTGTGACCGAACAGTCCAGTGCCGCAACGGAAGAGATTCTGGCCGGTGTGGAGGAGCAGCGCAATATTACGCATCAAATGGTGGAGAGCTTCAAGCAGCTGGAGAGTCTGATTGTAGGGTTGAACGATCTGGTCTCAGGTACAGGTGAAGATTCTAAGTAAGAATAGAATAGGTAAGATTCTAAAGCCGGCTGGGGGAAACCCTGTTCGGCTTCTTTTTTTCGTGGAGGCTCTAATAATGTACTTTGGGGTCCCTAATCATGTAAAATATAATTATTATAGAACATGTATATATTGCTCATTCTGACATAGGAGGTTTACCCTATATGCCCGTACGTCAAGAATCCATGCAAATTATGAACGCTGTACGCAATAATCTGGAATCCTGCATCCTTGGTAAATCATTTGAGATAGAGCTGCTGCTCACCGCTCTCCTTGCCGGCGGGCATGTCCTGATTGAGGATGTACCCGGAACGGGCAAAACTCAGCTGATACGGGCCCTGTCCAGATCCATGTCGGGGGAATACCGCCGGATTCAGTGCAACCCTGATATCCTCCCAAGTGACATTACCGGTGTCTCGGTCTATCATCCGCGCGATGAAATGTTCCATTTCCGTCCGGGTCCGGTCATGACCAATATTCTGCTTGCCGATGAGATTAACCGTGCCACTACCAAAACACAGTCTGCACTGCTTGAAGTAATGGAAGAAAGAAATGTTACGGTTGATGGAGAGACTTATGCGCTTCCGCATCCCTTTATGCTGTGTGCAACGCAGAACCCGATTGATTTTGAAGGTACGTATACGCTGCCGGAAGCCCAGCTTGACCGTTTCATGCTGCGGATCAGCCTTGGTTATCCGGATGCGGACACCGAGAAAAATCTGCTGATGAGCCATCAGCAGGGCCAGCCGGTGGACAGGCTGACCCCAGTGACAGGAATGGAAGAGGTGGCTGCGATTCAGGAAGAGATCCGTTCCATCTATATCAGCGATCCTGTACTGAACTATCTGCTGGATGTCGTCCGGCAGACCCGGGAGCATCCCCTGGTACTGCTTGGGGCAAGTCCCCGGGCTTCCTTATCATTCATGATGGCCTGCAAAGCCTATGCCTTCCTGCAGGAACGCGATTATGTGCTGCCCGATGATGTGAAGATTCTTACGCCTTATGCCTTGGGACACCGTATTCTGCTGCGGCCGGAGTCACGTTTGGATAACGTCAATGTAGATTCGCTGCTGCAGAAGCTTCTTCAGAGCATTCATGTGCCTGTCACGATGAGGCAGTAATATGAGAAGCTATCTGTCTGGGGTGGCCGCGCTACTTCAACCCCGCAAAATGGCCGGCGTTCTCGCCATTTGGGGCATCACACTGCTTTATGTGCTTTTCCAGGGCGGCAAAACTTCCTTTATGCTGTTTATTATGGTCACCGTGCTGCTGCTTTACTTAGTTATCGGAGGCCTGGGCGGTGTCCGCCGTGCAAGAGGCACCCGTAACCTGTACTCGGAGCAGGACAAGCCTGATTTGATATATGCAGGCGGGTTCCTTCGTGTGAAGCTGAACATCGCTATTCCGGGCTTTTTACCCTTGCCGTATGTAGTGGTGAGAGAAATACTGAAGCGCCACAACGGAGAATCGTGGATATTCGAGGAAAGTATCATCCCCAGCTTGAATGGCCGGGGAGAACTGCATTTCCAGACACCGGCACTGGAGCGGGGCCATTATACCTTTGAAAGTACGGAGATTCTCGCCGAGGACATCTTCGGGCTCGTGGAGCACAAGGGGACTTTTCAGGCAGAGGGCCAGTTCCGTGTGCTGCCGCGTTCGGTGTTTGTATCGCGCTGGCAGTTATATGAACGGAGAGCCCGGCTGGCCGGGCCCCAGGCTTCTCTGGTTCCCTCCCGCCGTGAGACTACGCAGATTAACGGTGTGCGCGATTATGTCTATGGTGACCGGCTGACCCGCATTCACTGGAATGCAACGGCGAAGACAGGTGACTGGAAATCGAAGGAATTCGAACATGAATCGATTCCCAAAACCGTACTGGTACTCGATGGAAGTGCAACAGCTTATGGCAGCTCCAATCATTTCGAGCTTGCTGTTTCCATCACTTCCTCCTTGCTGGGTTATGGGATTCGGGAACGGATTGGCATCGGCCTATGCTGTCTGGACAAAAACACCAAAGTGTTCACCCCTGCTGAAGGCAGTGCTGAACGCCAGAAAATGATCCAATATTTGATCGACATCAACGCGGAGGGCCGCGGGCCGCTGATTACCAGGCTGGAGAAGGCTTCCCGTATGTTCCCCAAAGGCTCCTATTTTGTCCTGATCAGTCCCCAGTCGGGCCAGCCTGTACTGGATGTGCTGCTCTGGGCGGAGAGCCGGGGAATGACACCTTCGCAAATTTATGTGCGCAATCCGGCTGCCATGAACCGTTCCCAGGAATGGATGAACGTGCTGGGATCACGCGGTGTTACGGGCTACAGCGTCAGTACACTGCAGGAGCTCCCCGCTGTGCTCGGAGGTGACAAAGTCATATGATACGCTGGTGGAACGGAATAAAATCCTCCTGGCACCATTCCTTCAGCCTGCTGTGGCTGATGGTAATTGCCCTCCAATGGATTTCTTACACAGAGACTTACTGGCTTGAAGTGACTACCGCGTCCGTGCTTCTGGCACTGGTAGCAGTGGCGGTAATTGAAATCCTTTTACCTGTCAAAGTGATCTATCGTCTGCTGTTTGAAGCTGCGGCTGCAGTATACCTGACCTATCGGATGATCCTTCATTACGCCGTGTACGTTCCCGATCCCTGGAGTCCTGGTCTGCAAGACAGGCTGCCGGATATCCTCTCGCATCTGGCGCCATATATCTGGTTTGCTTTTGGGGCTGTGGCCTTGCTTCTTATCTCTTCTTGGTGGGTCACCTCGAAAGCGCGGATTCTGATGTTTACCGGAATGAATATTGCGGCATTTGCGGCTCTGGATTCCTTTACTTCTTCTATACTATGGCAGGAAGTTGCATGGACGGTTTCTGCAGGGATGGGTTGGCTGGTGACCCAGCATTTAAGAAGCTTTCAACTGCATTACCCGCGCGGCTGGACTCATTTGCTGCAATACCCTTTCAAAATTGCTATTAACGTAGCTATTATCTTCTCTCTTGTGATCATTACCGGTGTGAATATGCCTGATGTACGTCCAACGCTGACTGATCCATATACGGCATGGCAGGAATGGAACGGCAATGGAGGTAACTCAGGCTCCGGCCGCACCGGCTCAGCTGATAACGGAACAGGAGCGGCTTCTACTGGAAGCACAACTTCCGGTTACAGTACGGATGACAATAATCTCGGTGGAGGCTTCAACTTCGATTATTCGCCGGTGATGACGGTGAACTCGAATCTGCGAACGTACATGCGCGGAGAGACACGCAGTGTATATTCCGGTAAAGGCTGGAGTGATGATGACCGTGAAGACAGAGGGCCTATTACTGAGGCGGAAGTCGGACAGAAGCTTGACAGATATAAGGCATCCAAGATAAAGACCAGAGAGCTGAAGCAGACTGTAAAGGTGCTTGGGGGCAATTCTTATCCTGCCATCTTCGGAGGCTACTCCATCTCGGAAGTGAATTCGGTGAATGGACAGGATACAAGCGGCAACCTGTTCTGGAGAAAAGAAGGCAGCGAGCTACTATGGGAATCTGACGAGAACACCAGGGCTTTTCCCCGGGAATATGTAGTGACCTCGCAGGTGCCGGTTGTTCCCGTTCAGGAGTTGAACAGACAGACTTACGAACAGCTGTATGGAGGGGCTGAGATTGACCAACAGTATCTGCAGCTGCCGGATAACTTCCCGAAACGGGTGAAAGAGCTGGCGGAGAAGGTTACAGCCCAGGGAAAGACCCCTTATGAGAAAACAGTCCTTCTGCAGCAGTACCTGCAGCAGAGCTTTCCATATACCAACCAGCCCGATCTCTCACGGCGCAAAAGCAAGGATCTGGTCGAAAGCTTCCTGTTCGAAATTATGGAAGGGTATTGCGACTACTATTCGACTGCGCTGGTTACCATGGCCCGTTCCCTGGATATTCCAGCCCGCTGGGTCAAGGGCTATGCGCCGGGTGAACAGGCGCAGCTGCCGGACAACCTTGCTATTCAGCAGGGAAGTGATCTCATTAACAACAATTACACGATAACGAATGCAGATGCCCATTCCTGGGCTGAGGTTTATTTTGGGGAGTATGGATGGGTTCCGATCGAGGCTACTCCCGGCTTCACGGCACCGCTGCTGACACAGAGCCAGGAAGCCGTACCTGAAGAAACTGCGGCACCGGAGGAAGAAGAAAGCCGTCCTGAGCCCGAGAAGGTGAACAAACCATCACAGGAGCAAGGTTATCGTCTGGGAACTTGGGGGGTAGCCGCTGCAGCCGTTGTGCTTTTGTCCTGGACAGGCTTTGTGCTCTGGCAGCGCCGCTTCAGCCTGCGCTTCTTCATACAGCGTCTGCGCTACGGCCAGCCATTGTCTCCGGTTCAGAAAGTTGAGGCGGAAACGGCGCGCTGGGTAAGGTATGCACGCAGAAAGGGCATGCTTAAGGAAGAGCATGAAACGCTGCGCGAATCCGTTGATCGCTGGAGCCAGGAACGCCCTGCAGCATCCGGTAATCTCACGGCTCTTCTGCGGATGTTCGAACGGGCAAAGTACAGCCCTGAGGTTATTGAAGACAAAGACTGGCGCAACGTGTATACTGAAGCTTTGCGGCTGCGCACAAGCATCAAGTCCGGCAAGTAGCGGCAGAAGCGCGGGAAAGGCCGCTCCGGATTCATTTGCGAAGCGCAAAGAGTATGATATAGTTTTTCGTATGAAATCGAGGTGAAACGTATTGTTTGAAAGGTTAATACCCAAACTCCGGGTGAATACGGTATTCGACATAGCTCTGGAAGAGCTGTACGCTCTTGGATACCGCGGCATCATTACGGATCTGGATAATACGCTGGTCGGCGCCAAAGCGCCTCTGGCTACTCCGGAGCTGCTGTTATGGTTCGCGAAGGTGAAAGAGCTGGGATTCAAGCTCATCATCGTATCAAACAATAACATGGACCGGGTGTCACGCTTTGCAACGCCGCTTAATATTGAGTTTGTACACCAGGCACGCAAGCCCAGCAATACTCCATTTCTAAAAGCCATGAAGCAGATGGAGCTTAAGCCGGAACAGACCATTGTCGTCGGCGATCAGTTGCTCACGGATGTATATGGCGGCAACCGTCTGGGGCTGTACACGGTGCTCGTGCTCCCCATCTCCGTGAAAGATGAAGGGATCGGCACCAGATTCAACCGCCGGGTGGAGCGCATTGCAACCACACGGCTTCGCAAGCAAGGATTGTGGCACGAGGAGGATAAACCTGAATGAATTCAATGAATGAATCGAAGCACCCTGAGAAATGCAGCGGCTGCGGCATTAAGCTGCAGACTACGGACAAGGACATTCCGGGATATATTCCGGAGGTGGCTTTTGAGCGGGAACCCGTGATTTGCCAGCGCTGTTTCCGTATCAAGAACTACAATGAAGCCTCTTCCGTCTCGGTGGATCAGGATGAATTTCTGCATCTGCTGAGCGGAGTTGGAGAGAAGAATGCGCTTGTCATTCATATTGTTGATCTCTTTGACTTTGAAGGCAGCCTGATCTCCGGTCTGCAGCGCTTCGTAGGCAACAACCCTGTCATTCTGGCAGTGAACAAAAGCGACTTGCTCCCCAAGGTGACCAACTGGAACAAGCTTCGCAACTGGATGCAGCAGCGCTGTAAGGATCAGGGCTTGCGGACTGCAGAGATTGTTCTATGCAGCGCCAAGCGTAATCAGGGGTTTGACCGGCTGCTGGAGGCAGTCACTGAACTGAGAGGCCAGCGGGATGTATATGTTGTCGGTGCTACCAATGTCGGCAAGTCTACGCTGATTAACCGGTTGATCTCTGATTACAGCGATCTGGAGCAGGAGCTGACCACCTCCCGTTATCCGGGAACCACACTTGATATGGTGAAGATTCCTCTGGATGACGGACACTACATCATTGACACCCCGGGGATTGTATATCCTTGGCGGTATAGTGAGCTGGTGGAACGCAAAGACCTGGGGGCAGTAATGCCCGAGAATCCGCTGAAACCGGCGGCTTATCAGCTGAATGAGGGGCAGTCGCTGTTCTTCGGTGGCCTGGGCCGCTTTGACTTCGTAAAAGGTGAGCGGCAATCCTTCACCTGCTACATCAGCGGAACGCTGAAGATTCACCGCACGAAGCTGGAACGTGCCGATTCCCTCTATCAGGAGCACCGCGGCGAGCTGCTGTCTCCGCCGGGAACCGCTGACATGGACAAGCTGCCGCAATGGCAGCGGCACGAGTTCCGCATCGGCCGGAACAGCCAGACGGATCTTTTCATTTCCGGGCTGGGCTGGATTAAGGTGAACGGCACAAGCGGTGCAGTTGTAGCGATTCATGTTCCGCGGGGAATCAAGGTTCTGACCCGCCCATCGCTGATCTGACTTAGAGGAGGGTGAATAAGCTGTGGCAAGCGCAAACAGCGATTACAGGAACAAGGAGATATTGCTTGGGGTAATGGGTGATCCCATTGCCCACTCCAAATCCCCGGTTATGCATGGAGCGGCCCTGAAGGCGCTCGGGATATCCGGGGCTTATGTGCCGCTGCATATTGTCCCCGGTCAGCTGGGTGAAGCCATTCAAGCTGTTCGTACCCTGGGATTCCGCGGTGTGAACGTGACGATTCCGCATAAGGTTGCGGTAATGGAATATATGGACAGGCTGGATGACAGCGCGCTTGCTGTTGGCGCAGTCAATACGGTGGTCAACGATGATGGTGTGCTCACCGGATATAATACGGACGGCATCGGATATGTACGCTCGCTGAAGGCGGAGGCTGCACCCGAATTGTCAGACACACGCATTCTGGTCATAGGTGCCGGAGGAGCGGCAAGAGGTATTGTTGCCGCGCTGCTGAAGGAGCATCCGCAGGAAGTGATAATTGCCAACCGGACCGAGGATAAGGCGAAGCAGCTTGCTGCGGCCTTTCAGGCGAAAGGTACGGTCTCCGGTATTGCAATGCATGAAACCCCGGTTCATATTGCCGGGATGGATATTGTGATCAATACCACCTCTGTCGGCATGTATCCCCACATGGATGCCACACCCATTGATCCTGCTCTGCTCCATGAAGGGATGATCGTTAGTGATCTGATCTATAATCCGCTGCATACCAAGCTGCTAACGGAAGGACAGAAACGGGGCTGTATCATTCATGGCGGTCTTGGCATGTTCGTCTATCAGGGAGCATATGCGCTGGAGTATTGGACTGGACAACATGCGCCGATAGATATCATGCGGCAGACGATTATGGAGTGTCTTGGGGATACTTATACTAATTAGTTCGCTATATTTAGGGTAATAATATTTGTTAATTAAGGAGCTTGTTCATTTATGTTAACTGGAAAACAAAAACGCTATCTCCGTTCGCTTGCGCATCATCTGGATGCGGTATTTCAAGTCGGTAAGGGCGGTGTCAACGATCATCTGATCCGCCATATCGAAGAGGCTATTGAGAAGCGTGAACTGATGAAGATCAGCGTGCTGAATAACAATGCGGATGATCCGAAGGAAATCGGCGCTGCCCTTGCAGAACAGTCGGGTTCCGAGCTGGTGCAGGTTATCGGCAAGACCATCATTTTGTACAAGGAATCACGCGACAACAAAACCATCGAACTGCCCCGTTAATACGGCTCCCGCAGCTTGCGGGGAAGTGCAGTATACCCTGATTATAAGAGGAGGTAAACCTCTTGAGAGTTGGAATAATGGGAGGGACCTTTGATCCTCTTCATATCGGCCATATGATGGCAGCGGAGACCGCGAGGGAATCCTACGCGCTGGAAGAGGTATGGTTCATGCCCTCGCATATCCCGCCGCATAAGCATGAGGCAGGGGCATCGGGTGAGGAACGGCTGGCCATGGTTGAGGACGCTGTAAGGAGCCATGCCGCGTTCGGGATACTGGACCTGGAAATCGCCAGAGGCGGTGTCTCCTATACGTTCGAGACCATCACCATTCTGCAGGAGAAATTCCCGCAGCATGAATTTTTTTTCATTGTCGGAGCCGATATGGTCCAGTACTTGCCGAAATGGCACGGGATTGAAGAGCTGGTTCGGCGTCTGACCTTTATCGGAGTAGGACGGCCGGGAACCCCACTCGATCTTACGGCGCTGCCCGGTTTCATTGCCGAGAAGGTGCTCCTTGCAGACATGCCGCTTGTAGATATCTCTTCAACGATGCTGAGAGCCAGAGCCGCTGAAGGCAAGTCCATAAGATATATGGTGCCTGATGCTGTATACGATTATGTTCAAAGGAGTGGGTTGTATGGCATTCAGCCGCGAAGCGCTGATTGAAGCTGTCTCCGCCCAGATGCCCGACAAACGCTGGAAGCATACCCTGGGCGTGATGGAGACATCGGTGAAGCTGGCAGAACGTTACGGCGGGGATCCGGTCCGGGCGGAGACAGCGGCGATCCTCCATGATGTGGCCAAATATTGGCCGGTGGAACGAATGAAGGAGATCATTGAACAGAATGGGCTGTCCATCGAGCTGCTAAGCTACGATAAGCAACTGTGGCATGCCGAGGTTGGCGCATTTGTTGCCGAGCATGATTATGGAATTACCGATCCTGAGGTGCTGGATGCGATCCGTTACCACACTTCAGGACGTGAGGGAATGGGCCTGCTGGAGAAGATCGTCTGTCTGGCTGATTACATTGAGCCGGGTAGGGATTTTCCGGGAGTGGAAGATATCCGTAAGTTGTCCAAGGTAAGCCTGGAAGAAGGGCTGATCGCAGGATTTGACTCCACTATCAGCTTGCTGCTCCAGAAACGACGTATCGTGTTCCCGCTGACCGTGCTGTCCCGCAATGACTTAGTAAGAATAATGGAGGATAAAATATGAGTGTAGAATCTGGCAAGCTTTTGCAATTGGCCCTAAAAGCCGTCGAGGATAAAAAAGCAATGAACGTGGTCGCGCTTGACCTGCGCAGTGTGTCGCCCATCAGTGACTATTTCGTCATCTGCCACGGGAATTCCGATACACAGGTTCAATCCATTGCCACTGAGGTGCGCAAGGTTGTTCATGAAGCCGGGGGGGTTATCCGCGGCATTGAAGGCATGGATTCAGCCCGCTGGGTGCTGATGGATCTGGGCGATGTAATCGTGCATGTATTCCACCGCGACGAGCGGGAATATTACAACATTGAGCGCCTATGGTCCGACGCCAAGGTTGTGGAGACCGTATGAGTCTGATTGCCGGAACGACGGTTACTCTGGAGGTTCTGCGTGAGGTATCCCCTTACGGCTACTTTCTGGGTGCTGGTGATCAGGATGTGATGCTGCATTATACAGAGCTTGTCGGCAGTAAGCCGAAGAATGGCGATAAGGTTGAAGTGTTTATCTTCTTCGATACAGAGGACCGCCTGGCGGCTACGATGAAGAAGCCATATTTGACCTTGGGTGAAATGGCGCTGCTCGAAGTGGCGGACATTCACCCCCGTCTGGGCTGTTTCCTGGAGATGGGACTGGGCCGGCAGCTTCTGCTGCCGATCCGCGAGCTGCCAGAGCTGATTGAACTGCGCCCGCAGGTGGGCGATAAGGTTTTTGTGCTGATGGAGCATGATAAGCAGGGTCGGCTTCGCGCCAAGCTTGCAGGCGAGCAGGAGCTTGCACCGCTGGCATTGCCTGCACCAGAGTCCTGGATGGGCCAGACTGTAAAGGCAAGAGTATACAAGCCGCTCCAGATGGGCACGTTTGTGCTTGTAGACGGTGGCGTGCTGGGCTTCGGGATCATAGGCATGGTGCATTCGTCTGAGCGCAGCCGGTTGCTGCGGCTAGGCGAGGAAATCGAAGCCCGGGTCTCCCATATCCGTGAAGATGGCCGCGTCAATCTGTCGATGTCCCAGCGTAAGGAAGTGGGCCGGGATGTCGATTCCGCAGCACTGCTGGACTTCCTGAATGAGCGCCCTGGCGGGGCGATGCCTTATTCCGATGCCACGCCTCCCGACATCATCAAGCAGCGGTTTGGCATCAGCAAATCGGCATTCAAGCGTGCGCTTGGCAAGCTGATGAAGGAAGGGCTCGTGACTCAGAAGGAGAACTGGACCTATCTGGTCCGTAACGAGGAAGATGGAACGGATCAGAGTCAGACCAAGAATGAACAAGAGCCTGAAGAATAATATGCCGGAAGCTGAAGGTCAGCTTGCCTGCAGTGTCATTTACAGAAAGTCGGTGTAGCCAGTGTCTTCCTATGGTAAATTTGCTTATGTGTACGATGAGCTGATGGCGGATATGCCCTACCCGGATTGGCTGACCTTTGCAGAGACAGCCTGGAGCAAGTACGGCAAGCCATTGACGGTTGCGGAGCTGGGATGCGGAACCGGAAGCATTACCATTCCGCTTGCCGCTGCCGGCTACCACATGACAGGAATTGATCTGTCCTCAGATATGCTGTCTGTGGCCCAGATGAAGATGGAGCGTCATCCTCAGGGACGACGCTTTCTGCGTGAGGGCAGTGTCCGCTGGGTACGGCAGGATATGAAAGAGTGGGAGCTGCCGGAGCTTGTTGATTCGGTGATTTCCTTTTGTGATTGCCTGAACTATGTGCTGGAGGAGCAGGACGTCCGTTCCGTATTTGAACAGACCTATGCCGGTCTTAAGCCGGGAGGAAGCTTCCTGTTTGATGTGCATCATCCTAATACCCTTATCCGTTATGAGGAGGAGCAACCGTTTGTGCTGGACGAGCCTACGGTATCCTATATCTGGACTTGCGAAATGGATGTACCCCGCCGTGAAATTGAGCACCATCTGTCCATCTTCGCCCGTGAAGATGGAGGAAGCGGCTTATACCGCCGTTTTGAAGAGACTCACATCCAGCGGGCGTATGATCCCGAGTGGATGACGGAGGAGTTGCGCAAGGCGGGCTTCAGTGAGGTAAAGGTCTACGCTGATTTTGAATGGGTGGAGGCCGATGATAGTGCCGGACGGCTGTTTTATGTAGCTGTGAAATAAATACTTAGTATATAAGGTCCTTACCTGTCTCAGGGAAGGGCCTTTTTGGTGTTTGCAATTGGATGGGAACACATGAGGATTTCTCGTAAAAAAACCGGCTCTGTACGAATACAGGGCCGGCATCTTTCAACCTTTTTCAGCGGTGCTCGAACAGATCAATGGCTCCCAGTACGATGTGGGCTAGGCCAAATCCAAGAATGCCTGTAGCGGCCATCTTATACCTGCTGCCAAGAAAAGCTGCGCTAGAAGCAGTTACTACAGTTCCAAGAACGGTGGGAATCATACCTTCACGCATTCGAAACACTCCCTTTTACCTGGATTGAAAGACCTAGTTAGTGTGGGCTAAGGGGTGGATATTTATACTGTGGATAGAGTGGCTATCTTCTTCTCCCGGAAGCTCACAGATTACTCTGCAAGGGTTGGAGCGGGTCTGGGGGTAGCGTCTTCCACTTCATGTACATTGTAGAGCACACGAGCCATCAGATCCTGGCTGTAGTTACCGAAATGCTTGCCGTAAATCGTTAATCCGCGCTTGTTGACCGATTTATCTGTAACTGCAATACGGAAGGTCAGCTCGCTTTTGAAATCCAGCTTGATATCATCCAGTGTAATATCCGAAATCCGGCAGCCGTCGATAAAGCTTCCTTCGTTGTTGATGCGGATAAGCTTGAGCATGCCATACTGGTTAAGGTGAGGAGGCCACCAGTCGGGATTGAAAGTGCCGCGTGCATCGCCGAAGTCGCCAGGACTGGTCCAATAGCCGATTTCGATACCATTCACGTAAAAATACAAATCCGAAGGATAGTTATCGTTGAATCCCGGTGCTTCTGAACCAATCTCCATGGAGAACTGAATTTCGCGGAAGGTCTGGTTCGCCTTAAGATAATTCGGAATCCGGTATTCAAGAAATCCTTCGGCCATCCAGATGATCTCGGAATCAATCCGCTGGGGGTCGGCAAAATAACGCGGTTCGTCAAAGTCTCCGATAATGCTGTCTTTCGTGGCCAGACCACAGGTGGGAACTGCCTGATAATTGCTGTAATGCCCAACCTGGATTTCGACTTCGTATAAATTGTCGGTTTCCTTGCTCCGTAAATCTACCATGAGTTTGTCTTTATTCAGATAACACACCTTTTGGATACCATGCTTGCCGACCGAAGTATTGATCTCGATCAGCCCGCTGTCCTCAAGCTTCTTGATGTGCATCGTGATAGCGCCATTGCTGAGATTTAGCTTCTTGGCGATTTCGTTGAGGTTTAGGGCTTGATTGGTAGCAAGCAGCTCTAGAATCTGAATCCGGATCTCGGAGCTGAGAGCTTTAAAGATATCGATGCCGCTCATTAGATCTTTAATATAAATCATAATTGCTGTACCTTCTTCCGCAGACGTCATTAACAAAACTATTTTATAAAATTATAAACTAATTAAGCCGAAAAGGGAAGTATTCTCCAGTTATTTGTCTATAAATTTAAAAATTTAGCTGTTTTTTGATGATTTCGCCCCTTTGTTTTATATTTTAATAAAAAATAATGGTGAAAAAAAATAAAAAAGGCTATTTTTTTCTGAAAATAGGCCTTATTCACCTTTTGTTTCGAATATATATGAATAGATTTATATTATTATGTTTACAAGCAACCTCTTGTATGTTATTTTATATCTGTAAGCGAATACATTCAAATGTTTTTTAATTATTTAATGAATATGTGAAATGGATAGCCGGAACTAACCCGCATAGATTTTGAGAGCGGTTGCATTAGTTCTTTCTATATAGCATCTACATTGTTCAGAAAACTCTAGGAGGGGTTACCGTGTTAAAGAAAAAGGGCTGGTTTACACTGCTGTCGTTAGTATTGTGTGTTTCCGTTATTCTCGCAGGTTGTGGTGGAAACAACAACGCATCATCTGGCAGCAACAATAAGAAAGGAAATACCGCCAGCGAGAGCAGCAAATCCAATGAAACCAAGCAACTGACCTTTATGTTTAGAGGCGGGACAGATGAACAAAAAGCTTATGAAGGTGTAGTGAAACAATTTGAAGCAGATCACCCGAACGTAAAGGTGAAGATCGTTGTAACTGCAGCTGATCAATATGCAACTAAATTAAAAGCTTCTATTACAGGCAATAGCGTACCGGATGTCTTTTACTTCGAATCCGGGGATTTGAAAGCGTATGTCAACAGCGGTGTACTACTGGATCTTACCAGCTATGTAGAAAATAACCCGAACATTGATTTGAACAACATTTGGAAGTACGGCGTAGACCTGTACCGTTATGACGGCACGATGGCCGGCCAGGGCAACATCTATGGTATGCCTAAAGACGTGGGGCCTTTTGCACTCGGTTACAACAAAACTATGTTTGAAGCCGCAGGCATTCCGCTTCCTGATAAAGATAAACCTTACACATGGGATGAGTTCATCAAAGTGGCACAGCAATTGACGATTGACAAGGATGGTGACGATAAGCTGGATCAGTTCGGCGCGGGCTTCAACGTTCAATGGGCCCTGCAGGCGTTCGTATGGAGCAATGGGGCGGACTGGATTGATTCCACGAAGACCAAAGTAACTATTGATGATCCTAAATTTGCGGAAGCTCTGCAGTTTTTTGCGGACATGCAGAACAAATACGGCATCACGCCTTCTACTGAACAAGCTCAGACCCTTGATACTTACCAGCGTTGGATGAAAGGCGAAATGGCGTTCTTCCCGGTTGGTCCTTGGGACATGAGTACTTATGAGAAACTTCCTTTTGACTATGACCTGATTCCTTACCCTGCCGGTTCCACAGGCAAACCGGCAACATGGACCGGATCACTGGGTATCGGCGCATCTGCCAAGACCAAACATCCTGAAGAAGCTACAGAGCTGATCAACTACCTGACTGCTTCAAAAGAAGGTATGGAAGCTCTTGTAAAAGCAAAAGTACAGATTCCTAACCTGATAGATATGGCTAAAGAGTGGGCAGCTGATACTACAACTAAACCAGCTAATAAAGAAGAGTTCCTGCAAGTGGTCAACGAATACGGCAGAGTGCTACCAGGCCACTATACTTACAATGCAGAGTGGTATAACCTCTTCTTCACGGATATTCAACCTGTTATCGATGGTAAAGTTACGGCTGCTGATTATGTGAAATCCGAACAGCCTAAGATGCAAAAGCTGTTAGACAAAGCGATTCAGCAAGAAGAAAAATCGAAGAAATAAGCTACAGCTTACATTAATTGGATTAAAAAGTGATGTTGGCCACTATAGACAGCGGCCAGCATCACTTTTATCTACTATGAGAAATTGAAATTGAGGTGATTGTATTGATAACCAAGTCGAACCTCTACCGGAAGGAAAAGATCTACGGATTCTTATTTATTCTTCCTCCGCTTTTGGGACTGTTGATCTTTACGCTGTACCCTATGATCTATTCGATATATGGCTCATTTACAGATTGGGACGGACTCGGCCAGATGAATCTTATTGGACTGAGCAATTTCAAGGATCTGTTAACGGATGAGCTCTTCCACAAAGCTTTGTTCAATACACTGTTCATGATGCTTGGCATACCGATCGGTATTGTTCTTGCACTTTTATTGGCGCTCGGTTTGAACCGTGGAGTACCGGGCACTACGGCTTTCCGTGTGATTTACTATGTTCCGGTTATTTCTTCCCTAGCAGCGGTATCTATTATGTGGAACTGGGCCTATAACGGGGACTATGGACTGGTTAACCAGTTTCTTGATCTCTTCGGAATCAGCGGTCCCAACTGGATGGCCAATAAATTTACTGTCAAACCCGCACTGATCATTATGGCAGTGTGGAAGGGCGTCGGCTATACGATGCTGTTGTATTTAGCGGCATTACAGAGTGTTTCAAGATCCTACTATGAAGCGGCTGAGCTGGATGGCGCGAACGGCTTCAAGGCATTCTGGCACATTACCTGGCCTATGGTGCGTCCCGTTACCTTCTTTATCATCGTAACTAATATTATCGGAGGATCGCAAATTTTTACCGAGATGAACATTATGACTCCAACTGGCGGGCCGGAGTATGCTTCAGCATCCGTTGTGTTCTACATTTGGCAGAAGGCCTTCGGGAACTTCCAGATGGGCTATGCTTCCGCAATGGCAGTCGTACTCGGCTTCTTTATATTTGTCGTGACTCTTATCCAATTCCGAATGAACGAGAAACAATCGTTCGATGTCGATTGATATGAGAGGGAGGAACGAATAAATATGACAAGAAGAAGAAGAATTACCAATTCAATCATATTCACTTTGTTATTAATCGGCGCTGTATTCATGATTGGACCGCTGCTCTGGATGCTATCCACTTCACTTAAAGATAAACAGGATGTATTCGCATTGCCTCCGGTCTGGATTCCCAATCCATTTATTTTTAGTAAGTACCATGAGATTTGGGAAGCAGGCCCACTGTTGAGCGGTATCAAGAATAGTGTGATCATCGCAGTAAGTGTAACTGTGGTGGGAACGTTCACCTCAAGTCTTGCGGCATTTTCTTTTGCTAAATTGAAATTCCCTGCTAAGAATAAGATTTTTCTGCTCATGCTCTCTTCATTAATGATTCCATACCCGGCAGTCATGATTCCGCAGTTCTTCATGTTCTCCAAGCTGGGATGGGTAGATACGCTACTGCCGCTGATCGTGCCCGGGCTGTTCGGGAATATCGTGATGATCTTCTTCCTGCGGCAATATTTGAGCAGTGTGCCTAACGCTATTATTGAAGCCGCCAAAATTGATGGCAGTTCCTATTTCCGTCTGTTCAGCTCGATTACCTTTCCGCTCATCAAGCCTGCGGTTGCGGCACAGCTGATCCTATGGTTTATGGGAATCTGGAATGATTACCTGTCACCTATTATTTATCTGAATTCACCGGAGAAGCAGACCCTCCAACTGGTCATTGCCAACTTTAATGCCACCTATGCCATTCAGACGGATTATCCGCTGATCATGGCAGCCTCTATTATTGCCCTGTTGCCGATGCTGATTATCTTCCTGGTGTTCCAGAAGCAAATTATCGAATCCGTGGCTATATCCGGAGTGAAGGGATGATTCCATTTTGTCTAACCTTAGTGGCAGCGGACTAGTATTTCCTGAATCACCGGGTGAATTCAAGCTGTATGATAGCTCCATTCTCGATCAGGAGTCGGAGTGGGGCGTACATAATGCGCATGACCCCGGAATCGTGAAGACGGAGCAAGGATACTATGTTTTTTCAACCGATGTAAGGGTCGGCGGGGAAGTAGTGCCAGGTGTGATGGTACGTAAATCTGCGGATCTGATCCACTGGGAGTGGGTGCATTATGCACTGCCCGGTATTCCGCAGGTTGCCAAGGAATGGGCGAATTCCATTAATCTATGGGCTCCTGATGTGGTGGAGGTGCATGGGGAATACCGGATGTACTATTCCGCCTCTACATTTGGCAGCCGTCAGTCCATGATAGGATTACAGACCGCTGCTTCGATAGAAGGTCCCTGGACGGATAAAGGCGTTGTGATTGCCACCCGGGCAGAAGATGCACTGAATGCAATTGACGCCAATGTGGTAACGGATGCAGATGGTCGGATGTGGATGGTGTATGGTTCCTTTTTTGGCGGCATTCACATTATCGAGCTGGATAGCGGGTCCGGCAAGCCCAAGCAGGAGGGATTCGGAGAGCTGCTGGCCGTCCGTGATCAAGCGACGGAAGACGGAGCGGTTGAAGGTCCATACATTGTCTACAATGAACAGTTCAAGAAATATTATCTGTTCGTTTCCTATGACTCACTATTCGAAGATTACAATGTCCGCGTTGCACGGTCGGATTCCATCACTGGCCCTTATGTCGATATGCATGGCCGGGATATGAAGGACAGCCGGCATTTGCCGCAGTATGAGGTGGGAGTGAAGATTCTGGGAGGCTACCGTTTCGGTCAAGATCCAGGCTGGATTGCGCCGGGTCATAATTCCGTATTGAACGATGGCGGGACCTATTACATGGTGCACCACGCACGGGGAGGACAGGATAAGCTGTGGCCTTATCTGCATATCCGCAAAATCCTGTGGACCGAAGATGGCTGGCCGGTAGTATCTCCGGAGCGCTACGCGGGAGAAACAGAACAAAACATTCCTGCAGACCTGATTCCAGGATGCTGGGAGCGGCTCTTTCTTGATCCGGCTGTGGATGGACAGGTAGAGTCAAAGCTACTTGAATTGCATGAGAACGGCGGCCTGACCGGAGCGCAGGGTACGGGAAAGTGGATTTTTGATGGAAAAAGAACATTAACGCTTAACTGGAATGACCTCCCGGAAGGTAAAGGACGATGCGAGAAGGTACAGCTTCTTCCTTCCTGGGATTGGGAAGAAGATAGACAAACCCTGGTATTCACTGGGATGAATGATGATGGAATTTCCAGTTGGGGAAAGAGAAGCTCCGGAAATTAACTTATATCTCGAGCGGAAAAGAATGGAGATGACAACAATAAATACTGTGAGAATCATTGCAGATGTAAGTAAAGCAACAATTAGCCGACATTTGTACGGGCACTTCGCCGAACATCTCGGCAGATGTATCTATGAAGGGATTTGGGTTGGGGCAGATTCGCCGATTCCCAATACGGACGGTATCCGCAATGATGTAATAGCTGCGCTGCGCAAACTGGATATTCCGGTGCTCCGCTGGCCGGGCGGCTGCTTCGCCGATGAATATCACTGGAAGGACGGTATCGGCCTTCCGGAAACCCGCAAGCGGATGATCAACACCCACTGGGGCGGGGTAGTCGAGAATAACCATTTTGGCACACATGAATTCTTCCGCCTCTGTGAGCTGCTGGAATGTGAACCGTATATTTGCGGCAATGTCGGCAGCGGCACTGTTCAGGAGATGTCCGAATGGGTCGAGTATATGACCTTTGACGGCGAATCGCCTATGGCAGGGCTACGGGCTGAGAATGGACGGGAACAACCGTGGACTCTGAAATATTTTGGCGTCGGAAATGAGAATTGGGGCTGTGGAGGCAATATGCGTCCGGAATATTATGCCGATCTGTACCGCCGCTACCAGACGTATGCGCGTAATTACGGTGATAATAAGCTCTACAAAATTGCCGGAGGCGCCAACGTGGACGACTATAACTGGACGGAAGTGCTGATGCGCGAAGCCGGACGGTACATGGATGGTCTTAGCCTGCATTCCTATACCATTCCGGGCAGCTGGGAAGAGAAGCGTTATGCACTCGGCTTCGACCATGGCGAATGGTTCGAGACGATGAAGAAATCCCTCCATATGGATGAACTGATTACCCGGCATTCAGCGATCATGGACAAATATGATCCGGAGCAGCGGGTAGGATTGATTATAGATGAATGGGGAACTTGGTTCCTCAGTGAGCCGGGAACCAATCCCGGGTTCTTATATCAGCAGAATACACTGCGTGACGGACTAGTGGCCGGGATTCACCTGAATATTTTCCAGAACCACAGCAAACGGGTGCATATGGCGAATATTGCGCAAATGGTCAACGTATTGCAGGCGCTGATCTTAACCGAAGGTGACAAAATGCTGCTTACACCTACGTATCATGTCTTTGAGATGTACAAGGTGCATCAGGATAACGAGCTTCTTGAGGTGACTTTTGAGAGTCCGGTGTATAGCATGGGCGGTGAGTCTCTCCCTCAGGTGAGCATATCCGCTTCCCGGGATGCGGCCGGCAAGATTTACATTTCCCTATGCAACATCAGCCATGCGGACAGCGCGAGCCTAAGCATTGAGATGATCGGTACTTCGGCGGGAACCGTATCGGGTCAAATTCTGACCCATTCGGACCTGAATGCCCACAATACCTTTGAGGCACCGGAAACGGTTGCGACGGCTCTTTTTACAGGGGCAACACTGAAGGATGGAGTACTGGACTGCCAGCTACCTCCGGCATCGGTGGTTGTCCTTACCCTGGTGTAAAAAACTTATAAAGGAGAGACTATAATGAGCAGGAATAAAGAGTACAGCAATCCGCTTGTGGAGCAGCGTGCGGATCCCTGGTTATATAAGCATACAGATGGTTATTATTACTTCACGGCTTCAGTGCCGGAATACGACCGGATTGAAGTAAGGAGAGCCGATACCATTGAAGGTCTTCGAGATGCCGTGCCTGCAGTGGCCTGGCGCAAATATGAGACCGGACCGCTCAGTGCCAACATCTGGGCCCCCGAAATCCATTATATCCAAGGCAAATGGTACATTTACTTCGCGGCTGCCCGGACGACGGAGACCAAGGAAGGGCTGTTTGATCACCGCATGTATGCACTGGAGAACGAATCGGCGAATCCGCTCGAGGGACATTGGGTGGAGAAGGGCCAGGTGATAACTGCCTGGGAGTCTTTCGCCTTGGATGCGACCAGCTTCCAGCACAAGGGAGTGCTCTACTATGTATGGGCACAGAAGGACCCGGACATTCCGGGGAATTCCAACCTGTACATTTCAGAGATGGAGAATCCTTGGACACTGAAAGGTCCGCAGACCATGATATCCAAACCGGAGTATCCATGGGAAGTTATTGGATTCAGTGTCAATGAAGGTGCGGCGGTCCTGAAACGGGGCGGCAAAATCTTCATAAGTTACTCGGCCAGTGCTACGGACCATAATTACTGCCTAGGGCTGCTGATGGCCGACGAAGACAGCGATCTGCTGGATGCGGCCTCCTGGAGCAAGTACCCTGAGCCCGTATTCCAAACCAGTGAAGAGAACGGACAATATGGTCCGGGACACAACAGCTTCACGGTGAACGAGAACGGGGAAGATGTTCTGATCTACCATGCGCGCAATTACAAGGAGATCACCGGAGATCCGCTATATGATCCTAACCGCCATACCCGTGCCCAGGTGCTGAAGTGGAATGAAGACGGCACACCGGATTTCGGAGTGCCGGTCAAGGATGGCGGGAAGTGAGGAAGCAATTATAGAATTGGCAAATGAATAGCCATTATTCAAGTGAAAAGTGTCCTGGCAACCCTAATTAGGGTGGCGGGGCACTTTTTGCTGCTATATAAGGACAGGAAGCACTTAAAGGTAAAGCACATCAATTCCATGGAGGTTATGTGAAAATGGTGAGGGTCCGTGTAATCGAATTCCCGCCTTTGAAAGTCGTTAATTCGGGAAACATATCATCAATGAATGATTTCGAAGCCTTCGACCAATGGTGGTCATCGATCGACGCTAAGCATTACATTATTCCTTTCTTTATGATACAAAGGCTACGTAGAATTGGTGTGACAGGCAGAGATTATTCAGGGGAATCGAGTTCTTTGGCCTCAAGGGAATAGTAGCCACCTGTTGACAAAAACTCTTTGTCCTTCTGTTCGGGAGAGGAGGTGCCTCCAATTATTTTGCCATCAGAAAGCATGACGTTTAACACCGTCTCATAGTTATATTGTTTATAAAGTGAAGCGTATTTTTTATCTAGCGGATGCTGGTTAACTATAAATCCATAGGTGACAATTTCTTCACCGATATAACTGTCAGGCTTTACTTCTTGAACATCCCAAATCTCTTTATAGGCATACTGGGAGAGTTTCTGTTTATCAAGCGTGTATTTGCTAATTTCCCCTTCATACGAGAGTATATTATATCCTTTAGATATAATATACTCAGCTGCTGTCTTTTCGTCGCCAGTTATATGCTCAGAAACTTTTTGACCGCAAGCAGATAATATTATTGTTGTCAGTACCAATGCAAATAAATATGAGTATAATCTGTTTCGTTTCATTTTTCTAAGGGCCCTTTCTTTGCGTTATTTTTGTAGATATAAAAGAAGAGAGGGTCTTAGACCAGCTCTTCTTTTTCGCGAATTTAAAGCTTAGATTCATTTTATTCGATTTAAACCACATTAGCAGTTTCCTTATCTCTTTTCCGCAAGTAGAATCAAGCGATACAATCTTTCTTGCTCCATAATGACCTTAGAGTGGTTGAAACGGGGTGAATAGACGAATGTACGAGTGGCATAAGCAAATCCAAATCATCGTTGATGAGATTGACGAGTGTATTAAGAATCGTAACAGTGAAGCAATAACGCTGCGATTTCTTTCTCGCAAGTTAGGTTATTCCGAATTTCATACTACGAGAAAATTCAAGGAAATATCGGGTATGCAATTTAGGGATTATCTGCGGCATAGAAAATTAGCCTTTGCCCTAAAAGAGGTTCGGGATAGCGAAAAAAGCCTTTTGGATATTGCTTTTGATTATGGTTTTTCATCACATGAGGCGTTTACCAGAGCTTTCAAAGGAGTATATGGTGTAGCTCCAAGCGAATACCGGAATAAACCTAAGCCTGTCGTTCTTCGCACAAAAATTAATCCTTTCGACCGCTACTTTTTAGGATTGGGAGAGATTGGGATGATGAAATCTACAGAGGATGTCAAAGTTTATTTTATTACCATTCCGGCACACAAATTTTTGCACATTAAAAACTATGAGAGTAACGGATACTGGGATTTTTGGCAAAAGCAAAGTCTCATTCCGGGGCAGGACTGCGAGACCATTTGCGGCTTACTCGATAGTATCAAGGGCAAATTGGATGACGATGGCGGGAGCGAATCTAATAGTGGCAACGGTCAGATTATGGCATACATCAATGACCCGGACGGCAGACTCTGCGACTGGGGTATTCCACGTACAGAGTGTTATGGTGTACGTCTTCCTTTTGATTATAAAGGCGAAGTACCCACACAAATGCTTATGATTGATGTTCCCGAAGCTGAGTATATTGTTTTTGAACATGGGGCTTTTGATTATGAACAGGAAAATCGTAGTGTGGAGGAACGGATGGAAAAGACAATGGCAACGTTTGATTTTGCACGCACCGGTTACTGCTTTGATCCATCCCCTGGCAGAATCATTTACTTTTATTTTAATCCGGAACGGTATTTTAAATATATCAGACCCGTGCGAAAGTCATAACAGATTATTTCAACGTCCGCCTAATTTTTATTGCTGAATAATACAAACGTTGAAGGATTTTCCTATGATGTATTGAAAGATAGGAGTACCTGAAATCGATGTGCGGCGTTATTGGGAATGGGAGTAGTGTGTGCACAGATGTGATTGCCGTTGTCTACGCGGGCGATCACCCGCTCAGGGAATTATTTGTACAAAGGGGAAATTGAACTGATGTCCAAGATTCGGTTAGGCAGTACCCGATTAACAGGAGCGGATGGCATTCGTGCGATCGCTTGCCTGTCCGTCATTCTGCATCATTTGTCACAACGGCTAATGATGCCCGCACAAAAGCCTTGGCTTCAAGAGGTACAGTCGGTTTTCTTACTGGGGAACAGCGGGGTTAGCTTGTTTTTCTTGTTAAGCGGTTTCTTGCTCTCGTTTCCCTTTTGGAGCGCTTACGTAGAGAATGAGCCGTATCCGAGTATCCGCACTTATGCAGTGCGCCGTGCTGCAAGAATTATGCCTGGCTTCTATGTTTCATTCCTGGTTTGCCTGTTGCTTGTATGGAGGCTGGATATTCCTGCGGAGTTCTTGTGGCGGCGAATCATAACGGGTTTTACGTTTACGTCAGGCTTCCATTATACAACGTTTTTCCCCTCCGACTTGAATGGGCCTTTCTGGTCGATCAGCTTCGAGGTATTTTGCTATGCGCTTATGCCTTTGTTTATGGCTGTATTGTTTATGCTCGGCAAGCGGCGTTCGTTCGGAAAGGCGATCTTGTTCTGGTGTGTCGCATTTGGATTGGTGCTTGTCGCCAATTCCTTTGTCCATCAATGGTTTACGCCAAGCGAACAGGGCCGGGGCTGGGATTATGGTCTAATTGGCGGTGCGAAATTCTGGATGCCGAATTACAATCCGATCGGATTCTTCGGCCACTTCACCATCGGCATCCTGGCTGCAGGTGTAACAACCGCATTCATGCAGCATGGCACTGCAATGGAGCGGATCCGCAGGCTCGGGCTGTTCGACGCAGTTGGAGCAGTGGCATTGGGGCTTGCCGGTTTGCTGATCTGGCGTATGCGCCACCAGGGCGAATTTGACTTCAGCCTTCAGCACCAGCCATACTACTTCCCGGCTTATGCCATTTTGTTCGGGGTCGTGCTGCTGTCGGCACCGTTCAGTGTGATCTTAGGACGCTTGCTTGATAACCGCTTTTTCCGGTTTACTGCAAAAATTTCGTTCGGCCTGTATATTTGGCATTATTTATTCATTACGTTAATCGAAAAGTACGGCATCAAGGACTATCGCTATTCCGGGATTGAGGACGTGTGGCGATGGTTAGGCATCAGTGTATCTGTCGTCGCTATCTCATATGCGGCGGCTACGATATCATATTACGTCATAGAGCAGCCGTTCATCCATTGGTCGAAGGGCAAACCGTTCTTCCGGCGTAAGGGGACGGATACACCTCCGGTTAATGCCGCATAAATTATTTCTCTTTCTCAGATGTTTTAATGGTATCCGCCCAGGCGCCCTTTCCGCGAATGCATATGATGATAATGCCTACTCAATGAAAGGAGCGATCATATATGGGATATTTTCCAACGCCGGGAACTGGTGGAGGATTTCCGGGATTTCCGGGTGGACCTGGCGTGCCGGGAGGACCGGGGTTTCCAGGCGGATTTCCTGGAGGACCTTCAGGGACTCCGGGAGGTGCACCGGGAGGCGTTCAAGCTCCAACGGCTCCGCCGCCGCAATTCGTACCGCAAATGCAGGCTGCCACATATGCCGTCGACCCCGGCGGGATCAGACGCTGCCTGTTCCGCAACACATACATTTGGCTGAACAACGGCGAGCAATTCTGGTTCTATCCGGTATTTGTTGGGCGTAATTCTATTGCAGGGTTCAGATGGTTCGGTTTCTTCTGGGGATACTATGGTATCGATTTGAATCGGATTAGCTCATTCACCTGCTTCTAAGACAGGGGGACGTGTATCTGCATTCTTAAAAAATGAAAAAAAAGAAACCACTTTTTTGGTAAATGGGGGGACTACCCAACCATTCCAGAGGAGCGGTTTCTTTGTACATTCAACATACAATAAGACATTCCAGAAAATCACATTATCCTCCTATAATCCTCTTAATACCGGCCTCATAGAAAGGGTACATATCATCCAGTTCCATAATATGTGTTTGGATGGGCACACCATACATTAAAGCGAATAAATGACTTACGAACTCATTGTACTGAGAAGGATGAATCGCGGGTATCTCCGAAAGATGGTAGATAAAAACCTGCTGTAGGCTTAGTGGCTTTACCTTTTGGCCAAATGCTTCCTTATTAAACAGGTAATACTCATAAGGTGCAGGCTCGATAGCGGGTGGTCTTTCTGTAAGCTTACTATAATATTGAATGAGTGAGATCATGATTTTTTTACCGGGAACCGTATCATCACAAATCGATTGAAAGACTCTATATAATCCGGCTTCTCCGTGATCCCTTTTGCAGTGAATATCAAAACTCCTATCATAAAGCCACTTACAAATAAAGTAATCCAACACCTGTTCCTTGTAGCTGAAGTTTTTAAAAAAGGTTACTTTAGTCGTATTGATGTTAGAACACAACTCTTCAAGGGTTAAGTCATTAATACTTTTTGTTGTTAGCAGACGAAGCATCTCTTCCAGTATGGATACCTTCAAAAGAGCAGCCTTTTTTTCTCTAATTCCGAAACTCTCCATCTCTTTGCTCCTTCCTGATCCTGCTTCTAATCCAGGCTACACAGTTTACTAGTAAGATAGCAACAAGCACCATATAAAATATTGAAGTTGCGAAGCTTTTGATGATTGTGAAGGTACTTGCAACATATACGAGAATTGTTGGAACTGCCGCTTTGTACGAAAGCATCATGAAGATCATGAGGTTTTCCAGGTAATCACATAACATGGCAACCACAGGGAGGGATAATGCGGCTTTTGAACAAAGAGAATATACTGGTACTGCTGACGTATGCTTCACCTTATGATATAGACGAATCAGCAAAATGAAAGTAGATAATCCAGTTAAGCAATTGAGGATAGGAAACAAAATATCGAGGGGTAACTGAATATGCAGATACAGGGTATAGCCTTTTTCCGATAACTGAGATAGAAAATTATGCGCATATTCATAATCATATCCTAAAGAGTTCATATCAAAGATCAAAAGGCCATCAGCTTCTTGGCTTATGTGTGGAATAGAATAGCTTAGCATAATGGCATAAATAGCTTGTGACCCTAACAGAAACAGCAACCACAGCTTAAACGTTACAGTTTCCAGACTTTTAGCCAGTGTATGAAGCATGAAATAACCTCCTTGATAAATATTAACCGTGGTAAAAAAATGTACTGAAGTTAATATTAATGTAAAGGGGGAGCGGCTCAAAGTCAACAGGATTTTATACGATGTGCAGGAAATGGTGTGAAGCTGATCCATGCGTTACTGCATACCACAAAGAGCACCGCCCTATGGACGATGCTCTTTGTGGTATATAGCCGTAAAAGTTATGGAGTATATTGCTGTACGATTGAGGTTACCCTGCCATCCTGAATCGTAATGTGATATGGGGATTGACTTAGGTCAAAGACGTCCTTTTTGGCGAATTCGGCCAAGAACTTATGAAGCGTGATGCTTTCATTCCATCGGATATCCAAATCTTCTAGGTTCCCGGTATGATCGTAAATCTGCATCGTTACCGCAGCATTATCAGCAACGGGATACGAAGTAAGCGAGTCACTGTCATTTACAATATAATAACCGTCCAGTGCGCCGCCCAGCTCTGCCGCGGATTCAGGCTCACGTTCAGCAAAGATACGGTCCGCTTCAGCACCTTCGTACCATTCGATCTGGTCGGCGGTCATGGTCGTATGTCCGTCTTTGGTCTTAAGCTCATGTATATAAACCGTCAATTCCTGACTTTTAGATCCGCTATGCGCTTCTGCGTGTGTACCTACCGTACTAGCCGTAGTCACGAGGGAAAGGAACAGGAGGACCAAAGCAGGAAACAAAACAACCGATTTTCTTTTGAACATGTAAAAATTCCCCCTTGATAAGAATATGACACGGTATACGTCTATATACCTAATTACCCTCCGCTGATTTTCTCAAACGGGCTTTGTACCTCTATAAACGTAGTTCCGGCAAAAATGTTGCAAAAAGTTTCGGACTTCTGGAACAGGGAAATTAGGCTTGCGTGCTGAAACGGATTCCTGTTTAAATGAGAACCTGACATTCTGTTAACGCACTCCGGTCATGACCTGATTGCTGGTGAATGGCTGAGCATTGTTGCAAAGAGCGGTATTTTGAACGTATGATAAGGCCGGGTGATATTCCGGGTCAATCTGAATATATTAATATAAACGGGACGCACACTGGAGGATTATCAGGATTCTAGTGAGGATGTTATGCGGTTTGTGTGTTAAAAGAGGAGCTACCATTGTTGAAACCAATCATACAACTACTGCATTTTGGCTATCATCAGGCGATGAGCTGTATATTTCCGGTTGCGATCTTTGGAACCTTGGCTCTTTCCAGCGTAGCGGAGGTACCTTTCATTTACCGTTATGATGCCGTTCTTCTAGTACTGCTTGCAGTACAGTATCTTATGTACCGCAGTGGACTTGAGACACTCGATGAAATTAAAGTGATCTGTATATTTCATGTTATTGGATTATTGCTGGAAATGTATAAGGTGAGAATGGGATCGTGGTCATATCCTGAACCTGGATTCACAAAGTTACTCGGTGTACCGCTCTATAGCGGATTTATGTATGCCAGTGTGGCAAGCTACATGTGTCAGGTATGGAGAAGACTAAAGATGGATATGACCGGCTGGCCGGGACTTAGCTTTGCGGGGCTATTGGGAGGGGCTATTTATCTGAACTTTTTTACACATCATTTTCTACCGGATCTTCGCTGGTGGCTGACGGCGCTTGTGGTTGTTGTCTTCTGGAGAACATGGATCATCTACCGGGTGCAGAACATTACTTACCGAATGCCACTGACACTAGCTTTTTTTATTGTAGGTTTTTTTATCTGGTTAGCTGAAAATATAGCGACATTCTTTAGTGCATGGAAATATCCTAACCAGCATGAGGCCTGGCATCTGGTTAGCTTCAGTAAGATCAGTTCATGGTTCCTTCTGGTCATTATCAGCGTCATTATTGTTGCCCAGCTTAAACATGTTAAAGCCGGCCGGGACACGCAAGATTCATGATAGCGGCTAGTCGAATACTGACGAAGAACTATTGTGTAATAAAATAGCGGCAGTCTGGGACTTCGTTATACGGTCCAGGCTGTCGCTGTTTCTTTATGTACCTGTTCAAGACGTAAGCTGATTGAGGATCAGGGCAGCCGCCCCTGCAGCCACTGCGTTGTCACTCAGGCTGCCTTTGGTGAAGCGGACCTTATACTGCTCGCGGTAGTAGGTTTTTTCGAGGGCGGTCCGTGTGGCCTCCTGATAGAAAACATCTGCGTATGAGAATAAAGGGCCGCCAAGAATGACCTCCTCCGGATGGAGAATGTTGATCAGATTGGCCAGGCCAATGCCGCAATACACCGCTGCTTGCCTGAAGATTTCGTTAACCACGGAATCACCGGCCTGCAGGGCTTCAATTAAATGCGAGAATTCCACATGCTTCGGGCGGTTTGCCAGTTCGCGGAGCAGAGTGGCTCTGCCGCGGTTCCACTCCCCACGGGCCTGCATTTCCAGTGTACGGATGGACACGTAGGATTCCCAGGCCCCGTAATTGCCTCCAGGTACGCTGGAGGGAAGGCCAGCAGTCTCGATGATCATCTGCCCGACCGCTCCTTCGGTGTCAGTGACGCCGTATAGAATCCGGCCCTCATTCATAATAGCCGAGCGCAGGCCGATGCCGGCATGAAGATAAAGCAGCTGATGCTGCCGCCGGTCGCCACCCGCCCAATATTCGCCGAGAAGCGCAGTGTTAGCTCCATTATCCAGATACACTGGAATATCAAGAAGCTGTTCCAGCCGTTCTTTGATGCGCACCTGCGACCAGCCGGGGGCGACGAATCCGGCTGGTGTCAGAATGGTTCCCTCCTTGCGGTCCAAGGGGCCAACGGCTCCGATCCCAAGTCCGATGACCCGGCTGATGTCAATGGAGGCCTGCTCCAGCATGCTCAGCACCTGGGTATATACGGAATTCATCAAGCGTTCAGGTGTAAGATCCTCATCCATGGGCCAAGTATATTCATCCAGCAGTGCCAAATGGAGATTCGTAAGCACAAGCCTGGAATGTGTCCGGGAAATTTCCAGGCCAAATACATAACCGTAAGCGGGATTGGTCTCATATAGTGTAGGCCGTCTGCCCCCCGTCGACTCCCCGTAACCTACCTCCAGCAGCAGGCTTTGGGCAAGCAGTTCATCGAGGATACGGGTTAAGGTACTGACGGTCAGGCCGCTTTCTTCCAGCAGCGTTTGTTTGGATACAGTCCCTTTTTTTCTGACGGACATATACATATCCTTGGCTCTGGGACTGGGAATAAGTTCATGAATAGGCAGCACAAAGGTCTCTCCTTATTAATAGATATCCCGATCAGATTAGGGGGATAATTCCGATTAAACTTGATAACAGAATGACATAAAAAGGGGGGGCCCGCAACTTCTATCACATAAATAAAAAAGGCTCCACGGCCGGAAAACGGCTGCGGAGCATCTGATAATGGAAGAATACGGGTCAGAGCAGGGTTTTAAAGGTGTGGCGAATCACATCACCGCGGCTGATAATGCCGACAAGCACATGATCTCGCTCCACAGGTACCTTTTTAATCTGTTTTTTGCCGAGAATAGTAGCGATTCTCTCAATATCTTCGTCCCAGGGAACGCTGATGACCTTCTTCTTGGCGATATTCATGACATTCAGGTTCAGCAGTCTGCGAGTCCGCTCCTCAAACTCTTCATTATCCCCGACAAATACATTGATCTGAAAAAAAGAATCGACGATAAGATCCTCATGTTTGCCGATATACCGCATGATATCCCCATCGCTTAAATAAGCGACAATTTCATTTCTGTCATTCACTACCGGCATGCCGCTGATCCGGAACTGAATGCATCGTTCAATAAAGGTGCGGACCGTGTCGCCTTCCTTTACTTTGTATACTTGTCTGACCATAAACTCATGAGCTTTCATAATTTCCCTCCACAGCCTGCTATTCCGTCAAATAACTTGTATGATGAAAGTATATACTTGTATTATACAAGTGGGAATGGTAATGTCAATGATCATACTATGCATGTTGTATACGAAAGGACAATACTGTCATGGAAAATTCAATAGATATCATAGAGCTGGAGATGGCCGTTATGGTCCGCCGCCTCGTATCAATGACCACCTATAAAAAAGTCGGTAATCTGGACCGCTCCGCTTATCTGTTGCTGCATCAAATAGCCTCCCACGGCTCGGCTGGCGTGAAGGCTTTGTCCGATGAATTCCACCTGGATATATCTACGGTCAGCAGACAGGCGGCAGCGCTGGAGCAAAAAGGGTATGTTAAGCGTATTCCCGATCCGGAAGACGGGCGGGCGTATTCGCTGGAAATGACGGATGAGGGAGAGGAAGTGCTGAATGAGAATAAGAAGGCCCGGCAGGACATTATCGGAAAAATGCTCAGCAGCTGGAGCGATGGGGAACGTGTGATTTTTGGCGAGCTTTTGCGGAAATTTAATGCTGCAATTCATGAAGAGGTTCCGGAGTAGCCGAAGGGTGTCGCCAAACAGAAACTGCTGTATTCTGTGTAACGGATTTCCGTGGAAAAGGCCCCTTGGGGCCGAAACCGGGAAATGCATTGTACGAAATACAGCAGAATGGTTGGTTCAATGTCAAGGAAACATAGGGTTCCCTTGCATACCGACCCAGAGTTCTGACTGCTCCAATTGGGCGGCCAGCTGCAGCAGCAGATCCTCGCGGCCCTTGGAAGCCATAACCTGAACTCCAATGGGCAGGCCAGCGGGCGTAAGGTGCAAGGGGACGCTCATTGCCGGCTGACCTGTGAGATTGGCCAGCTGTGTGAAAGGCGTATACGTCAGACTGGGCTCGAACATCTCGTAGATCATCCGCCGCTGCGCTTCCTTCGGCAGCTCGCTTATTTGCAGCAAAGCTTCTATTTCCTCCGGCTGCTGAGTAAGCTCCCCTATCTTAGGGGCCGAGTCTGCGTTCGCAGGTGTGATATACAGGTCATAGCGGCTCAGCAGACCCGCCATTTGCGCAGCGGCTACATCCCATTCATTCAGGCTGTGCACGAATTCAGCGGCGGAGACCTTTTTACCGGCTTCGCCCAGCACCCAGGTTACGATATCCACTTCATGTGCCGCAATGCTGCGCCCCATCCCGGTTTCCAGTGACAGGAACATCGCTGCCACTTCTCCGGCGTTCATCGTATAATAATTTTCCATCAGACGCACACCGTTCACCGGACTCAGCTTCTCTTCGACCTCATGGCCTTCGTCCTGGAGCCATTTTACGGTTTTTAATACCGCCGCCGCAGCCTCTCCGGTGACTGGCGTTCCAACAGGGGAGGCTGTTGTAAATGCGATCCGCAGCTTGCGCTGTGAGGGCTTCATCAGGTCGTCCAGATAGACGCCGGGGTACAGCGGCGTCTGAAATGCGGCTTCCGGCTGCACAATCTGCAGCAGATCCAGCATGGCTGCGCTGTCACGCACGGAACGTGTCAGCGCAAAATCGATGGAGGCGCCCTGCCATTGGCGGCCGACTCCCGGTCCTACCGGCGTACGGCCACGGGTAGGCTTCAGACCGAACAGGCCGGTGAAGGAGGCCGGGATGCGGATCGAGCCGCCTCCGTCGCTGGCACCCGCAGCCGGCACGATTCCGGAGGCCACCGCAGCGGCAGCTCCGCCGCTGGAGCCTCCGGGAGAGCGGTCCGTGCTCCAGGGATTCCGGGCAGGCCCGTGCAGGAGGGGTTCGGTGATGTTTTTTAGCCCGAATTCCGGAGTATTCGTGTGACCAAGCGGAATAAACCCGCCGCTGCGGATACGGGCGACATAGTTCGAATCGCGTTTGGCAATGTTATCCTTCAGGAGCAGAGCGCCAGAGGTCAGCGGCTCGCCGCCAATCGCCTGGGAAATATCCTTCAGCAGAAAGGGGACACCGGCAAATGGCCGGGACGGATCAGCTGCCGGCATGGCATCGGCCTCCTTCAAAGCCGCCTCCCGGCGGGTGCGGACAACGGCATTGAGCAGGGGATTGACCTCGTCCAGCCTGGCGAAAGCCGCCTCAACCAGCTCACGCGGCGACACCTCCCGTGCCCGGACCAGCGCGGCAAGACCCAGCGCATCATAGGTGGAATAAGCAGATAATGTCATGATGACAACCTCTTTTCGGCAGGGACTCTTGAATGGCAGGGTCCGCTGAGTTGTAGTATTGGAAATGGTTAACCTTATGTATCACTACACCAGTGAATGTCAGAGATGCTTCTTGCATTATACACCAGCCGTTGCTTATTTGAAGAATCGGAGGAGCGCTTCTGTCACGTCCCGCTGTCAGGGAAGCCATAAGCAAAGGGGAGTACTGCGGACCGCGATGCGGCTGCCGGTACTCCCCTTTCGGTTGGATTCAGATTGTAATAACCGTGCTTAAGGCTGTAAGCCTGATACGAGGATGCCATTTTGATATAGGGTTACATGATTCCAGGTGCTGTAAGCCGTTTTGGCGGGATCAAACGAATAATCATCTGCTTCGCTAAAATTACTCCAGTCGCTTTTGAATAACCGCAGTTGAATATCTCCGGTCTGCCCTCCAGCCGGCAGAAGGCCTGCTCCCGGGGTAAAGCCGACTTCAACATAGGAATCAGCACCTGCGGCATTTGCTGTTCCAAAGGCAAGGGTGATGTTGGCAGCACCCAGTTGTGCCCAATCAACCGCACCATTCAGCGTCTGTGACCCGTCTTTGGTGAAATAATAACGGATTTTCAGTCCGCTTAAGCTGACGGCGGAGGTACCGTTATTCTTGATATTGAAATGGGGTTTGATCTGGTTGTCCGTTGCATTCGTATCAGCGGTGCGGTAATAGAGTGCAAGACCTGTTGGGGCCGCTGTTGGCGCAACTGTTGGAGTTGAAGTTGCAGTGGCAGTGGGTGTCGGTGTCGGTGTTGCTGTTGGTATTGATGTTGCTGTCGGTGTTGCTGTCGGCGTTGGTGTTGGTGTTGCAGTCGGTGTCACGGTAGCTGAAGGTGCAGGTGTTGTTCCGTTGTCCGGAACAGGCACGTAACCGGGTGTGGTATAGATTTTGTTGAGCACAGAGGTTGCCTTCAGGCCATAGGCACCGTTCACAACGGATTTCCCCCAATCCGAGAGGCTGCCGGCAGGACTGCTGGCCAGATCGAGATATTCGACCCCACCGCCGTTTCCATACCAGGACCACGCTAACCAGCCTACACCCTTTTCCTGCGCGTAACTCATGATGGTCGCTTCATCGACATCTCCGCCGGTATGCTTCCAGCCGAACTCTCCGACGATGACCGGCACCCCAATGGCCAGGGCGTTGTCAATATTGCTCTTTACTGTTGTTGCTGATCCTCCGGCATATTCATACATATGAATGGAAAAAATCGTGTTAGCCAGCGGATCGGAATTGAACACAGCGTTCCCGCTAGTGAAAATAGAGGATGGGTACTGTCCCCAGCCTGCGGCATCCACGACCAGCGTATTCTTGATGCCTGCAGCCCGAAGGGCTGGAATGGCGGACTGATAACCGCTGGCCCAGGCCGGCGTGCCCCAGGAGCCGAACCATTCATTGGCAATATTGACGATAACCCGGTCTTCCTTACCGATTAGCGCATCCTTGATGCTGATCCAGTAGTTGACGGCCGCATTCAGTGTAGAAGCATTATCCGAGCCGGTTGCGTCATGTACCTCGAGCATGGCTGTCAGCTTGTACTGATCACAGAGGGCAAGTATAGCTTGTACATCGGAGAGGCTGTCGAGAGACCACTGGCCCCCATCAGAGAGCACGATCCGCACTACATTTGCGCCGGTGGCTGCTATGGCAGGAATGGCTGTTGCCAGGTCGTTTTTATACCATGTGTGCGCATGATTTATCCCTCTCATAACAAAGGGGCTGCCTGTGGCATCAATCAATTTGGTACCGCTTACATGAAAACCCTTGACGGAAGTTCCCGCGGCTGCTGCCTGCTTCTGGGGGAGCGAGAGGGAGAGGATGAGGACACACGTTAGAGCCAAAACACTAAAGCTGCGGAACGAAAAATGCTTACTCAGTTTCATGGATAGTTCCTCCTTTGCGGATTTGAATTGCCATCTAATTCTGCATACTCCCCGAAGTGTATGAGGTACCTGGCTCAGACCACCCCCAATATCCATATATATCCAACATAACATATAGAGGTTTGTTTGGGAATAGTTATGTAAAAATGATAACAAAAATTTAATTTTATAGAGGACATGCCTGCCTGCATTGACAACAAATTTTGAATTGACTATACTTTCAGTAATCTTATAACTGATATGCGATGAACGAGACAGTAGCAGCCTTTGTCCCTGTTACAGAAAGCCGGGGGGGATGGAACCCTGGCACACACATGGACTGCGAATTACACTCTGGAGTATCTTGGGTAATGCCAAGCGGAGATCAAGCGAACGATACCTCGCTGTGAGTGGTGCAGACCCTGCCGTCAGGCGGACTGCGCAATTTGGGTGGTAACACGGTTAATGATAATCGTCCCTGTGTCTGAATAGACAAGGGGGCGATTTTTTTGTTGCTTCCTGATCTCCCACAAATACCAAAATCATAACAAAGGGGCTGTATCAGCTTGAACATTATTGATGAACTGGAATGGCGCGATGCCATCAATCAGCAGACCGATGCAGAAGGACTGCGGGAATTAACGAACACGAAGGCAGTTTCACTCTACTGCGGTGTGGATCCAACGGGCGACAGTATGCATATCGGCCATTTGATTCCCTTCATGGTGCTGAAACGCTTCCAGCTTGCCGGACACCGTCCGGTCATATTGATTGGCGGGGCAACGGGAACCATCGGTGATCCCAGCGGCCGCCAGAGTGAGCGTACCCTGCAGACCATGGAACAAATACAGGCGAATGTGAATGCACTGACAGCACAGATGAAGAAGCTGTTTGTGACCGATAGCGACAATCAGGTGCGTATGGTCAACAACTATGACTGGACCCACAAGATTAACGTCATCGAATTTCTAAGAGATTATGGCAAAAACTTCAGCATCAACACTATGCTCGCCAAAGATGTGGTATCGAGCCGTCTGGACAGCGGGATTTCGTTCACGGAATTCTCCTACCAGATTCTGCAGTCGCTCGACTACCTGCATTTGTACCAGCATGAGGATGTGCAGCTGCAGGTCGGCGGCTCCGACCAATGGGGCAATATTACAAGCGGCCTGGATCTGATCCGCAAAAAAGAAGGTGCGGACGCCAAGGTATTCGGCCTTACAATCCCTCTGATGCTCAAATCGGACGGCACCAAATTCGGTAAAAGCGCAGGCGGCGCGATATGGCTTGATCCGAAAAAAACAACGCCATATGAGTTCTATCAGTTCTGGGCAAATGCCGATGACCGTGATGTGGTAAAATACCTCAAATATTTCACCTTCCTGACCCAGGAGGAAATCGCCGCACTGGAGGAGAAGGTGCAGACCGAACCGCATAAGCGCGAAGCGCAGAAAGCATTGGCTGAAGAAATGACCCGGTTCGTTCATGGTGAGGAGTTATTGGAACAGGCGAAGCGTATAACCGCAGCCTTGTTCAGCGGAGATATCCGTTCCCTGACGGCAGAGGAAATCGAGGAAGGATTTAAGGAAATGCCGACCTTCACATCTGGCAGGGATTCGAAGAATATCGTGGATTGGCTGGTCGATCTGGGGATTGAGCCGTCCAAGCGTCAGGCCCGTGAAGATATCACCAAGGGAGCGATTTCACTGAACGGTGAGCGCGTGACCGATCTTGGGGTGGAAGTAACTGCCGAAGATGCAATCGGCGGGCGTTTTATCATCATCCGCAAGGGCAAGAAGAATTACAGTCTGGTGAAGCTGGCCTAGAGCTGGTGCCTGGATATCAGTTCGCCAAAAAGGGAGTGCGCACAGCCATATTCATGGCTGTATGCACTCCCTTACTTTTTTAGCTGCATAAAAAGTATTCCCGATCAGGTACGCTGTTCGTCTGTGAGATAAGTCCTTACAGAAGGAGGAGAGTAGGTAGCGAATTGCTCTAGAATCCCATTAGGTGTTGTATCGGTGAGAAACATAGTCCGGTGTTTGTCCAGCATGAATTGCTCCCGGGCCATCTGGTCAAACAGGGAAATCAGCGGATCATAATAATGCTGTATGTTCAATATACCGCAAGGCTTCTGATGCAGCCCCAATTGTGCCCACGTAAAAATCTCAAAGTATTCTTCCATCGTCCCCGGCCCGCCCGGTAAAGCAATGAATCCTTCGGCCAGCTCCGACATTTTTAATTTGCGTTCATGCATCGAATCCACCACGATCAGTTCCGTGAGCTGTTTATGCTCGATTTCCCGGCCTTTGAGAAAATGGGGGATTACCCCGATAACGTTACCGCCGGCACCCAGCGCGGCATCCGCCACCTCGCCCATGAGGCCAACAGTGGCTCCGCCGTAGATCAGGGTGATGCCATGTTCAGCAAGCGCTTGACCCAGCGCATGGGCGCTTTCCTTGTAGACGGGAGAAGCTCCGTCACGTGATCCGCAAAATACAGCGATACTTTTCATAGGTGAATAACTCTCCTTTGCATAGTGAATTCACTCACCGGAAGCGGTCTCCCGGAGCACACTTCTTAACGGTAGCACATCAATGAACTTATTGCACACCGGTATGAATAGAAGGCGGCAATTCATGTCCTGAACCCTTGAAAATGTGCGTCTTGTCATTGTAACCGGGAAGACACTTACGTCTGAATGGGAATAGGTTCATAAATTATAGATAGATAAGGGAGATGGCTATGAGCAAGCGTACTCAAAGATCAATGATCGTACTGCTGTCAGTCGTTGTTCTGTTCGTGTTACTGGTCGGGGTGTTATATACGGCAAGCGGTGCATTCAAGAAGGCGAAATATTTGGACCCCTGGAAACGGGATTATGCCAGCCAATTCGAAGATCCGCGCCTGCAAGTGGCAGCGTACGGGCTCCTGGCAGCGAATGGACACAATATGCAGCCCTGGACAATTCGCCTGGACAAGCACAATCCACTTAAGCTCTCTTTATATACAGATTATACGGGACTTGCACTGGAATCAGACCCATTCGCCCGTCAGACGCTGGTCTCCCAGGGTACTTTTTTGGAATACCTTAGGATTGCCAGTGAGCAGCTTGGGTATCAGGCGGAGATGAAGCTGTTCCCTAACGGGGAATATGATGAGCAGAACTTAAGCGAGAGCATGAAGCAGAAGGCTGTGGCGGAAATTACACTGGTAAAGACAGCGCCTAGAGTGAATCTGCTGTTCGACTCCATGTTTCTGCCGGACACGAACCGTTTGGCCTATAAGCCTGATCCGCTAACGCCGGAGCAGATAGAACAGCTGAAGCAGACGAATGACGATAAGGATTTAAGCCTAACTATACTGACGGATTCAGCCAGCATTCAGAAGCTGGGAGCTTATGGAGTAGAGGGCACAGCTATTGAAACCGGCCTTACGCGGATGAATGAGGAATCGGCACGCATCTTCCGTTCCAATGAATATGAGAAGAATCAATACCGCTACGGGTTCTCATTCGAAGGGCAAGGGACCACAGGTGCGAAAAAACATCTTCTTCAGGGACTAATCACCCTCTTTCCGTCCATGAATAATGAGAAAGCATCCACCAAGCTTGCCGTTCAGTCGGCCCGGGAAGCAGCGGACCACTCACCGGCGTATGCCCTGATTCTGAGCAAGGACAATAGCCGCACCAGCCAGGTTAAGGCAGGCATGTTCTACAGCAGGCTGATACTGGCAGGTCATGAGCAAGGACTGGTGATGCAGCCGCTGAGTCAGGTGCTGGAGGAATACCCTGAGATGAAAGAGCTTTACACAAGAATTCACAAGGAGTATGCCCCGGGTGGTGAGACGATTCAGCTTCTGGTCCGCATGGGCCAGCAGACACGGGAGACTCCGCTGAGTATGAGAAGAGAGGTTACGGAGCTTATTGCAGACTAGCCATGGCGAATGATCTAAAAAAACCACGATACATTCTTTAATTTTGAGTAAGACGCCTCTTTTTCTGTATGCTACGATTTGGGTTGAGAAAGGGGGCGCGTCTTCTTTCATAGTTGTAAGCGCTTAATTCATTCATCCCAAATCCATACAGAGGAGTGCAACGCATGAGAAAAATGTTCAAACAGGTCTTTCCAGCCTTTCTGGCGGCTATCCTGCTTATTCCGTTCGGCTGGCTCGCTCCGGTTGTGAAAGCTGAACCCCTGCAGCAAGAAGATACCGTAACGGTTTATCATGAAACCTTTGCAGGTGGTGCAGGCCAGGCTGTTCAATCGGGTAGCGCAAGCCTGACGGCTGTCACCGGTAAGGTTTTTGACGGCAATGCGGACGGAGCAGCTTTATACGTAAGCAACAGGGTGAACAACTGGGATGCGGCTGATTTCAAATTCAGCAGTCTCGGACTCGTAAATGGAAAAACCTACACAGTGACCGCTGTCGTCTATGTAGATGAGGGGGTAACTCTACTGGTTGGTGCAAATGCTGCACTTCAAACTGTAAGCAGCTATGGGAATTATGCAGAAACTCCTTATGAAGCAGGCTCAGCCGTTACTTTGACTAAAGAATTTACCGTGGATACCAGTAAAGATCAGGCGTTGCGCATGAATTCCAATACAGCTGGAGCTGTCGTTTCTTTCTACATCGGGGACCTCTTGATTACCGAAAAGAGAGCTTCGGGCGGGGGCGAAGAACCGCCAAGAGATCCTGCGCTGCCTTTCAATACCATTACCTTTGAAGACCAGACTACGGGTGGCTTCGAGGGCAGAGCCGGGACGGAGAAGCTGACCCTCTCAGGGGAGGATAACCATACTCAGGGCGGTTCTTATGCCTTAAAGGTAGAGAACAGATCTGCTACCTGGAACGGGCCTTCATTGCGTGTGGAGAAGTATGTAGACAAGGGAAGCGAATATACCATATCGGCCTGGGTCAAGCTGATCGATCCCGCAAGCTCCCAGCTCCAGCTATCCACACAGACCGGCAGTGGCAGCAGTGCCAATTATGTGGCTCTTTCACCCAAAACCATCAGCACCAGCGACGGCTGGGTAAAGTTTGAGGGAAGCTACCGCTATAACAGTGTAGGCGGGGAGTATTTGACCCTCTATGTCGAAAGCTCCAATAATGCAACTGCGTCCTTCTATATCGACGACATCAGCTTTGAGAAAACCGGCACAGGCCCCATTGCCATACAGAAGGATCTGGTTCCTGTAAAAAATGCCTATCAAAACGATTTCTTGATCGGCAACGCGATCTCTAGCGAGGATCTGGAAGGTGTCCGGCTGGAGCTCCTAACAATGCATCACAATGTGGCCACCGCAGGCAACGCCATGAAACCGGATGCCCTGCAGCAGGTAAAGGGGGTATTCACCTTTGAGACAGCGGATGCCATGGTAGATAAGGTTCGGGCTGAAGGGATGCAGATGCATGGGCATGTGCTGGTATGGCATCAGCAGTCTCCTGTGTGGATGAATACAGGCAAGGATGCGGAAGGCAACACCATCCCTTTGGGAAGGGACGAAGCATTGGTTAACTTGAGAACCCATATCCGAACCGTCATGGAGCATTTTGGCGACAGGGTCATCTCCTGGGATGTCGTTAATGAAGCGATGAATGATAACCCGGCGAATCCCTCCGATTGGAAAGGATCGCTCCGTCAATCTCCTTGGTATAATGCCATTGGACCCGACTACTTGGAGCAGGCCTTTCTGGCGGCGAGAGAAGTACTGGACGAACATCCCAGTTGGAATATCAAGCTGTATTACAACGACTACAATGAAGATAATCAGAATAAGGCACAGGCCATTTATAATATGGTCTCGGATATCAACGTAAAATATGCGCTTACACATCCGGGAAAACGCCTGATTGACGGCATCGGCATGCAGGCGCACTACAATGTGAATACGAACCCAGAGAATGTTAAATTGACCTTGGAGAAGTTTATTTCCCTGGGCGTAGAAGTGAGTATTACTGAGCTGGACATTCAGGCTGGCAGCAATCATCAACTTTCTGACAAGCTGGCGGATGCCCAAGGTTATCTCTACGCACAACTGATGGGTATCTTCAAAGCGCATGCCACCCATATCGGGCGCGTGACCTTCTGGGGAATGGATGACCATACGAGCTGGAGATCCGAATCCAATCCGCTGTTGTTCGATAAGAACCTGCAAGCCAAGCCGGCTTACTATGGCGTTATTGATCCTGTGAAATTCATGGGAGAGCATCAGCCAGATACCAAGGATGCCTACCAGTCCACCGCGAACTATGCCACACCTGTGGTGGACGGGACCGTGGACGCGGTCTGGAGCAACGCAGTTCCAATGCAGGTTAACCGGTACCAGATGGCTTGGCAGGGTGCAAGTGGTGTGGCCAGAACCCTCTGGGATGATCAGAATCTGTACGTATTAATCCAGGTTAGCGATGCCCAGCTCGACAAAAGCAGTGCAAACGTATGGGAACAGGATTCCGTTGAAATCTTCCTGGACGAAAACAACGGGAAAACAACGTTTTATCAAGACGATGACGGACAATTCCGAGTGAATTTTGACAACGAAACAACCTTCAGTCCGGCCAGCATCGCCGAAGGTTTCCAATCCGCTACCCAGGTTGCCGGAACCAACTACACGGTCGAAGTGAAGATTCCTTTCAGAACAATAACAGCAAGCAATGACAAGAAAATCGGATTTGACGTACAGATCAATGATGCCAAGGACGGCGCCCGTCAAAGTGTTGCCGCATGGAATGATACGACCGGCAATGGCTATCAGGATACCTCTGTGTATGGTCTGCTGACCTTATCCAGTAAACCTGCCAATTCAGAGCCGACTCCAACAGTAACACCGGCAGCCACGCCGGCAGCCACACCAGCCCCAACACCGGTACCAACAGCAACAGCAGCCGTCGGTACCAACAAAGGGACAGGAAGCGTTGCGAGCAAGGACGGCGTGGTTACGATTAAACCTGAAGTGAAGACTGAGGGTGGAGAGGCTAAGGCAGCGATCTCGGGCAACGTCTTGAACCAAGCGCTTGAGCAAGCTGCTCCAGCGGCAAATGGTAAGAAACAGATTATTATCGACTTACCGAAGCAGGCTAATGCTCTATCGTATGAAGTACAACTGCCGGCTGCGAGTTTGAAAGGTCAGGAGAACTTCGTCCTACTGCTGAAGACAGACCGGGCAACCCTTGAGATTCCAAGCAACATGCTGACCAGCATAACCGATAACATGGAGTACGTGTCTATCCGTGTAAAAGAAGTCTCCAAAGACCGTTTGCCTGCGGCAGCCCTGGATCAGATTGGCAGTGGTCCAGTGATCGATCTGAACGTGCTTGCTGGCGGTCAGGTGATGACATGGAACAACCCGAATGCGGCTGTTAAGGTTTCTATTCCCTACACACTAACAGGGGAACAGCTTAGCCATCCGGATTCGCTGGTGGCCCTGCACCTCGTTGATAATGGCAGCATGATCCCAATTCCTAATGGCCGATATGACGCAGGAAGTGGAGCGCTTATTTTTCAAACCGCCCAATTTGGTACTTATGCTGTAGTGGATGTGCCCATGGGTTTTGAAGATTTGGGGAACGTAGCTTGGGCACGGCAGGCAGTGTCCGCCCTAGCTGCACGTGATATTATCCAGGGCATCTCCCCGAGCAGCTTCTCTCCAGCAGCTTCTATGAAGAGAGGCGACTTCATCGCGCTCCTTGTGAGGGCCCTTGAGCTGAGAGGAGTAGCCCAGGATCAAGCTGTATTTCGCGATGTTCCGTCTGACGCGTATTACAGCAAAGAGCTTGCTGCCGCGAAGGAGCTAGGCATCGTCTCTGGTTATGAAGACAACACCTTCCAACCGGATCATACCATCTCTCGCCAGGATATGATGGTGATCGCTTCCCGTGCTCTGGCAGCTGCCGGCAAGAAGGGCAGTGGCACCGGAATACTCAGTGCTTATACGGATGCGGACCAAATCTCTGATTATGCCCAAGAGAGTGTGGCATCCTTGGTGAAATACGGAATCGTGAACGGCAAGAACGGCAAGCTTGCTCCGAACAAACCGCTCACCCGTGCTGAAGCAGCAGTCCTTGTGTACCGCATTTGGAAGCTGTAAGCACAGCGTTTAGACCTAAGAATTCTTTACACAAAAAACAGCCAACCGCCGGTATCTTTCCGGTGACTGGCTGTTTTTTGTGTAATCGAGACGACAGGATTCGAACCTGCGGCCTCTTACTCCCGAAGCAAGCGCTCTACCAAGCTGAGCTACGTCTCGACAATAGACAACGCCTTATTTTCTGGCAGGGAAACTATGAAACACACAAATTATACACCTCTGTGAAAGCGTTTGTAAATAATAATGAGGTAAAAATTGGTATGGTCTATTGGTTTACAATTGGTAATTTATAAATAAAGTGAATATAAGGTATAATATTCCATGTAGCGCTGCAATGCAGTAAAGTGAAGGAGGAGCAAGATGAATCAAATCCAGACTAGCAGAGATAAGAGCAGCAGAGCGTTTAAGGTTGAATTTTCAAAGGATGTCTTTGAGATTGCCCCGGATTTACATGTTGGACTGATCGCCACTTCTCATATTGCACACTTAGACAAGGATTCTGAAGTGAATGCGCTGCTCACTCATATGGAACAGGAGATCATTAACTCAGGTCTGCAAAAAGATACCGTAAGCGAAATCCCCACCATTGCTGCTTGGCGTAAGGTATACAGTCAATTTGGTGTCAAGCCCGCAAGATACCCTTGCGCTGCAGAATCTCTCATAAGACGTGTAGTCGAACAGGGGGCATTGGCACGGATCAATACGCTAGTGAATTTATGCAATGCTATATCTTTGAAGTGCCGCACACCCATAGCTTCCTGTGATATCTCTGATGTACAAGAATTTGTTATTAGAAGAGCTGTGGGGAATGAGCAATTCTTGCCGATTGGGAAAGTGGAAGAATATGAGAATCCTTCCGCCGGTGAGATTATTTATGCGGATCATTCAGGAAGGGCCCATTCCCGGCGCTGGAACTGGCGGCAGAGCGACCATATTAAGACCACCACGGAATCCTCAAGCATGCTGTTTACGATTGAAGCCGTCCATAAAGAAGCTAGAGTGCTGGTAGAGGCAACCACGTTCCTTTTAAATGAATTGCTGCACCCTTTCACCGGGGAAGGGCGATCTGAATGGGCTTTTATTCATAAAGATTCCCCGATGCATACCTTTGAATTACATACTGGGGAGGTTTTCTCGGATCGTGACAGAACCTATGAAGCAAGTGAAGAAGGGTATCATTGACTCCATTCCCATTGTTATCGGATATATCCCGGCATGTATTACCTTCGGCTTGGTTGGCAAAGCCCTTTCCTTAAGCGACCTGGAGGTCTTCCTTCTATCCGCTGTGGTCTACGCCGGAGCAAGCCAGTTTATAGCTGCCAAACTGCTCGCATTGGGAACCGCTGCACCAATTATTTTACTGCTTACGTTCGTAATTAACCTGCGATACTTTTTTATCAGCATGTCGTTCTCCTCCAGGATGAACCGGAATTCCAACCCCTTGCACAAGGGGCTTGTTGGATTCGGTCTAACAGAAGAAGTGTATGCGGTAAGCATGATGTCAGACAAACACCGGAAAGATTCAGGTAATCATTCTCTTCCTTACTTGTTGGGGCTAGAGGTCCCGCCATATGCCGTCACTCTAATCTCAACTTATGCAGGAATCTTGCTCGCAGGATATATTCCCGCAGATATTCTGCCGGCGCTGAATACTTCCCTGTACGCTTTGCTAATTGCACTGGTTATCCCCCAGATCCGGCGGGATAGAAGAAACCTGGCGATCTGCATCACAGCAGCTGCTTCCTCATGGTTGTTGCAGCCACTCTTAGGAACTGCAACTGTAGTTGTAGCCATGATCATTGGGGCATGCGTAGGTGGAATATTCCCTGTCAAAGAAGACAAGGTCAGGAGTGAAGTCTTGTGACAATATTATTAATCCTGGGAATGGGCATGATTACTTTCTTGTTCCGGTTTGCACCGCTGCTGCTCGTCAGGAAACCGGAGATGGAAGAGCGGACAAACTGGTTTCTGGAGAATCTCCCCTTGGCCGTACTCAGCGCATTAATCATTCCCGGTATTTTTCAAGTGGATGAAGAGGCCCCAATGGTTGGGATTGCAGCGGGCATTGCCGCTATTATTCTTGTACTCCTAAGAAAGGTTCCTTTGTTTGGCGTAATTATTGCTTCTGTTACCGTGGCTGTTATTGTGAAAATTCTGTGATTATTTATAGTGGGAGGATTATTCAGCTATGGATACTAAGCCGGTAGAACTGCTAGCAATATGCGGGTCAACCCGCATCGGTGGGAATACAGACCAAATTCTTCAGTATGGCAATCAAATTGCCAATCAAAGGGGTGCAAATCTCTCTGTACTGAATTTAAGAGACTTCAATATCTCTGCTTGTGGAACTTGCGGGGATTGCAATAACCGGGAGAACGCTTGCGAACTGACGGATGACATGCAGTATATTGTGCAAAGGATGCAGAAGGCCGAAGGGATTATCTATGCGGTTCCTGTTCATGGCTTTGGGATGGGGCATCTCATGCAAATATTCATAGAACGCTCAGGGGTATGCTATCTCCGGTTTGAACGCCCCCTTACAAACAAAGTAGGCGGAGCGATCATTACTGGCCGGCGCTACAATCACCAGCACGTGCATTCCCAGATTGTGAACAATATTCTGCTGAATCGGATGATTATGGTAGGGAGCGGTTTCCCCGCTCTTCTGCATGCGGGACAAGCTAATGAGGCATTCAGTGATTTGGAGGGGCTGGACTCTGTCCGAAGAATGATCAACCGGATGATTGATATGATCTCAGCCATGAAGCATTATTTGCAGATTACGAACCATTCCTTTCTGCAGTGTGAGGAAGAGAATGAGCGGAGAATATGTGAGAACGAGCTTCGGCGTCTGCAGGCACCGCTAGTATAAGAGAATAACCCCTATAAGGTTATCCATATAATGAAAAGTGAGGTTGATGGTTGTGACGAATAAGGAACTGGAAGCTCTTGGAGGGATTGATTTTCCTAACATGGAATGGACAGGTTGGGAAAAGCCGGGTGCAAACGGACGTGTGAAAATCAGTTATATCGGCAATAAGCGGCTGCGGTTACTAGAGCTTCCTCCGGGATTTAATGAAGAGCACTGGTGCCTGAAAGGGCATGTGGGTTATGTACTGCAGGGAGAATTCACCATACATTACGAGGATCGGAAGGTATCCTGCAGACCTGGAATGGGCTTCGTGATTCCTGATGGAGATCCGCACCGGTCACAAGGGATGGAAGGCAGCCCGACTCTAGTGTTTGTTATGGATGAAATGGACTAAATCAGATTGGAGTGTGAAGAATCTTGCATCCTATTCAAGTAGACACTGAAGTGCATGATATTGAGTTTCACGATCCCTTTGAGACCTATTTATCTTTGCGGGAACAGCTGGGCGAGCAGAATGTCTACTTTCTGGAAACCTTATCCGGGCCATCCAAGAGTGCACAGAGTACTTTGATTGGGTTTAACCCCCTGTTTACCATTACAGCATTTGCAACAGAGATCCAACTGACGGGGATGGAGTCCATTGTTGAGCAGATAAGCCAGGGTGCGCTGAAGGCAGGGCTGCTAATCTCTCAGGGCGGGGCTTTGCATTTGAAAGAACGAAGTGGATTATGGGATTTCTTGCGGTTCGTTCAGTCCAGGTTCAATATTTCCGTTCCGGAACAGGGAAAAGCTTTTTATTTCGGATTTTTTGGATACTTGGGCTATGATACGGCGTGGTCTGTTGAAAGTCTGCCGAGTCATATTCCGAATGATGGAACGGTCCCGGATCTTGCCTTGTCCCTTTATCAAGGGTTAATTGAATATACTTTGATCGACAAGTCGGTCAGGCTAATTCTCAACCAATCTGCCGATGGATGGGATTATATTTCCAAGGCGGAAATTTGCGATATGTTTTATCAAGGTGATTTGCAGGTAAACCAGACGTCAGCAGATGTTATAGAGCCGTTGTCGGTAGAATACACGATAGATCGTCATGCCTACCAAAATAACGTGAAGAAAGCTCTCTCGTATATTTCAGCCGGAGATATCTACCAAGTTCAGCTAGGTAATCAAATTAATATTGAGAGCCATATGACCCCAGTTGACGTATATCGGAGATTAAGGGTCCGTAATCCTTCGCCATATATGTATCTGGCTTCCTTTGGAGAGATGACTCTGATCGGTGCTAGTCCTGAGCTGTACATCAAAATACAGAGTCAAGACATTTCGATGAGGCCGATTGCAGGTACTTGTCCCACGGGTTCCACTCCAGAAGAAAATGAGAGATTTATAGAGGCTTTGAAGAAGGATGAGAAGGAAGTAGCAGAACACATTATGCTGGTAGATTTATGCCGTAATGATATTGGACGGGTCTGCCGGACAGGGACTCTGGAAGTAGAGGAACTGATGGTGATCGAAAAGTACTCACATGTGAACCATCTGGTGTCAAGTGTAAGCGGTACGCAAGTGGACTCCAAAGACATGTATGACATTATAGCAGCCACCTTTCCAGCAGGCACAATGACCGGAGCGCCGAAAATTCGGGCGATGGAAATTATAGAAGAGCTTGAAACCACGCGTCGTGGAGCTTATGCGGGAGCCGTAGGGTTTATTGATTTCAGCGGGTACGTAAATATGGCTCTTTGTATTCGGACGGCGGTTCATCGCGCACCCCATTCCTATGCTATCCGGGCTTCTGCGGGAGTGGTTGCGGATTCTGTGCCGGAGAAGGAATGGAGTGAAACTTTTCATAAAATGGGCGCCTTATTCTGGGCGATCACAGGCAGGGAGGTGCTGCATGAGAGCATTAGTCGTTGACGCGTATGATAGCTTTGTATATATTATCTGCCAATATCTGATGAAAGCGGAAGTGGAGCTGGAGGTAGTACGTAATGATCAATTAAGACCCGGTCTGGTAGAGCGTATGGCTCCAGATTTTGTAGTACTGGGTCCAGGTCCGGGCCATCCGGCTGACGCGTGCTATGTTGAGCTGATCAGGCAATATGGCGCATATCTTCCGATCCTTGGCGTATGTCTGGGACATCAGGCCATTGGGCTTTCTTTTGGCGGCGAGGTTATAGGTGCGAAACATCTCATGCATGGCAAAACCAGCGAGATTATTCATGATGGCAAAGGTTGTTTCGCAGGCCTTCATCATCCGCTTCGGGCTACGCGGTATCATTCTTTGATTGTGAGCCAGGAGGGGCTGCCGGATTGTCTTGAAGTGACTGCAGAATCAGCAGATGATGGATATATTATGGGATTACGGCATCGGGAGTTTCCAATCGAATCCGTTCAATTTCATCCGGAAAGTGTATGTACTGAAAGCGGATTTCAAATCTTTCAGAATTTCATTGCGACCTATGTGCCATGCTCAATTACATCTCAAATTGTCTAGGGGGAATCTATATGCTGCAAGAAAACCTTTCACTTCATCGTCAAGAGATTGATATCATTGACCGGCAGATTGTAGCTTTGCTCGCTGAAAGAACCCGGGTCGTTAAGAAAATCATGGTTTTAAAAACGGATGAAGAATCTGTTCGCTCTTGTGACCGGGTACAGCAGGTACTGGATAAGGTAGCCAAACTTGCAGAGGAAGCAGGTCTTGAACCGCAGATTGCAGTGGCTACTTACAGAACTTTAATTACCGTTCTGACGGATATGCAGCTTGAGTATCTGCACAACCGTGAGCAATCCGACGAGCCTGCCGTTTGAACGCCGCCATTCATGATCTGCAATCGGCCCTTATATATTTGGATGAACAGGGTGAAGGACCTCAGCGTTATAAGCTGCCAGTGGATGCTGAATATGAGTTAGCTGCTCTGTACGCCGCGCAGGGAGGTGGGGTGCCTGTCGCTTCGCCCACAGGACTGGGAAAACCCGTGATATTCGAACAAGTGAAGCCAGTGAACAAACCGGTGCTGGTTGGAATATTTGGAACCCGGAAACGTTGTGCACTCCTACTGGGGGCAGATGAACAATATATTGCAGACTTCCTGCTGGATGCCGCACACCATCCTATTGAACCTGTAAAGTGTGAGGAACCGCCCTGTCAGCAAGTGATTCATACGGACGTTGACCTGGCCAAGCTTCCTATTCCTACAATGACTGTGAAGGATGCGGGGCCTTATATTACACTCGGCTTAGTAGTCGCAAAGCATCCTCTTACGGGTGACAGTAATATTTCCATTCATCGCTTATGGGTGAAAAGCAGCAGTGAACTGACGATCTGGATGGTTCCCGGGCGCCATTTGGAGAGCTTCTACCTGGCGGCAAAAGAAATGGGAGTGCCGCTTCCAATCTCCATTAACATCGGTTTGGACCCTGCTATATATATTGCCTCTTGCTGCACGGGTGCTGTAGCCCCCAAAGGGTTCAATGAACTGGCTATTGCAGGCGGTATACGGAGACAGCCTGTTAAGGTTTCCACTTGTTTATCTGTTGCTGCAGACTGTTTGTCCGAAGCGGAATATGTATTGGAAGGTGAAATCACCCATGAATACGCTCCTGAAGGAGAGCCCGGGGGCTATTCCATGCCGGAGTTTCTGGGATATGACGGGAAGGCGCATCCCCATCTGCCTGTCGTCAGGATTACAGGCATCACCTCCTCATCTAGTCCCATATTTCAAACCGTGATTGGTCCAGGGTATGAACAGTCTAATCTATTGGCAGTAGGGATGGAGGCCGGAGTACTGCAGTTTGTCCGCAGTCATGTGACCCCCCGGATCACGAATGCCTATTGCAGTTCTGCCGGGGGAGGACAACTATTGTTATTTGCTCAATTTCATAAACAGAGTGAAGAGGATGATTCCGCAGTCAGACTCGCCGGAACGATGATCCTTCAGTCATTCCGAATGATCAAACAGGTGGTTCTGGTAGATGAGGATGTTAACCTGTTCAGTGAAGAGGAAGTGTGGTGGGCTATGACTACCCGTTTTCAGGCTGATGTTGACATCATTACTCTGCCGGGGCTTGATGGCTTCCATCTGGACCCGTCGCAATTCCCAGGCATGTCTCCACAGATTACAAAGCCGGGCATGACCACCAAGGTTGTGTTTGATTGCACAGTGCCCTACAGATTGAAGAGCCAGTTTGTAAGAACTTCTTTTTGCACATCACAAAAACTATAGGAGGTTACTCTATGAGTATTATCAAAGTAACTGCGGATGGTGTATTTGGTGAAGAGGATCAGGAGAGGTTTGGCGGAAGTTATGTACCGGAACCGCTGAAGGCAGCGCTCCATAAACTTGACGAAGCTTTTCAGCGATATAAGGACGACGAAGAATTCGAGCGAGAGTTCCATTATTATCTGAATGAATATGTGGGCAGACCGAATCCGCTCTATTATGCTCAGCGGCTGACGGATAAATTGGGTGGGGCCAAAATCTACCTTAAGCGTGAAGATTTAAATCACACCGGAGCGCATAAGATTAACAATACCATTGGCCAGGTCCTGCTTGCCCACCGGATGAAAGTCAAAAGAATCATAGCAGAGACTGGCGCAGGACAGCATGGTGTAGCCACTGCCACGGTATGTGCCTTGTTTAATATCCCTTGTACCATTTATATGGGAGAGGTGGATATTGAACGCCAGGCTCTAAATGTGTTTCGCATGCGGATGCTGGGAGCGGAAGTTGTGGCTGCAAAGTCCGGCAACAGAACCCTGAAGGAAGCTGTGGATGAGGCGCTGGATGATTTCGCGCAGAACTATGAAGATACTTACTATCTGATTGGATCTGTGGTTGGGCCTCACCCTTTTCCGCTGATGGTCCGTCATTTCCAATCTATCATTGGAAGAGAGGCCAAAGAGCAGATTCTGAAGAAGGAAGAGCGTCTTCCGGATCTGATCACTGCCTGTGTGGGCGGGGGATCGAATGCGATAGGCTTGTTTTATCCTTTCGTAGATGACCCCAGTGTCACAATAGTAGGCGTAGAGCCGGCTGGAAAAGGGATCGAGACCGGGATACATGCGGCTCCACTCTGCACAGGCAAACCGGACGTTATCCATGGTTTCAGATGTTATGTCATGGACGATGCCGAGAACTGCCACTCCATTGCAGCTGGTCTGGATTACCCTGGTGTGGGTCCGGAACATAGTTATTACAAGCATATTAAGCGGGCGGAATATGTCTCCATTACCGATGCAGAAGCGCTGGATGCCTTTTTGACTCTTTCTAAGACAGAGGGAATCATCCCGGCCCTGGAAAGCTCACACGCGGTTGCCTATGCGATGAAGGTTGCTCCAGCAATGAACAAGGATGCTATCATTGTGGTCAGTCTTTCTGGCCGGGGAGATAAGGATGTTGCTCAAGTATATGACATGCTCCAGTTACGCCCTGAGCTCCAAGAAGTATAGAAAAAAGCCATATACATCAAGCCTTCGGTGTTTTTAGACCCGGAGGCTTAAATCCATTTTAAAGAGAAATATCTCATAGGGGTTGGAGGGGCTTTACTTGGCATACGAATTGTTGATCACAATCGATAAAACACTGGATACATCCTTGTCCAGACAGGTCTATGAGCAAATTCTACAGGCTATTACTAACGGATGCTTGCGAAGCGGAGATCAGGTTCCTTCAACACGGCTATTGTCTGAGCAGATTCTAGTATCCCGCAGCGTTGTTCTTCAAGCCTATGAGCAGCTGCAGGCAGAAGGGTATCTGGAGATGAGGAAGGGAGCCGGTACATTCATTTCTGCAATTTCAGCAGGTATAGAAACAGACCCCGGCACTGAAGTGAACAACCTTTGTGAAGTGGCAACGAAAGCACCGAATTTCGTATCGGTTGAACAATCTGCATCAGCGGTGCCTTACGATTTTCGTCATGGTGTGCCAGCTTGGGATGTCTTCCCGATGGATCGTTGGCAACGGTCTTTGACTGAAGCATGCCGGAGGGCAACGCCTGATATGCTTACATACGGACCGGCAGAAGGTTCCCTGACACTTAGAGAAGAGATTGCCCGATTGGTGCGTTCAACCCGTTCCATTCCCGCACTGCCAGAGCAAATTGTCATTACAACTGGAGCTACGCAAGCTTTGGATATCCTTGCCAGGCTATGTCTCAGCAAAGGGGATCAGGTGCTGGTTGAAGACCCAACCCATAATGTGCTCAGGGAAATATTCAGCTACTCAGGCGGGGAAGTGATTCCTGTACGAGTAGATCAAGAAGGAATATGTGTTCAGGAGATTGAAGCAAGAACTCCCAAACTTCTCTACGTAACTCCTTCACATCAGTTCCCGACGGGTGTGACGATGTCATTTAACCGGAGAATTCAGCTTCTGGAATGGGCAAGAAGATCGGGAGCACTCGTTATTGAAGACGATTATGACAGTGAATACCGGTATGTCGGGCAAAAAGTATCTGCACTTGCAGGGCTGGATTCCTGTGGCCGGGTGGTATATGTAGGAAGCTTCAGCAAAATTCTGTTTCCGGCGCTGCGCATTGGATACGCCATTCTCCCCCCTTCCTTGATAGAGCCCTTTCTGGCGATCAAATGGATTACGGACCGGATGACACCTACACTGGAACAGGAGGCGCTGGCAGATTTCATACAAACCGGACAATACGCCAAACATGTGAGCCGGATGGGCAAACTATATGCCGCCCGCAGGGCTTGTCTGGTGGACGCTTTACATCAGGAATTCGGCAAACGGGTCAAGGTATTTGGAGACGAGGCCGGATTACACTTGCTCATTGAGCTGGACACAACGGTGGAGGAGAGATTGATTGCAGGGAAGGCTCTTCAGTATGGAGTTAAAATATATTCTGCATCTGATTATTTTATTAACTCTGTTCCCCAAAAACCTACATTTATTTTAGGCTATTCCAATTTATCCGAGAATCAAATAAGAACGGGTATCAAGCAGGTAGCGCGTGCAGAAAATGAATGCAGAAGAATAAATCAGGTACCTGAGATTGACAGAAATAGGGGCGCTGGCTATACTTGAAATGTTAAAATGCAAATCGGAAAAAACGTTGATGAAATGAAGTACGCCGGAGAATGGCTTGGTCAGAGAAGAGGTTCCTTTGCGATAGTATTCGCAATTGGCTGTGAGAACCTTGAAGACAGGCCGGCGGAAAGCTGATTTCGGAGTGTGGGGAAATCCCGCCGGGGGCGCCCGTTAACAGCCGCACAAGGCGATCGTCTGCTAGTTGTCCGTGAGTTCACGGATCATGGCGATAACCAGGGTGGTACCGCGATAATCATCGTCCCTGAATTTATTCAGGGGCGTTTTTTTGTTTTTTAATAACATTGAGACAGGGGCTGTACAAGATGAAAGCAAGTGAAATCCGTTCCAAATGGCTGCAGTTTTTTGAGAGTAAAGGCCACCGCATTGAGCCGAGCGCATCGCTCGTGCCGCATAATGACCCGTCACTTTTGTGGATCAACGCCGGGATGGCGCCGCTGAAGGCGTATTTCGACGGACGGGAGATTCCTGAGAATCCCCGCCTGACCAACTCGCAAAAATGCATTCGTACCAACGATATTGAGAATGTAGGTAAAACACGCCGCCACCATACGTTTTTTGAAATGCTGGGCAACTTCTCGATCGGCGACTACTTTAAGGAAGAAGCCATTACCTGGGCTTGGGAGTTCCTGACCGGCAAAGAGTGGATTGGCTTTGATCCGGAACGCATTTCCGTAACGGTATATGCAGAGGATGAAGAAGCCTTCAAGCTGTGGAATGAAAAGGTAGGGCTACCTGCAGAGCGCATCATCAAGCTGGGTGACGACAACTTCTGGGATATCGGCGAAGGTCCTTGCGGCCCTTGTTCGGAAATCTTCTATGACCGCGGTGAAGCCTACGGCAGTGACATGTCCGATCCGGAAATGTATCCGGGCGGGGAAAATGAACGCTGGCTTGAAGTGTGGAACCTGGTGTTCTCACAGTTCAACCACAACAAAGACGGCAGCTATACGCCGCTTCCGAACAAGAACATTGATACCGGAGCAGGTCTGGAACGCTTCGCTTCCATCCTGCAGGATGTCGACTCCAACTTCGATACCGATCTGTTCCAGCCGATTATCCAAAAGACAGCCAAGCTTGCGGGTGTAACTTATAAGAACAACCTGGAACAGGATATTGCCCTCAAAGTAATCGCCGACCACATCCGCACAGTAACGTTTGCTGTTGGCGACGGCGTGCTTCCTTCTAATGAAGGTCGCGGATATATTATCCGCCGTCTGCTCCGCCGCGCGGTGCGTTATGGCAAGACACTGGGTCTGGACCGTCCTTTCCTGTTCGACCTTACCGCGACCGTGGGCGAAGTGATGGGTGTCTACTATCCATCCGTTGTCGAAAACCGCGAATACATCGCCAAAATCATCCGTACCGAGGAAGAACGGTTCCATGAAACGTTGTCCGACGGTCTGGCTATTCTGGGCGAGATCAGCGCCAAAGCAAAGGCTGACGGTCTGACTGCCATTGCCGGTGCTGATGCATTCAAATTGTATGACACGTATGGCTTCCCGTTTGACCTGACGGAGGATTTTGCCTCCGAGCAGGGTCTCACCGTCGACCGCGAAGGCTTCGACATCGCTATGCAGGAGCAGCGTGACCGCGCCAGAGCTGCCCGTCAGGACGGAGGCAGCATGAAGATCCAAGGAGGACCGCTGGCTGAGCTGACGGTTAAAAGTGAATTTGTTGGATATACTGACTCCGTAGCGGAGTCTAAAATATTGGCTATTGTAGCTGATGGCACGTTGGTGGACATCGCTGGTGAAGGTACCGATTGCCAGGTTATTCTGGAATCAACGCCATTCTATGCTGAAAGCGGCGGCCAGGTCAGCGATACCGGTCTTCTGACCGGAGGTTCGGTGACAGCCAAGGTAACCGGACTTTTCAAAGCTCCGCATGGCCAGCATGTTCATCTGGTAACCGTAGAAGCCGGGGAGCTGAGAGTGGGCGACAGTATCCGCGCTGAAGTGAACCGTGAGCAGCGTGAGGACATTGTTAAGAACCATACAGCAACTCACCTGCTGCACAAGGCACTCAAAGAAGTGCTTGGCGGCCATGTGAATCAAGCCGGTTCTTTAGTAGAAGGCGCACGTCTGCGTTTTGACTTCTCGCACTTTGGGGCAATTACCCCGGAAGAGCTGAGCGACATTGAACACCGGGTGAATGCGCAAATCTGGCGCGGCCTGGATGTAGTTATTGAGAACAAGCCGATTGATGAAGCCAAGGCTATGGGTGCCATGGCGCTCTTCGGCGAAAAATACGGCAACATCGTGCGCGTGGTTCAGGTTGGTGATTATAGTCTTGAGCTGTGCGGCGGTATCCATGTTTCCAACACCTCCCAGATCGGGATCTTCAAGCTGGTCAGTGAGAGCGGCATTGGTTCCGGGGTTCGCCGGATCGAGGCGGTAACCGGACGTTATGCGTACCAGTTCACTGAAAGCCAGCTGGATCTTTTGAAGCAATCGGCAGGACTGCTGAAGTCTTCCTTGAACGATGTGCCAAAACGCATTGATGCACTGCATGCCCAAGTGCGTGAGCTGTCCCGTGAGAATGAATCGTTGCAATCCAAGCTGAGTGCGACCTTTGCTGCTGAACTGACCGGTAATGTAAAAACCATAGGCGGCAGTACACAGCTGCTCGCTGTTGCCGTTCAAGCAGGCAATATGGATGCGCTGCGCTCCACTGCAGATGAACTGAAATCCAAGCTGCCGGATGCAGTGCTCGTGCTGGGCGCCGCTATGGACGACAAAGTCAACTTTGTTGTATCCGTACCTCAGGTTCTCGTCCAGAAAGGCTTCCACGCCGGCAAGCTAGTGAAGGAAATCGCAGCGGTATGCGGCGGCGGCGGCGGCGGTCGTCCAGATATGGCGCAAGCCGGAGGCAAGGACGCTTCTAAGCTGGCTGAAGCTCTTCTGAAGGCTGAGGAGCTTGTAGCTGCCCTGGCTTAAGCTGCTAAAGTGACGGATGTACATGAAATCGGAAATGAGAGTTGCCGCAGCGGTACTGAGAGCAATATATCAGTACCGCTGCTTTATACGCACAAAGCTGAAAAATGTATATTTTTTGTCAATATTCACTTTCGGCGAACATCTGCAATAGCTTAAAACCCAAAAAAATCTCTATTTTTGTAGACGAAATACCAAAAAAAGCGTTACCAAGGGGGAAGGATTTCCTCGTTGGGCCATGAATATGTTATGATGAGGGCAGCAAGTCAGCTGTATAGCAGCAACTTTGCGAAGCCGCCCAAGAAGCGGGTGATTTTGCAGAAGGAAGGTGTCACAAATGGACTCCATGGACAAAACGGTCAAATTCAATGTAAAGGGCGATGAGAAGGAAGCCTCTTCCCAAGAAATACTGCTCGCGGTATACGATGCGCTGGTGGAGAAGGAGTATCATCCCATCAACCAGATCGTAGGGTATCTTATTTCTGGAGATCCGGCTTATATTCCGCGCCATAACAATGCGAGAAGTTTGGTCCGGAGGAAAGAACGTGATGAGCTGATTGAGGAACTGGTTCGTTTCTACCTCGCTAATCATCGGGCGGATCATCCGAAATGATGAAGAAGCTAGGTCTGGATTACGGCGACCGTAGGATCGGAGTTGCCACAAGTGATATTTTTGGATGGACTGCACAAGCTCTGGAGACGATTGAGCGGCGCGGCGACGGAAATGAGTTCAAGCGTATCCGCGAACTGGTCAAGGAACATGAGATTGGAGAGATTGTTGTAGGCCTTCCGAAGAATATGAATGGCTCAGTAGGACCCCGCGGTGAGATCTGCATCGAGTTTGCCGGTAGGCTTCGGGATGAGCTCGAAATGCCCGTACACCTTTGGGATGAGCGTCTGACGACGGTATCTGCAGAGCGGATACTGATTGATGGGGACGTCAGCCGGAAGAAACGCAAAGGGATTGTAGACAAAATGGCTGCAGCCCTGATTTTGCAAAATTTTTTGGATGCTAACAGTAAAAGGTGAGGGGTGTGTTGGAGTGACAAACGAGCAGATTGGCCAAGAAGAAGAACCGGAAATTATCTACATTCCTGATGAGGAAGGTAATGAAGAGGAATTTGAGGTCATTATGAAATTTGAAGTCGACGGTTCAGATGCCAAGTATATGATGGTAGTTCCGCTGGATTCCGAGGATGAAGAGAGCGATGAGGTGTATGCGTTCCGTTATGAAGAAGACGGCGACGATCTTCAACTCTTTATGATCGAGAGTGATGAGGAATGGGCTATTGTGGAGGAAACCTTCAATACGCTGGTAGATGAGCTCGACGGAGGAGCGGAGAATGACTGAGTTTTCCGCTGATCAGGTGGTTTGGACTTCAAAGCTTACAGAAGTATATGGAGAAACAGTAGAACTGGAAGACGAGCACGGCAAATCTTCCGTTTACGATATTATTGCCGAATTTGAAGTTGGTGACCGCGCATATGCGGTGCTTGCCGGCTCCGGGAAAGACGCCGAACAGGAGATTCTGCGGATTGTGGTATCCCCTGACGGACTTCCCGAACTGGAGAGCATCGTGGATGATGAGGAATGGGAAAATGTCAACGAGCTGTACGACGAGCTGACTTTTCCCGCTGACGAAAGCGAATAAACTTCCATATGTACGCTATAGCAAGGCTTGGCACGGAAGAGGGCGGGATTTTCCCGCGCTCTTTTTGCTTGAGATCGAAGGAAAATATACTTATCTAAAAATATATGTTGAATTTGAGACAGTACAATTTTATACTTTATAGTCGGAAAGTGAGGAGTGACATTTGAAAGCTGCAATCCGCACCTTGGCTCTAATCATCCTTTTGCTCGCTGTAATCGGCGGCGGAGGAGCCTGGTACATCTGGAATGGCATGCAGCCGGTGAAGCCGGCAGGCCCCCCGGTAACTTTTACGATAGAGAAGGGAATGGGTAGCTCGGAAATTGCTGATCTGCTCGAACAAAATGGTATCATACGCAAAGGATTATTTTTTAAAGGCTACCTGAAGTGGGTCAAAGAAGGGTCAAGCTTTAAGGCAGGCACCTATACCGCCAGTCCAGGGGACACGTATGATTCATTGATTGCCCGCCTGAATGCAGGGGATGTGGTGAAAAAGGAAACAGTTTCCTTTACGATACCTGAGGGGTATACGGCCAAGCAGGTTGCCGATAAGCTCGCTGCAGCCTGGAATCAGAAACCCGAAGTATTCCTGAAAATTATAGATTCGGGTGCGGGTCTTGAAGCCGTAGGCCGACTTGGTATTCCCGAAGACAGCAAGCTTCGCCATCGCCTGGAGGGTTATTTGTTTCCGGAGACGTATGAGCTTGTAAAGGGGAGCACTCCGGAGCAGGTTGTAGAAGCGATGCTGGAGCAGCTTGAGAAGAAGCTGGACAGCATTGAAGGTTGGCAAAGCAAACTGGACGAACGAGGACTCTCTCTGCATGAGCTGCTGACGGTGGCTTCGCTTGTTGAGCGTGAGGTTGTAGTAGACAAGGAACGTCCGATTGTGGCCGGAGTCATCTATAACAGGCTGGATAAGGGACAGAAGCTGGAGATTGATGCAACGGTTCAGTACCTGCTGGACAAACAGAAGGAACGTCTATATGAGAAGGATCTGAAGGTAGATAGTCCTTATAATACGTATTCTAACGAGGGTCTGCCGCCTGGACCCATCAGCAACCCTGGCCTTGCATCTATTCAGGCTGCCCTGACCCCAGAAGCTTCCGATTATTATTTCTACGTAACCAAAAAAGATGGCTCGCAGGGCCATTTATTCGGCAAGACGTATAAGGAACATTTAGCCAATATCAAAAAAAGTGAACAAAACCAGTGAGAAACAGGTAGAATTATCAGTGGTGCAGTGAGTTTTAGTGCGGCAGATCGTGACACTTTGATACACGAGTGGTGCGCTTTGGTGCAGTGAGCAGTGGTGCAGAAAAGTGCTACATCCGGTTAATATGAATTTATTTATTTACTTAGCGGGAATTACTGCCGCTAAATTCATTTCAATCCTCACATTCTTAAGATTAGCGGGAAATATGCCCTCTAATCTTTATCGTGTTATCATTAAGTACCAAACCGAGATAATTAGAGGGTACGAATCCCTTTAATTGCACCAAATGATCCATTACAACGAATTTAGAGGGAGCGAATCCCCTTAAATTAGTTTGCTACGTAAATTTAGTTCTTACAAAGCTTTTAGGAGGGTGCAACATGAATAACAAAACGGAGCTTCTGGCGACAGCCGCTTCCTTGGAAGAAGCGGCTGTGCTGCTGGAGGCCGGTGCGGACGCGCTGTTGATTGGTGATGACCGCTTTGGCATGCGTCTGGCTGGCCATTTCTCGCTGGAGGATACTGCGAAGGTGATCAAGCTGGCTCATGCAAGAGGCTGCAAAGTGTATGCTGGCCTGGGTGGCCTAATGTCCAACCGGCTGCTGGATGAGCTTCCCGCGTATATAAAAGCCATTGCGGAACTGGGTGTAGATGGCATCGAATTTGGTGATCCAGCCGTGCTCGCTGCAGTGAAATCCGAGGCAGCGGGACTGAAGCTGCACTGGAATGCGGAAATGACTTCAACTAACTATGCCACAGCCAATTACTGGGGGCGTAAGGGTGCTTCGCGGGTTGTTCTGGCGCGTGAGCTGAATATGGATGAAATGACCGAAATGGTACCGCTCCTGGAAGTTGAAGCCCAGGTGCAGGTGCATGGCATGACGAATATTTATCACTCCAAGCGCAAGTTGGTTGCAAGCTACATGTCTCACCAGGGCCGTCCGAGTGATGGCGGAAGCCTGGGTAAGGAGCGGGGATTGTTCCTGATCGAAGCTGAGCGCCCCAATGAAAAGTTTCCGATATACGAGGATGAGAACGGGACGCATATTATGAGCTCCGATGATATTTGCATCCTGGAAGATCTGCATTTTCTGCTGAAGGCCGGTGTGCACAGCCTGAAGATTGAAGGGCTGCTGAAGCCGGTTGCCTACAACGAAGCTGTCGTCAAGGCGTACCGCCGTGCGATTGACCTGTACGCTGCTAATCCTGAAGGCTATGCCTTCCAGGAGGATTGGATGGATGGCATCCGTGCGCTGCAAGATCCTGAGCGCGAATTGTCCTTCGGATTTTTCTACAAGGAACAGGTATATTAAAATATAATAAAAAAGCAATGACTCAGCTTTTTAAAATAGATCATTAAGCAACATTAAGGTGCAGCAGTGGAGGGGAAGTTTGGAACTGTAGGAGCGGTAGCGTCCGCCTTTAGGTTTGGATTTCTACCCCGGCCAGCGGTTAAGTTCGGGAAATCCAAACCTAACAGCGGCCGGAAGTCCAAACATTTCCCGCAGCTGCGTTCAACATCAAAATGTAAGCTTTTTAAGCTGTTTTAACTGATGAGACAATGGAGGGGAGAACAGGAATGGGAACCATGACCAAGCCGCAATACAAAGGCAAACGTTACCGTCTGGACAAACCGGAGCTCCTAGCTCCGGCGGGTAATCTGGAGAAATTGAAATTCGCCGTACACTATGGTGCGGATGCAGTATATATTGGAGGACAGAAATACGGCCTGCGCTCGGGAGCGGATAACTTCAGCTTTGAAGAGATGCGCGAAGGTGTGGAATTTGCCAAAAAATACGGTGCCAAGGTTTTTGTAGCTACGAATATTTATGCCCATAATGAAGATATCGCGGGGATTGAAGAATACCTGCGTAATCTATATGAAGCGGGAATTGCTGCCATTATCGTGGCAGATCCTGCCATAGTGGATACCGCACGCCGTCTGGTGCCGGGTCTTGAAGTGCATCTGAGTACCCAGCAGTCCACACTCAACTGGCATGCCGTTTCTTTCTGGAAAGAAGAAGGACTGCCGCGTGTCGTGCTCGGCCGTGAAACGAGCCTGGAGGAAATCGCCGAGATTAAGCAGCATGTCGATATTGAAATCGAGAGCTTCATCCATGGAGCAATGTGTTCCTCCTACTCCGGCCGTTGTGTGCTGTCTAACCACTTTACAGACCGTGATTCGAACCGCGGGGGCTGCTGCCAGTCCTGCCGCTGGAAATACGATCTGTTCGAGGATGCCCGCCCTGAAGGGGATTGGGTATCCGAAGAAGATCAGGCCCAGGCGCAGCATTCTCCTCAGCCGCTTAAGCCGGGGGTAACCCAGCTTCCACTGCATCAGCCGGAGGATAACCCATTCTCGATGGGTTCCAAGGATTTGTGCATGCTGGAGAGTATTCCCGAGCTGATCGAAGTCGGCATTGACAGCTTCAAGATCGAAGGCCGGATGAAGTCCATCCACTACGTGGCGACGGTCGTCAATGCTTACCGCAAAGCCATCGATGCCTATATGGCCGACCCTGAAGGGTACGTGCTGAAGCCGGAATGGCTGGAGGAGCTGCAGAAGGCGGCGAACCGTCCGCTGAATACCGGATTCTTCTACGATACGCCGGATCATGAGGATCATATTTATGAGCCAGAGGAAAAAGCGGCTCCTTATGACTTTGCCGGACTGGTGCTGGAGTACGATGCGGCCAGCGGAACTGCGCTGATTCAGCAGCGCAACCACTTCAAGCCGGGTCAGGAAGTAGAGTTCTTCGGGCCTGACAATACGTTCTTCAAACAAACGGTAGGCGAGCTGTGGGACGAAGAAGGCCAGCCGCTTGATGCTGCGCGCCATCCGCTCCAGCGGATACGCATGAAGGTGGATCAGCCTGTTGCATATTTCGACATGATGCGTAAAAAGAAATAGTATTTTTAGAGTATTCTGCGGGAATGCACCTCTGATGAGGGGCATTCCTTTTTGATTTATAGCATTAAATGGAAAATGACTAAAATATATAAAGATTCTATGGTAATTTCTAAAGAAAACTAAGCAAAAATACCCACACTGCCGATATAACTTATAGCGAACGCTTACATGGGTCTTCTAAACTAATTGGCAGGTGATTATGATGGTTGCTCCTAAACAGGAGAGTAATGGCGAAATGCAGAAAGAGAAAAAGATGAAATTCACAAAAAAGAATAAGCCTAACAAAAAATTGCCGTCGACCGTCCAGAAATCTGAGACAAATCAGACGGATGCAGGACAGGAAACAACCAAAGAACCGGTGTCAATCAAAAAACGTATAGGCTCCGATCTTACGGTTAAAGGAATGCTGCATACTACGATACGTCAGGCCAAGAGAGTTAATCCTAATAAGTCCGTTGGGGTCAAACTGTTCTTGATCTTTTTGTCGTCAATTGTAGTAGTTGTATTGGCTCTAGGACTGTTGTCCTACAATAAAGCTAAGAACACTATTAAGGATAACGTGTCAGAAGCTAACCGCCAGACGATTATCCAGACCTCGGAGAAGCTTGATATTACACTCAAGCAATATGAGAATCTTGCTATGCAGCTCTTTTTTGATCCACAAATGCAGATTAATCTGCGGGATCTCATGGCTGCAGAGAACAGTTATGACAAGTTTGTGGCAACGGATGCCATCAGTAAAAAGCTATCCAGCCAGACGACTACGGACTCTAATATTGTTGCGATTACACTGATTCCGACTTCCACGGACTTTGATATTGTTTCAAGCGGAAGCTCCGGCGTGAAGCTGGATAATATCAGAGATCAGGAATGGTTCAAAACAGGGGTTGCTAATACGGAGAGTTACAAAAGCTATTATACCGCAGAGGAAAAAGCGGCCCAGAACTATTGGTTCCCTACTTCTGTAACAGGAGGAAACGGGAAGAATATTGCGATGTTCCGATCGCTTAAAAACCTTGGAGCCAATTCGGGATATGTGATTTTGCTTGAACTCAAGAATACACTGCTTGAAGAAGCATTCAAGAGCGTTACACTCGGAGACGGCTCGCGGATTCAGCTCGTTGCACCGGATGGAACGGTAGTGGCTTCTTCCAATGCTGAAGAGGATGGTAAGGTATCGGAGCTTAAATTTATTAAAGAGAGCAAGACCAACAGTAAGAGTCAGGAAGCTACGGATGCAAAAGGCGAAGATGTTTTGGCTGTCTACAAACCTATGGTCAAAGCGGACTGGAAGCTGACAGGTATTGTCCCTACCGGTGAACTGGTGAAGGCAGCTACTCCAATCCTGTTCACAACCTTTGCAGCCGCAGCGGCAGCAGCGGTACTCGCTGTTCTGGTGGGTATTGCAATGGTACGGATGATTGCCCGGCCGCTGGCCCGTTTGAAGGATCTTATGGTCGAAGGTGCAAAGGGTGACCTGAGCGTACGCACCGAATATGTATCCAAGGATGAAATCGGTGAATTGTCTGCGTCCTTTAATATGATGATGGGACGGATTACCGAACTTGTAGCCCAGACAACGGACACTGCCCGTGAAGTGCTGGAGACTGCCGGTGAGCTTGGGGATGCCTCCCGCAAGACGGCGATTTCCGCGAAGGAAATCGCGGCAGCTACTGAAGAGATTGCCGGTGGTGCAGGAAGTCTGGCCCAAGAAGCTGAGCGCGGCAATGAGCTTACGGATCTGATTGGAACTCAAATGCAGAACGTCATCGCAGCTAACGCCGAGATGGATGAAGCCGCCCGCGGAGTGGGAGAAGCCAGTGGCCTAGGTGCTAAGCAGCTGGAAGAGCTGCTGACGCAGACCAGCCGCACCGGAGAGATGACTACTGCACTGGTAGACCGGGTCAACAATCTGAAAGAAACAGTATTCTCGGTCATCAAGGTACTGGATGTAATGAAGAATATCACCCAGCAGACGAACATCCTGTCACTCAATGCCACGATCGAGGCAGCAAGAGCAGGTGAAGCGGGGCGCGGATTTATGGTTGTTGCTGATGAGGTCCGGCAGTTGGCCGACCAATCCAAGCAGTCCATTGCTGTCGTAGCTGGTATTACGGATAAGATTATTACCGAGATGAATGAGACAGTAGCAGTATTGTCTGAGGTTGCGCCGCTCTTTAAACAGCAGATGAGTTCGGTGAAGAGCACCAGCGATATCTTCGTATCCGTTCAAGGGCAAATGGGAGACTTTATTTCTAGTCTGGAGTCGGTTACCGGAGCCATTGACAGCCTGAATCATTCCCAGGGCGTCTTGTCGGATGCCATGGGCAATGTAAGTGCAGTGGCACAGCAATCCTCAGCCACTTCGGAAGAGGTTGCTTCCCTAAGTAATGAACAGCAGAATGTCAGCGATCAGCTCGTTGCACTGTCCGGCAAACTGGAAAGTGTCTCCACCCAGCTGAAAGACAAGCTTTCCTTGTTTACGATTAAATAGAGAATTATAAGTTCGCCATGCTAGTAAAACAAGCATCCCGCGGAGCCATCCATTGGCAGCGGGATGTTTTTTTTTTTGCACGATATTCATAGTTTGGGAATGTAAATTCCTTGTACATCACGGAACTAACAAGTATAATTATTTTGTTAGGTAACTGTTATTTTTTCTTAAAATGTTAGGAAAAGCTGGAATAAGGAGAAGGGCCGTATGAACGTAAAACGCAGTCACACCTGGTGGTCCTTTGTGGGGGACATGAGCATGGAACGCAAGCTGCTCCTGGTCTTCCTGATTATTATCACTCTTCCCCTTTCTTTCATCAGTGTAATCAGCTTCAAGAGCTACTCGGAATCGATTCAGGCGAACACCGTTGCCTATTCAGAGAAGCTGATTGACCAGATGATGGACTCCATTGATGACTACATAGAGGATATGAAACGGATTTCTTCCATGCCTGCCTATGTAAACGATATCAAGCAGAATTTGATCCGTTCGAACCGGTATTATGAACAAAAACAGATGATGGTAAGCAAAGGGAACGGCACACAGGTTGCTCCCGGTGACTACGATCTGCTGCTGTCGATTCAGCGGGGGGTTGAAGGGAATATCTCCTTCATTAACAATATTAAACGGGGAACCAATTCGGTATATATTTTTGACGGCTACGGCAATGGATATTATTCTGCCAAGGATGGCGGTGTCCGTCTGGATCTGAAGCAAAGCTACAAGTTTTGGAGCGATCAGGCCAAGGACTCTAGCGGTGAAGCGCTGCTCTTTGGTACCCAAGCCTATACCAGCAATCTGCAGAGTACCCGTTATGCATTTACTGTAGTCCGCAAAATTGTCGACGGGCTGTGGAATCCGATTGGACTGATTGCAGTCGAAGCCAACATCAGCAATCTGGAAAATCAGGTGGCCGAGCTGGATACCGTAACTCATGGCAAATCCATCATTGTCGATGAGGACGGCAAAGTGATTTTTGACAGCGACCAGAGATTGTTGACGACTGATATTTCCCATACGAGCCTGTTTCGTCAGGCTTCTGGCAATGCCGGGAGTTTCTATGACACCGTATCAGGCAAGGAACGGCTTAATATTTATTCAAGCTCCTCCAAGACTAACTGGAAGGTTATCATTTCAATTCCTGTGGATGAGCTGACACGCGGGGTGAAATTGACCCGTAATGCTACCTTTGCCGCTACTCTTATAATTATTGTGTTGGCGCTGATTATTTCGATTATCCTCTCATTTGCCTTGACCAAACCGCTGACCCAAATGATCCAGCTGATGAAAAAGGTGCAGAACGGCGATCTGGATGTGACCTTCCGTGTTAAACGCCGGGATGAGATTGGCCTGCTGGGCCATCAATTCAACCGTATGCTGGCCCGTATCCGGCAGCTGATTCAGGATATATACCGGATTGAGGAACAGAAGAAAGAGGCTGAGCTGCAAGCGCTACAGAGTCAGATCAACCCCCATTTTATATACAATACGCTGGAATCCATCCGTATGACTGCAGAGATCAATGATGATGTAGAGGCCGCGGATATGATCTCCATTCTAGGCAAGCTCCTGCGCTATAGCACCAGTGAGTTGTCCGGAATAACGACTATGAAGCAAGAACTGCTGTATGTCCGCAATTATGTCGAACTGCTGGGCTGCCGTTATCCCGGCAGGTTCGTATTGCAGATTGATGTTCCTGGGACGCTGGACAATTACTCCATGATTAAGCTGGTTTTTCAGCCGATTATTGAGAATGCCGCTTACCATGGATTGGATGATACCAAAGCTCAAATGCATCTGAGCATTAAGTGTGAAGTTACAGAGCAGAAGCTTTTGTTCCATATCCGGGATGACGGCTGCGGGATGGAGCAGTCCACACTCGATAAGCTGAATGACAGCCTGAAGCATGAAATGCCTCCGAAAAAAAGCATCAATGGGGGCATCGGGATGAAAAATGTTCATCAGCGGATTCAGCTTCATTATGGAGCGGCCTATGGTATTGAGGTCTTTAGTGAGCCGGGAGAAGGGACGGATGTGATTTTATCACTGCCGCTACTGAGCCCGTTAGGTCAGGAAATGAAGGGAAGAGAATAGAGGAGGAGTCCGCTTGAAACGGATGAAATTACGTTGGCCTATGCATATCATCCTGTTGTTGTTTCTGCTGTCTGCCGGCTGTGAAGGCCGGGGCAATCCGCAGGTTGTGCCTTCAACATCTCCGGCGGGAAGCGAGAGTCCGTCTGAATTGTCCGGTACGATCGTAATGCTGACGAACCGGATCGATCTGATTGAGAATGGGACGTTCAAAGGTTACGCCGATAAGTTCAAAAAGAAATATCCGGAGGCCAAGGTGGAATTTGAGGGTTTGTCCAATTATGCCACGGACATTCTGGTCCGTCTGTCCACTAAGGACGCGGGCGATGTGCTGCTGCTTCCCGTGAATCTGCCGGCGAAAGAGCTGGGACTTTTTTTTGAACCGCTAACCGCGGAATTGGCTGCACAGGAGAAGTTCACAACCTTCGCCACGTATGATGGCAAAAGATACGGGTTATCTACCGGGACCACTACGAGCGGGATTGTCTACAATAAGCAGGCTTTTATAAAGGCAGGGATTGAGAAGGTACCGCAAACGCTTGATGAATTCTATGCAGCCAGCGCCAAGCTGAAGCAGGCAGGCATTATCCCGCTATACATGAATTATGGTGCCGTCTGGCCGTTGCGGGATTGGGGCGACAACCTGGTTAATTATATGTCAGGCAATCCTGATTACTTGAACAATATGGTGCACGAGAACAATCCTTGGAAGATCGGGAATGAATGGGGGCGGGCGCTTGAGATTTCCAGGACCCTGCTGGCCAAAGGATATGTGGAGGATCAGCTTTTCTCGAACAACTGGGAGATCTCTAAGACCATGCTGGCCAAAGGGGAAGCAGGTATGTATTTTCAGGGCAACTGGACGATCCGCCAGATTATAGATGCCGGAGCGAAGACTGAGGATATTGGGTTTTTCCCGTTCCCTTATGATAATCAACCGGTTCACAATGCCCTGCTGAATCCCGATTGGTTCATAGGAGTCAGCAAATACAGCGATAACAAGGAACTTGCAATGGCCTGGGTGAAGTTTTTTGTACAAGAAACATCCTATACGACCAACTCGGGATTTCTGCCCGCTAATAGCTCGGAGGAGCCCTCCATGCCGCAATACAGTGAGTTTCTCTCCTATCATCCCAAGTTGATTGAGGCAACTGTACAATCTGACGCCTTTATTGACATGTCGAACCGGGCGAAGCTGTCCTTTTGGTCAGGAGATTATATGCAGGAGTTAATTGCAGCACCGGATTTACAGAAGGCTTTTGATGAACTCAATAAGAAATGGAAAGAAGCACGGGCAGGCCAGCAGGCTTCTCCCGGGCCGCAGGCAGCAGCTGTGCAATCAAGATAATCTGGAGGAATTTCCTATGGCAAAAAAAGTGACCATGCAAAAAATCGCCGATCACCTCGGTGTATCCAAGTTCGTAGTCTCCAAATCGCTCTCGGGCAAAGGCGGCGTTAATGAGACCACCCGGGAGCGGGTTATTCAAGCCGCGTCTCAGCTGGGGTATTTTACCCAGAAGAATGCTTATGTGCAAAATGTGAAACGTCCGTCTCCGGCATCCGGCAATGAGCGGGGCAAGCAATCTGTGCTCGTACTGATGCCGAATATCCGGGCGCAGACCCAGGATTCCCTCTATTGGGGGAAAATCATCGATGGTATCGCGCTGGCTCTTGATCAGGAAGGGCTAGGCATGGTTATTGTCTCGGAGCACCGCGCCGATAACTTCATCAACATTCTTAATCCGAACGGTCTGCTCGGTCTGGTGGGGGTAGGGCAGATTTCCACTTCACTTCTGCTTGAGGTGCACCGCATCGGCCTACCGATGGTGCTTATTGATCATGAAGACCCGCTTATTCCCAGCGATACCGTATTCGCCAACAACATTGATTCCATGACGCGTCTTAGCAACCATCTGATGGGCATTGGACATACGCTGTTTCATTTTGTCGGCAATATCCGGTATTCCCGGAGCTTCCGTGACCGCTGGATCGGCGTCCGCAGTGCCCTTGAAGAGAATGATATGAGAACACCAGCCGGTGACGACGAGATGCTGCTGTTGGAGGGTATGGATGACGGCTCGTTCCGTGATGAATTCAAGCTCTGGATGACGAAACGCAAAAAAGCCAAAACCCTGCCGACCGCTCTTATCTGTGCCAACGACTTCACGGCACTGACCGTCTGTGATGTGCTGAGGGAAGACGGGATGGCAATCCCGGGTGACATTTCAGTCACGGGTTTTGATAATATCGAGGATGCTCTTCGCGGTGTTCCACCACTGACAACGGTGCATGTGCCAAAGGAAGCTATGGGCCGGGCCGCAGTAGAGAAGCTGCTAAGCCGTATCCATAACCCTTCAGCTCCTCTGGAGAAAATTCTGATCTCCGCCGATATTGTCCACCGGGATTCGGTGGCGGGACCTCGGGAGTAGGAGGCGTTCAGTGTTCATAGACCCTACAATGCATAAGGATTGGATTGTGCCGCATTCGTTCCAGTGGTATGCCGGGCTGGGTAGTCTCACTGGGAGATACGCTTATCCCTGGAATTCGACGATTATGGGACCGGATGCGGAGCAGATGTTTGCACAGGAGGTGGCCGGACTGGTTCCGGGCAAAAAAGTGCTCGATGTCGGTTGCGGCCATGGCGATTTTACGATCAAGTGGAGCCCTGTGGTGCAGCACATCGTCGGGCTTGATGTCACTGCCGATTTCATACATACCGCGAGCAGTACTGCCCTTTCCAATGTGTCCTTTGTTACGGCTAACACCAAACATAGGCTCCCTTTTGAGCAGGATGAGTTCGATTGTGCATATAACCGTAAAGGGCCCACATCCGCATACCCTGAACTCGCCAGAATTATTAGAAAAGGGGGACAGATCATCGCTCTCCACCCCGGCGACCGGTTGTCTCCTGAATTGTCATTGCTGTTTCCCGGGCTGTTTGGCTCACGGCAGGAAGGCACTCCAGTGCTGGACAAGATCAAGCAGCAGCTTGATACAAGCGGATTTTCTGCGTCTGAAATCGAGACGGTCGTCAGTACACAGTATCTGCATGAGCCGATAGATATCGTACGCCTTCGCTGCTTCGGACAAACGTCTGCAGTCCATGAAATGGTTATGGAGAGCAGTCTGCCTGAGATCAGTCGGATCTTCGCTCACCATCAGACTGCCCAAGGCCTGCCGACTACGGTAGAACATTATATTGTTAGGGCTAAGGTATAGAATGGTTGATGGCTGAGGACATCTGCTCAAGGATATGATTCTTGCGAACTATTCTTTAAAATCAAAGGCGGCCCCAGTGGATATCACTAAGGCCGCCTTTAATTCTGCTTACTCTCTATAAAAGAACTTGAGAAGGTACATTAAGGGTGAAGTAACGGAGGGGAAGTTTGGAACTGAAGGAGCAACAGCGACCGCCTGAGAGCTTTCCGTAGGAAAGCTGGCATCGGAAGCATAAGCTGTCTGCGGATTTCAACCGTGATACACGGTAAATAATCAAGAAATCTGCGGACAACAGCGGCCGGAAGTCCAAACATTCCCCGCAGTTACGTTTAACACCCGGAATTGCTAAGCTTCAAGGTTCATATTAAGATTCCGGTCAATCATCGCAATCCGCTGCTGCACGCATGCATAAGAGCGGAGCGGGTCTTCAGGTGTATTCAGTACATAATCCAGCATTTGGTCAACCGTAGTAGTAGCTACGTGGATGCGGGTATCGGAGGATGCGTAATAAATGTAGATGTCCCCGTTATCCCGTGCGATCACGCCATTGCAGAATACAACGTTGGATACATCGCCAACGCGCTCTTCACCATCAGGAGCGATGAAATGTCCGCCTGGTGCATGCGTAACTTTATTAGGCTCTTCCAGATCGGATAGGAAGGCATACAGCACGTAGCGCAGTCCTGCGGCGGTGTTGCGGACACCGTGGGCAATATGCAGCCAGCCGCGTGGTGTTTTGATTGGCGCTGGGCCTTGGCCGTTCTTCACTTCTTTGATGGTGTGGTAATAACGCTGATCCATAATGGATTCACTCGTAATTACTGCATTCTCGATAGTCTCCGACAATCCCCAGCCAATACCGCCGCCTGAACCTGCGTCGATGAATCCATCCTGCGGACGGGTGTAAAAGGCATATTTGCCATCCACAAATTCCGGGTGCAATACTACATTGCGTTGCTGTGCGGAGCCGGTCTTCAGGTCAGCAAGACGTTCCCAGGTCTTCAGATCCTTAGTCCGGGTAATTCCGCATTGGGCAACGGCGCTGGACAGATCGCCATGAGGGGCATCGGGGTCTTTGCGTTCGGTGCAGAACAAGCCGTAAATCCATCCGTCCGCATGCTTCACGAGACGCATGTCATAGACATTGATGTCCGGATCTTCCGTTTCAGGCAGCACCACGGGGTGATCCCAGAAGCGGAAGCCGTCCACGCCGCTGTCACTCTCGGCTACAGCGAAGAAGGATTTGCGGTCATTGCCTTCGACACGGGCAACGATATAGAACTTCCCGTTCAGCTCAATGGCTCCTGGGTTGAAGATACCATTAACTCCGATTCTTTCTGCAAAATAGGGGTTGGTCTCCGGATTGAAGTCGTAGCGCCAGATCAGCGGTGCGTGTTCAGCAGTGAGCAAAGGATACTTGTAGCGGTCATAAGTACCGTTACCATAGGGAACCTTTTCATTTTTGCGGCCAATCAGGACCTCATAACGCTCCGTGAGCTTCTGTTTGCGTTCTTGAAAGTTTGTGTTCATTATTTTGTCTCCTTTAGAGTAGATGTCAAGCTAAGCCGTTCAATCATCTCAAAACAGGCTCTGCTGTTATGATAAGGACATTTCCAGGCACTGACCTTGGGTGCGTGTGGCAGAGGCTGCAGCGCTTCGTCAATCCCCCAATACCATTCGCCAAGTTGGTGGTCAACCAAATATTTGTCAGTGAAAGCCCAAGCGTTCTCGGCAGCTTGCAGGAACCGTGGATCCCCAGTCAGTTGATATGCATTATAAAAGCCCACAATGGCTTCAGCCTGCGGCCACCAGTCTCTGGACTCCTCAGACTTATCAATAAATCCGTTCTTGTCTGCTTCATTCCAGATTCCGCCATCCTCGGCAATGCCCTCGGCAAGCACGGCATCGGCCATAGAAATGGCCACCTTGCGCACGCGCTGAATCAGCTCTTCATCTCCCAGCACCTCTGCGGCTTCGACCAGCAGCCAACTGCCTTCGATGTCATGGCCAAATGATATGCTCTCGGATTTCACATGCCACTCTTCGTCCAGGAACAGGTGGAAATGCTTGCCGTCCGCATCGATGATATGCTCAAGCATAGTTTCAATCAGTTCGGTCAGCTTGAGCTTCAGCTCTTCCGATTTCCATACCCGGTACAGGCCGGTATAGCCTTCCAGCACATGCAGATGGGTATTCATGGACTTTTTCTCGTTCATATCCTTCGAGCTGAGACTGAGATTATCTGTCATTTGCCATTCACGGGACAATGCTTCAATGTAGCCTTTATAAATAGGATCATAGCCGTATTTCTCTACGATATGGAACAGATCAATCGCCTGCTGCAGCGCATCAGCGCGCCCTGTGGCATGATGAAATTCAGCAAGTGCGTATATGGCAAAAGAATGGCCATAGATTTGCTTTTTCGGCTGGGAGGGTACTCCATATGCATCCACCATCCAGAACAAACCGCCGTATTCCTGATCCAAGAAATGCCGGTTCAAATAGTCGAAGGCACGTTCAGCCATCTTTAAATACTCAGCTGTGCCATAGAAGCGGTAAGCGCTCGCAAACGTCCATAGAATCCGCGCATTGAGCACAAGACTTTTCTCGGCACCTTCAATCACATTCATCTGGTTGTCGATCTCTCCGACAAAGCCGCCATTCGCTTCATCCAGGGTGTGCTCCATCCAGAAGCGTAAAATATTGTCCTTCAGTTCATCCTCCAGCTCTTTCAGCCATACTTGAGTTGAATTATTCATCGGTTGTTCACTCCTTAATCGCAGTAGTCTTGGAACCGTAGTACTTCTTAATGACATCTGCTGCAGATTTCCCGTACATGCAGTAGTCATCGTTCTCTGCTGCGGCGTCCAGTGGATACAGTCGTGCCGGCCAATCCCAGAGCATAAAGCCCTGTACCCATTCTCGGCGCTCGCAGCTGCGGAACATGGCCTCATAGAAGCGCTTTTGTTCCTCCTCGCTCGGTTCGCCCTTCAGCGACCAGTCGTTTGGAATCGCGGCACTTCCGGTGCGGCTGGGGCAGCCTGCTTCCATGAAGAAGAAGGGCTTGCCATATCGCTTCACCACCGCCTCAATCCGGTCCAGCTGTGCTTCCCAGTCTAGCTCGGGGTAATAGCCGCTGGAAGATATCACATCCAGGGCATCCCACCAGGTCACATTGTCCTCTTGATATTTGTCGCAATTATAGGTAAGAACTCCGCTGTACACTGTGCGTACTTCTGCAATCAAGGCTCGCCACTCTGCGGCCCGTCTGTCAGACATCACGAGCTCGCAGCCGATGCAGAACATCTCGCAACCGCTTTCTTCTGCGATCGCGGCAAAATGCATAATAAAGGCAGTATAAGAGCTGAACCATTCCGACCATTTGGGCTCGCAGGGAACATCCCTGTCAAAAAAATTGATGTGCGCGCGCCAAGTACCGTCTGCACAATTCACAATCGGTTTCAGGCATACCTTCAGACCAAGCGACTTTGCCTTGTGGATCGCCCATAGAACCTCATCGTCAGTAACTGTGGGTTTCTCCCAATAAGGAATTTCCGTAGATTGCGGAGTGGCTTGAATCGCACTGAAAGCGATGGCTGTCCAGTTCGCTCCGGTGACCGATTTCATAAGCTCCATTGAAGCTTCAGCCTCTTGATTTGCCCAGGTCCCGCGCCTGCCCATGAAACCCCAGGTAACGCCTCCGACATATTCATTCTGCAGTGACATCTCAGCTACCTCGCTTTGTCAGAATAGTAGGAATAAAGGGAACGAAACATTTAAGTATTTTGTTATATTGTTATTGTAAATTTGTTATTAAATAATAACAATAATACAATTCAGTTATAACCCTTTTCGGTTATGATTTCAAGGGTAAAATGGGCAAAGTAAACTTAAGACTATAAAAGTACATTTGAGCACATATGCGAAGTGATAAATGAGGCTTATAATTGATAATGATACCGCAATCATTTGTGGCAGCAACGAACTGGAGGCGATTGGTGGTGATCAGGGTCATGATTGCGGACGATGAGGAAGTAATTCGCCGTGGGCTTGAGAAGATTACTTCCAGAATGGATTTGGAAGTTGAAGTTATCGGTTCCCATGGTAACGGGCTGGAGGCGTGGAATCAGATCCGGGAGCTTAGCCAGGAGGATATAGACCTTCTAATTACAGACATTAAGATGCCTAGAATGGATGGTTTCAAGCTGATCGAAGAGGTTAGAGGGCATCTGAAGCATCTCCCTATAGCGGTATTAAGCGGGTTCAGTGAATTCGAATATGCCCGTCGGGCCATGCGGCACGGAGTGCTTGATTATTTGCTTAAGCCTATTGAGAAAACACAGCTATACGATTTGCTGAAAAGTGTGGAAGAGAACAAGAAAATTCATTCTATAGAAGCAGAACTGAAGGGTGCACCTCCTCTGGCCCCCGAGGGTGGGGAACATTATGTGGTTGAACAGACCAAAAGCATTCTGGAGAAGGAATACGGTCATAACTTTGAACTGGAGCGACTGGCAGAGACCGTGGGGATGAACGCGAGCTATATCAGCCGGTTGTTCAAATACAAGACAGGTCAGACCATAACAGATTACCTGATAGGCATCCGTATCGCCAAGGCCAAGGAGCTGCTGCTCGGTCAGCCTGATTTGAAAAACTACGAAATTGCCGAAAAGGTTGGTTACAGTGATCCGGTTTATTTCAACAAGCTATTCAAAAAAATGTGCGGCATGACGCCAAAGGATTATAAGAGCCGCTGCAGATAATAAATAAATAGTTTCATATGAAGGCAGACTCCGTGTAATGAGGGGTTTGCCTTTTTATATATAGATAGATAACAAATAGGAAATATAAAAAACAAAAATAACAAATTGAAGACCAGAAAAAGCAATTGAAACCATCGTTTTGCGGTTGGAAACGATTTATAATGTGTTTGTAAGCGATAACATCACCACTTTTCATACGAAATAGAGGATCAGTAGATTTTTCTGGAATATAATCGTTGATTTGTGATGAATGTTGTTAGTGTTTAGTTATTATTAGTTTTAAGGTTCGAAATGAAGAGAGGGGTCAAAAGACAATGAAGACAACCAAAGCAGTTACTAGTCTGGCAGCATTGACACTAATGGCGGGTTTGTTCGCAGGCTGTTCATCGAACAACAATAATACGGATAATGCCGCAGCAACCAATGCAGGCAACACCGGAACCAATACTGAGGCAACAGCATCTCCAGAAGGTGACGCAGCCAAGGATATCAAAGGAGATATCACGGTAATCACGCAAAGAACGGATATTGTTGATACCGTATTCAAAGACTATGCAGCCAAATTTAATGAGAAGTATCCGAATGTCAAAGTAAACTTCGAAGCACTGTCCAGCTATGAAGATCAGATTAAGATCCGCATGAGCACAAATGATTACGGCGATGTTCTGCTGCTGCCTACAAGTGTCGCTATTAAAGACCTGCCGGACTTTTTTGAACCGCTGGGTAAAATGTCCGATCTGGAGAAGCAATATACCGGGCTGGAAGAACGTACTGTTGACGGTATTTCTTACGGTATTCCGATTACGGTTAACTTCTCCGGTGTCATCTACAACAAACAAGTATTCAAGGATGCCGGAATTACTGAGGTTCCAAGAACCTTTGACCAGTTCTCTGCTGCGCTGAAGAGTATCAAGGACAAGACGGATGCAGTTCCTCTCTACACGAACTATGCTGCCGGTTGGACTCTGACCCAGTGGGAAGCGGATCTGGCTACCGTAGCCGGCGATCGTGATTATGTGAATATCGGCCAAGTGGCATCGGATGATAACTTCGTTCAAGGCCAGCCGCACTACGACTTGTACAAAGTTATGTATGACGCTGCCAAGAATGGTCTGATTGAAGAAGATCCTACGACTACAGACTGGGAATCTTCCAAGGCTGACCTGGCTAACGGTAAAATCGGTACTATGATGCTTGGATCTTGGGCTATCGGCCAGATCAAAGGGCTGGCAACCAACCCTGACGATGTAGGCTTCATGCCTTTCCCGACCAACGCAGACAAGATTCTGGTTCCGCTCTCAGATGACTACAATCTGGGTATCAGCATTCACAGTAAAAACAAAGAGGCAGCTAGAGCCTGGGTAGACTGGTTCATCAACGAATCCGGCTATCCTACCACTGAAGGTGGCGGTATGAGCCCAGTTAAAGGTGCTGAGCTTCCGGAAATCCTGAAACAATTTGATGGCACTGATGTAACCTTTGATACGCTTGCCCCTGCAAAAGCCGGTGAAGAGGGCTGGGTTGATGCCATCGACAAAGAAGCTGAAATCGGCCTCTGGCAGCCTGACTTCAAGAAAGTGATTATCGAAGCGGCAATTGGCAACAGAAAAGATTCCTATGATGACATTATGAAAGACCTGAATGATAAATGGAAAGCTGCAAGAGCCAAAGTAACGGCAACTAAGTAAGTATGGTATTAGCGCAGCAGTGAAGAAAGATTGCAGAGAACGGGGAGATGCCCTAGCGGCATTTTCCCCTTCACTTTTGCGAGTATGGAGAAGGATTTGGAGTGATAAGCAGTCTTCTTAGGAGGTGTGGAGAGATTGTCCAACTTAAGTTATAAAAATCAGCGGATATTGATCATATTTTTATTCTCACTAGTACCGGTAGTTCTGTTGCTGACGTTCTCATATTTGCCTGTATTCAAAATGTTCCAATACAGCTTCACAAGCTGGAATGGTCTAAGCAAAGACATGGAGTATATCGGCTTTGATAACTACAAGACGATTTTTACCAAACCGGAGTATTTTGCCGTGTTCAAAGTAAGCTTGTATTATTTCTTTGCCACCTTCGTCCAAATGGGGCTGGCGCTGTATTTTGCCACAATCCTAAGCTTTAATGTCCGGATGAAGAACTGGTTCAAAGGAATCCTGTTCTTTCCGACACTCTTGAATGGTGTAGCCATTGGATTTATTTTTCTGTTTTTCTTCAAGCCGGAAGGCACCCTGAATACCATCCTTGATCTCGTTGGACTTGGAGCCTGGCAGCAGAAGTGGCTGCTGAATCCCCATCTGATCAATATCTCCCTCGCCTTTGCATCGGTATGGAGATACATGGGGATGAACTTTATTATCTTCCTTGGAGCGATTTCCTCCATCGGCAGTGATATTTATGAAGCATCGGAAATTGACGGGGCCAACCGCTGGCACCAGTTCCGGCACATTATTATTCCAAGCATCAAACGTATTCTGCAGCTCAATCTGATCCTCGCGGTAAGCGGAGCGATCGGTGTATTCGAAATTCCGTATGTCATGACCGGCGGTTCCAATGGCAGCGGCACATTTGTCATCCAGACCGTCGATGTGGCCTTCAAATACAGTAAGCTGGGTCTTGCTTCGGCCATGGCCGTAGTGCTCCTGGGTATTGTTGTTCTTGTCACCATTCTGCAGCGTGTTCTGATTAAGGAGGAGAAGTAAGAACTATGCATACTCTAAAATACAACGTAGCCTCTTTCTTCAAATACCTCACTTTGATTTTGGGAGCGCTGATGGCCCTGATTCCGATCGCCGTCGTCTTTTTTGCTTCATTAAAAACGAATAAAGAATATGCGTCAACAGGTCCGCTGACCCTGCCGGAAAACTGGCTGAATTTCGCCAACTATACCAAAGCTTTTGTGGACGGGAATATGCTCCTGGGCTTCTTGAATACTCTTATTATAGTAGTCATATCTATTGCCGGTGCTACACTTACCGGTTCGATGATGGCATACATTCTGGCGCGGTTCCGGTTCAGAGGCAGCAAGCTGCTGATGGGTGCTTTTCTGCTCGCAACGCTGATTCCCGGAGTTACGACTCAAGTAGCCACCTTCCAGATCATCAACTCGCTGGATTTATTCAACACCCGCTGGGCACCTATTCTGATGTACCTGGGTACGGATATTATCGCCGTCTATATATTCATGCAATTCCTGGACTCTATTTCCGAATCACTCGATGAGTCTGCAATGCTGGACGGAGCCTCGTACTGGACGATTTACTGGAGAATTATTCTTCCGCTGCTGAGCCCGGCCATTGTAACTGTGATTATTGTAAAGGGCGTGAACATCTACAATGACTTCTACACTCCTTTCCTTTATATGCCAAAAAGCAGCCTGCAGGTGGTATCCACCGCGCTGTTCAAATTCAAAGGCCCGTATGGTTCACAGTGGGAGGTTATCTGCGCCGCCATTATGATCGCTATTATTCCTACCCTGATCGCTTTCATAGCTTTGCAGAAGTATATTTACAACGGTTTTGCCCAAGGGTCGGTAAAATAAAGCCTGTACAGGCTATTGGAGGGAATTTACATTATGAAAGAAGTTAAATTGATTGCAAGTCAGAATATTCCGAATATACCCTGGCAGGACAGACCGGCTGGCAATGACAATCCGGTATGGAGACACAGCGATAACCCGGTGATCAAACGCAATCCTGCTAAAGGGGTAGCCCGTATTTTCAACAGTGCGGTTATTGCCTATGAAGGAAGTTTTCTGGGCGTATTCCGTGTAGAAGACAACACCACCCGCCCTCATCTGCGTATGGGCCACAGTGTAGACGGGCTGGATTGGAAAATCGATGATGCTCCGATTCAATTTACCGACGAAGCAGGCAATCCGTATATGCCTCGTTATGCCTATGATCCCCGTCTCGTTAAGGTCGAAGACACTTATTACATCATCTGGTGCACAGATTTCTACGGAGCTGCGATCGGCGTGGCCAAAACCCAGGATTTCAAGACCTTCACCAGCCTGGAAAATCCGTTCCTGCCGTTCAACCGCAATGGCGTGCTGTTCCCTAAAAAAATCAACGGCAACTTCGTGATGCTGTCCCGTCCGAGCGACAGCGGCCATACACCTTTTGGTGATGTATTCCTTAGCGAAAGCCCTGACTTTGTATATTGGGGCAAACACCGCCATGTCATGACCAAAGGCGGACAGGGCTGGTGGCAGAGCACCAAAATCGGCGGCGGCCCAGCACCGATCGAGACTTCAGAAGGCTGGCTGATGTTCTATCACGGCGTGACCGGAACCTGCAACGGTCTCGTATACAGCATGGGTGCTGTTATCTTGGACAAGGATGAGCCATCCAAGGTCAAATACCGCTCCAAGAACTTCGTGCTTACACCGGAAGAATGGTACGAAGAAAGAGGTTTCGTGAACAACGTGCTCTTCCCTTGCGCCACCCTGAATGATGCTGAAACCGGCCGTATTGCCATTTACTATGGCGCAGCTGACACCTATGTAGGTGTTGCCTATACCACAGTTGAAGAAATCGTCAACTATGTGATCGACACCCATGAGGAAGTCGGCGACGATGCTGGTTTGGGCAAGATCTAAACATTGCCTTTGCAGCTACGCCTTTGCAGCCAGTGGCGGCCACCTCCGTGGCCGCCACGTTGCTGCACGATCTTAAAAACCCATGCTTAATGGGTTTTTCATTTTGTTTTGATCTAAGGTTTAGGTCTTAAAGTTTTGCTCTTAAAGTTTTGCTTTTAAAGGTTAAATCCGACTTATTGGATTTAACTTGTTCTTGCAAACCCTGTGGTGGAGAGGGGGAGTGGGGAGTAACGGAGGGGAATGTTGAGTGGAGAAGCGGAGCGTTCGCCTGAAAGCTTTCCGAAGGAAAGCTCGCTTCGAAAGCATATGCAGTTCCCGGATTTCTACCGCCTAGCGGTACAAATCAGGAAATCCGGGAACAACAGCGATCGGAACCAACATTCCCCGCAGTTACGCCGTACACTCCCCACGCCCCTCCACTCACTTTTTGCCAACACAATTCAATCCAACCCTAAGGAGGATTTCTTATGACATCCGAAAGATCCCTGCCCCAACTAAAAGCCTATGAAGGCTCCAGCCCGAAGCCTGCTGATTTCGATTCATTCTGGGATCGTGCCCTGGCTGACCTCGATGCCCAGACTCTGGATTATGAACTGGTGCCTGCGGAATTCACCAGTGAGCTAGCGGAGTGTTTTCATCTGTATTTTACCGGAGTAGGCGGTGCCAAAGTGCACTGCAAATATGTGAGACCCAAAAAGACGGAGCAGGCGAAAGGGCCTGGTGTGGTTATGTTCCACGGCTATTCTTGCGATAGCGGTGATTGGATGGAGAAGGTCACCTATGCGGCGCATGGCATCAGTGTACTTGCTATGGATTGCCGCGGACAGGGCGGCTTGTCCGAAGACAACCTTACGGTTCAGGGTACAACAATCCGCGGCCACATCATCCGTGGGATCGATGATCCGAATCCGGACAAGCTGTATTACCGGAACGTATTTCTGGATACCGCTCAATCGGCACGGATTCTGATGAATATGCCGGAAGTAGACCCGGAGCGGGTGGGCGCATTCGGCCTGTCCCAAGGCGGCGGGCTTACCGTAGCCTGTGCTGCCCTTGAACCGAGGATTAAGCTGGCCGTGCCGGTCTATCCATTCCTTTCCGATTACAAACGGGCATGGGAGCTGGATATTACAACTTCCGCTTATGAGGAAATTAATTATTATTTCCGCTTTTTTGATCCGCATCATGAGCGGGAGGAAGAGGTTTTTAACCGTCTCGGATACATCGACATTCAGAATCTGGCAGACCGGATCCGTGCTAAAGTGCTATGGGTAACCGGACTGGTGGATACAATCTGTCCACCTTCGACACAATTTGCCGCATACAATAAAATCACAGCAGCAAAAGATCTATTAGTATATCATGAATACGGTCATGAGTATCTTCCATATCTTTCTGATCGGACGTTACAGACCTTCATGACCTTGTAACGGGAAACCGTACAAGAATATTGTAGATCTGGCGGTGATTTTTGTGGTTAAACCAGCAGCAGGCAGTAAAGGATTTCTAACTCGGCTGCGCCCCTCCAAGTCGCTAGGGGTGCGGCTCTTTCTCGTGTTTTTCATTGCGACGATGGGGATTGTATTATCTCTGGGGTACATCTCGTACTCTGTTGCCAAACAAACCATTGAGAACAATGCTTTGACGTCCAATCAACAGACCGTCGAGCAAACCGCTGAGAAGCTGGATGTCATCATGATGCGTTTTGAAGACAGCCTGAGTCAGCTTTTTTACAGTAGGGATATTCAGGATGCAGTTAACCAGGGGATTGCGACCGTTGACAGCAAGGAAGGACTGCAGAATCAGGCGGAACAGATCAATAGTGAATTGAACCGTTGGATGAATTCCGTCACTGGAGTACAGGCCGTGTATCTGATCCCTTTGAATGAGAAACTTCCAGTGTCCGCGGCGGGAACTAAGGATGAGGCTTTTATGGATGGGATCCGGAAAGCTTCCTGGTTCAAGCAGCTGAAGGAGAAGCCGCAGAGTTTGTGGATTACGGAAGGGCTGAAGAAGGGGAATACTTCGGGTGTGTTTCATTTAGCCAAATCCATCGCTGATGATTCAGGGGCAGCGGGATATATGGCTGTTGCCGATATCAATACAGGAGAATTGGACAAGCATCTGAAGAAGGTTAACCTGGGAATGGATTCTTACATCCAATTACTTACAAGCAAAGACGAACTGATAGCCTCTTCCCAGGAACAGGCAGATTCATATCTTCGCTTGGGAGGCACCTTGTTCAAGGGATTGACTGAAACCTCGGGGTCTTTGCCAACCAAAGACGAAAAAGGCAAATCGATTCTGGCGGTCTATGGCACCCTGCAGAGCTCGGGCTGGAGAGTACTTGGTGTTGTGCCTTCAGAGAATCTGGTTAAGGATGCAGGCCGCATTCTGAGCACGACTTATATTGCAGTTGCAGCCGCTGCGCTCATTGCGATTCTGATCGGCTTGTGGATGGTCAGAATGGTATCCCGTCCACTCTCCAGACTGAGGGATCTGATGTTCAAGGGAGCGGAAGGGGACCTGCGGGTACGAACGGTAGTGGCTTCCCGCGATGAAATCGGTCAGCTATCCGGTTCCTTTAATGTGATGATGGAGCGGATTACTGAGCTGGTAGTGCATACCAACGAGACGGCACGTGAGGTTATGGAAACGGCGGATGCGCTGGGCAGTGCTTCGCGAAAGACAGCTGCATCGGCCAAAGATATTGCTACGGCGATGGAAGAGATTGCCGGAGGAGCTGGAAGCCTTGCGCTGGAAGCAGACCGCGGCAATGAGATGACGGCGCAGATATCCGGGCGGATGGATGTGGTAATAGCTGCGGCACACGAGATGGAGAGCACTGCACATGATGTGGGACATTCCAGTCAGGAAGGTGTCGGGAAGCTGCAGGAGCTGCTTACCAAAACACAGATGACAGGCGATATGACGGATAAGCTTGTCATGAAGGTCAATGAACTGAAGGATACCGCTTCCTCGGTGATCCAAGTTCTGGATGTCATGCAGAGCATTACACAGCAGACCAACATTCTGTCGCTGAACGCTTCAATAGAAGCCGCGCGTGCTGGTGAAGCAGGTAAAGGATTCACGGTGGTGGCTGACGAAATCCGCCAGCTGTCTGAACAGTCCAAGCGCTCCATTGCCATGGTGGCTGATATTACTGACAAAATCATGTCGGATATGAATGAGACAGTAGCAGCACTGTCGGAGGTCGCACCTCTTTTCGGGGAGCAGACCATTTCAGTCCGGAACACGAGTGATATCTTTGTGACCGTTCAGGGTCAGATGAATCACTTCATTACACGGCTGGAATCCGTGGGAGCATCCATTGACGGGTTGAATCAATCCCAGCACGTGCTGTCGGATACGATAAGCAATGTCAGCTCTTTTGCAGAGCAATCCTCTGCAGCCTCCCAGGAAGTAGCTTCCCTAAGCGGGGAGCAGCAAAGTGTTAGCGATTATCTGGTGGACCTCTCCGGCAGACTGGAACACTCCTCGAATATGCTAAAAGAAAGACTCTCAAAGTTCAACGTATAATCTCTGAATACTTCAACCCAAAGACGCCTCTTTCCAAACGGAAAGAGGCGTCTTTGGGCATCATTCATACGTTCCGCTTGATCATTATAAGCAGATGATACTGGAGTCTTAGCTGGAGCGATCTGCCGCTTCAGGTAATAAATCCGTCAGGTGGGCATAATAGAATCTAAGATACTTTTAGTGAGTCAACAAACATCAGGAGGAATGGTTTTGTACAAGCTTGGTCCTAAACGTATGATTTGGAGTTCAATCATCCTGTGTGCACTGGTAGGGATGCTGATTCTGAGGCTTGCATGGGTCCAACTGCTGTTGAAGGACCGTAAGGTTCCGGGGGCAGAATACTCTATGGCTCAAATGGCGGCAATTCAGAGTGAGCGGGAGATGGTGCTGGACAGCGGCCGTGGCCGTTTGTATGACCGCAACGGCCAGCCGCTGGCGGGTGAAACGGTGTGGACCGCGGCTTTTTTTCCGCAGGAGGAAGCTAAAGCTGCTGAGAACAGTGTAGCCGGTAAGAAGCAGCTCCAGCGTCTTGCCACTGTGCTTGGTGTGACCTATGAGCAGCTTCAGGCAAAGCGTAAGGGACTGAAAGAACCGCTGCTCTGGCCTTCCGGCAGCGGGAAAAATCCACTTGAGCTTACCCCAGGGCAAGCTCAAGCGGTGGATTCTCTTGCCATCGACGGTGTGCGGGCACTTCCCTTTGTCCGCCGATATGAAGGGGAAGAGTCAGGGCGCCAGTGGCTGGGGTACATGTCAGAGGCTACGGAAGCCCAGATGGAGCAATCCACAACAGGTTTAAGAATTCCAATGACGGGAACCGACGGGCTGGAGAAGACACTGGAACCGCTGCTGCAGGGGGTGGGTCATACCGAAGTATATGCCCAGGTGGATGCCCGCGGGAACCGTCTTCCGGGTAACCCTCTTCGGGTGAGGGCACCTGGAAATCCGTATTATCCGTTATCCTTATATACAACGATTGATAAGCAGCTCCAGGAAGGTATTGAGCAGTTGGTTATGAAATCTGGAATTAAGGCGGGTGCAGTAGTTGTACTGGATACGAATAACGGGGATATTGAGGCCATGGTATCATTCCCCTTCTATAATCCGGGACGCATCTCGCCCGAGGGCGGAGAGTGGAACAACCGGGCGCTCCAGGCAGCAGTGCCTGGCTCGATCTTCAAGATAGTCACCGCTGCTGCAGCACTGGAAGCCGGAGTGACCTCTCCTGAAGAGAGGTTCCATTGCTCTGGACATTACGGAAAGTACGGACTGGCCTGCCGAAAGGGCAATGGACACGGCTCGCTTACCATGGCAGAGGGATTCGCCGTGTCTTGTAATACAGTATTTGCTTCCCTGGCTGAGCGGCTGAACGGGGTGCAAATGGAGTCCGCAGCCCTTGCACTGGGGCTGGGCAGGGATATCAGCTGGCAAGCGGAGAATACGCTTGGCCTTCCCCTGCTCCGTCCGTTGTCCGGGGAGCAGCCGGGAACCATATTCAGCACCCTGCTGACGGATGATGGCGGGGCCAGAGTGCAGACAGCAATCGGCCAGCGTGATGTCCGGGTTACACCGCTGCAGGCAGCCAACCTGCTAGTCACGCTGCTGCATGGAGGCGAAGTCCGGGCACCACGCATTCTGCAGCGGGTGGTCTTTGCTAATGGACAGACCCTCCAGGAGCTGCCCACGCATTTGTCTCCTGCTCCGCAGGGCAGGATCTCTCCGTCTACAGCCCATGTGCTCCTCTCCCTGATGCGCAAGGTTGTAACAGAGGGAACGGGAAAAAGCCTGCTGGGCACGAAATGGCCCGTAGCAGGCAAGTCAGGGACGGCACAGACATCGGTGAAGGGATTATCCCGCAATAACCAATGGTTCATTGGGTATGGGCCGGTCGGCCATCCCAGATATGCTGTATCCGCTATGATAGAGGATGTGGCACCGGGGAGTCCGCATGCCGCCACCACACTGTTCGGTCAGGTATTTGAGCTGTTGTCAGAATCTGAGGGAGCCTGAGCCCCTCCCGCTTCACCTGAGACCGCAGCTCCTCCCGGTGTCGAAGGCTCACCGGTCGCAGCAAACGGTGAGACGATAAACTCTTCTTGCGGCAGGAAGATCCAGCGCTGGAGATAACCCTGCTGGAGCAGCTCCTTGAGCAGAATAAGCAGAATCGGCGAGAGAATCAGGCCGGCGAACCCGAAGAGAGAGCTGGACAGAATTACAAATGATAGCATGAGGAATGCCGAGGATACACCGATGGAATTGCCTGTAATCTTGGGCTCCAGCAGCTGCCGCACAATCAGCACTACCGCGAGCAGCACAAGCAGGCCGATGGCAAGCGTGGTATTCCCGATAATGAACAGATATACAATCCAGGGAATCAGAATCGTCGACACGCCGAGCAGCGGCAGCACATCGAACACGGCACAGACCAGTGCCATGGTGATTTCATTTCCGCTTCGCAGAATGAAGAGTCCGATAAGCACAATAGCGAAGGTAATGCTGATCAGAATCAGTTGAGCCTTGAGATAAGAGCCGATCGCTTTGAAGACATTTCCCTGCAAAAAGGCGAAAGCGGTCTTGAACGTCTTCGGCATTTTATCATGCGCAACTTTGCGCCAGTCTTTAATCTCCATGCTCAGGAAAAACGCCAAAATAATTGCAATGCCGAAATTGGCCATAAATGATGAGAACGAGCCAAGGACGCCGATCATATACTTTAGAAAGATGACCAGCCAGCCTGAAAGCACATTGGTCGCTTCTTTGAAATAACCGTTAATTTTGTCCGTAAGATCCGGCGGTAACGCATCCACTTTATGCTGTAAATAGGTAGTTGTCTCAGCAAACTGCTGCTGGACTATGTATGTATACCGGGGCAGATCATCCTGGAACTGGAGCGCTTGCATCGTAATGAGAAGTCCAGCACCGAATAAAACGCCAAGCAGGACAATCAGGAAGAGGATCACCGAGATGGCGGAGGCGAACGGTTTGGCCATTCCCCGGCGGTTTAGGAAACGGGCCAGCGGCTCGATCAGCAGGAATACAAAAAAGGATAAGAACACAGGGGCGGCCAAACGGTAAAGCATACTGAAAGCAAGCATTACAAGATACACGGTCAGCACGACTAAACCGACATCGAAGAAGGTGCGCCAATATTTTTTGTACAGGGGCAGCATAGGTATAAACGACTCCTTTTTAGATATATTTACAAATTTGGCTTGAATTCATTGTACACGATTTTAACAAAAAAGCGTCTATTTCTTTGATACCTGTGTTAAAATAGGGGGTAACGTTTTTTTGTGGGACTCTGCCTACTTAAAAACCGCGAGACATACATCACCTACTTGGCCGTATCACAGAATCTGCTTGCAGACGTATAGGCGAGCCAAAGTCAACTCTGGAAAAGCGGGGAATTTATATGCAGACTTTGCTGCTCTGGTTATTCTACATTTCATCCTTCTATGCATTTATCCCTGGTATGATCAGCCGGATATTTGGATATCGTGTCTTTCGAAAAGGGACCGGTCGCAGCGAATTCGCCCTTACCTTTGATGATGGTCCGGATGCGCAGTATACTCCGATTTTGCTTGATTTACTGAAGCGTTACGGGGCTAAAGCCACCTTTTTTGTAGTGGGTTCACATGCGGAGCAGAACCCGGAGATCATCAAGCGCATGCACGAGGAAGGGCATCTGATCGGGATTCACAATTATGTGCACAAGACTAACTGGCTGATGCGTCCACATACCGTGAAACGCCAAATCCAGCTCACCGACGAAATTATTTACAATATTACGGGTGAACGGAGTACATACTACCGTCCGCCCTGGGGAATCGTCAATTTGTTTGATTTCTCCAAGCGCCGCCAGGTGCAGATCGTACTGTGGTCTGCCATGTTCGGTGATTGGAAAGAGAAGCTTGGCGCGGACCGGTTGACGGAGAAGCTGATCAGCAAGCTGAATCCGGGGGAGGTCATGCTGCTGCATGACTGCGGCACCACACTGGGTGCGGACCCCAAAGCACCTGAACATATGCTGATTGCTCTGGAACGGATGCTTCAGGAGGCGGAGCGGCGCGGACTGCGCAGTATACGGATTGACGAGATGATCAAGAGGGGGCAGAGCTCTCCCATTCAGCAGCTTTCTTTTGGCAAAAGACTGATTGTCGGCCTGTGGCTGGCCTGGGAACAGCTTTTCCAGCTAATGTTCCGGCTGAAGACCATCTCTCCGGCAGATCCATTCCTGCATTACCGTATACGCAAATATCAGGGTGGACCTGTGCAGATGGAAGGCGGGGAACTCCTAAGTAAAGGCGACAAGGTGATAGAGCTGCATATCGACAACAAGCAGTTGTTCGAGCTGGGTGTACATTCCCGTTCCTCGGCTCAGCTGGCGATCCGTATGATCCGCCGTATGGAGAAGGATCTGCCGGTGCTTGCGCAGCGAATTGCTGCGGATGTAGACCTGGCCGAAGCAAAAGCGCTGTATGGTGTCAGTATGATTAATCGCGGGCCGGAGAAATTCGGGTTCATGGTGCTGGATCTGCCAAACGGCTGGTTTGCCCGGTCAACCAAATTCTACCTGAGTATTCTCCTGAGTGTCATCCATCCTGCAGGCGGCGCCAGACTCAAGGAACGGAGCGAGGTACTGGTTCCCAAAATGATGCTGATGCCTATCTCCCAACTGCTGGACCAGATGAATCAGCAGCGTCCGCAGAAACAAGTGAAGCCGCGTGAGCGGGTAAGGGAAGAAGACTTGAGCCTGGAAGCCGAGCTTCCGGCGGCTACGGTTGTGCACTAACAATAGTGAAATGGAATCATACAGACTCCTGTGACTGATATAGTCACGGGAGTTTTTTTGATTATGTATGAGATTTCATGGAGAAAGTAACTTTGAACTCGGCGAAGGCAAATTGGCAAAATGAGAGGTAATGTACGCCATTGTTTAGTCCATCAAAATAAAAAAGCTCCGCAACAACGGTATACTCACCGTTGTCGCGGAGCTATAAGGGAATTGCCGTTGTTCTTCTGACCTGTGTCTCAGCCAGGAGATCGTGGGAGCACATGAACTTCCTATTCTTCGTGCTTCTACACTGGAAGATTAGCGGTGCTGTGCATATTGCCCAGCGCCTGTTAGATCTTCAGCACGCCGCCCTTGCTGGCATTGGTAACCAGCTTGGAGTAGCGGGCCAGGTAACCTGTTTTCACCTTTGGTTCAAAGCCTTTCCAGCCGGTGCGGCGGGTGGCCAGCACTTCTTCATCGACCAGCAGCTCGATCTTGCGGTTGTTGAGGTCCAGCTCGATGATATCTCCATCTTCTACAAAAGCGATCGGTCCGCCTTCTGCCGCCTCCGGCGAGATGTGGCCGATACTGATGCCGCGCGATGCACCAGAGAAGCGGCCATCGGTGATTAGGCCCACCTTGGCGCCAAGACCCATGCCGACGATCTGGGAGGTTGGAGCAAGCATTTCCGGCATGCCCGGTCCGCCCTTCGGACCTTCATAACGGATAACAACCACGTGACCTTCCTTGACTTTGCCGTTGGCAATACCTTCAAGCGCTTCTTCCTGCGAATCGAAGCAGATGGCAGGTCCTTTATGGTAGCCGCCTACAGAAGCATCCACAGCACCGACTTTAATAATGGAGCCTTCAGGAGCGAGGTTGCCGTAGAGGACAGACAGGCCGCCTACTTCGGAATAAGGATTATCCAGCTTATGAATAACACTTGTATCCTGGATTTCATGCCCGGTAACATTTTCGGCCAGTGTTTTGCCGGTAACGGTCATACAATCCCCGAAGATCGCACCCGGTTTCTTCAAAAGCTCGTTCAGCACGGCACTGACGCCGCCTGCCCGGTCCACATCTTCGATGAAGATATCGGATGCCGGAGCCAGCTTGGCCAGGTAAGGAACGCGGTTGGCTACCTCGTTGATACGCTCCAGCGGATAGTCAATTTCAGCTTCCTGAGCCAGTGCCAGTGTGTGAAGCACGGTATTAGTAGAGCCGCCCATTGCCATATCCAGTGCAAAGGCATTGTCGAGTGACTCCTTGGTTACGATATCACGCGGTTTCAGATCCAGCTTGATCAGCTCCATCAGCTGAGTCGCTGATTTGCGTACGAAGGCTCTGCGCTCTTCAGCTACGGCGAGGATCGTACCGTTGCCCGGAAGGGCGAGGCCCATCGCTTCAGCCAGACAGTTCATGGAGTTCGCGGTGAACATCCCGGAACAGGAGCCGCAGGTTGGACAGCCATATTGTTCAAGTTCGAGGAGTTCAGCATCGTTGATCTTGCCGACCTGGTGAGCACCGACACCTTCGAATACGGAAGTGAGGGAGAGCTTTTTACCTTTGCTGTCTACCCCTGCCTTCATTGGACCGCCACTGACAAAGATCGTCGGGATATTCACGCGCAGGGCGCCCATCATCATGCCCGGGGTGATTTTATCACAGTTGGGAATGCAGACCATGCCGTCGAACCAGTGTGCGGACACTACAGTTTCCAGGGAGTCGGCGATAATCTCGCGGCTTGGCAGGGAATAACGCATCCCGATATGTCCCATGGCGATACCATCATCGACACCGATTGTATTGAATTCAAAAGGAACACCACCGGCTTCACGGATCGCTTCCTTGACGATTTTGCCGAATTCCTGCAAATGCACGTGGCCGGGAACGATATCGATGTAGGAGTTGCAGACCGCGATAAACGGCTTGCCGAAATCCTCCTCTTTTACGCCGGCTGCCCGCAGAAGACTACGGTGCGGAGCGCGGTCAAAGCCTTTTTTGATCATGTCTGAACGCATTTTCTTGTCTGCCATGATGATATTCCCTCCTAATTTAGATGTGAACCGGATATGGTGTCGCATTAACGCATTGCAATCCCAAACGCTGCGAATCTGCGGTTTATAGAAGGAACGGGGTCCAGCTTCTTGCATATAACAGAAGAAGGGCGAAGCCGTTTCTATAAAATATAAGCGGATATACTACGAACGTTATTAGAGAGTCTATCACAAAAGACCTCATTTTTCTACCGGACAATGTGAAGTTTGTCGAGAGGCGCCCCCCTTACAGAACGCGGAAAAAGCCCATCCCGGAAGGGACAGGCTGATTTGGAATGTTGTTACAGTGAACGGCGTAGAGCGGCGCGCTGCAGGGTAATCACCCAGTCCACAGAAGGTTCAACCAGAGGATGAAGCAGGCGCTTGACAGCGGGCTGCGCCAGCAGCACCGTGAAGGAGACCGCGCTGAGCAAGACAATGGCAGCTCCGGCGGCATTGCCAAGATGACTATATATCCCGGACACGGCAGCGAGACGGATCACAAATCCGTGCAGCAGGAAGACATAGAGGGTGCGGCGGCCCCAGTCCGTCAGCCGGCTCAGCCGGTAAGGCACCCATCCGAGAAAAGCGAGAGAGGCGCTAAGCTGCAGCCCATACATTCCCAGCCGGTATACCCCCGCATACCATTCAGGAGCATCAAGCTGCATATAGGTCATGCTGTCGTACAGCCAGCCCAGCGGGATTCTGGAGCCGAGTGTTCCCAAAGCCAGAAGCAGCAGAACAGAAGCGGCAGCGGCGGCGATTTTGACAGTTTTGGTATAGATACGGGCCAACGCCTCGAAGGAGAAATGATAGCCGATGACGAAAAACGGCAGATATACAAAGGTACGGCTGATACTGAACCAGACACCGTCAAGCTGCAGATAACCCACCGCGATCCCGGCAGAAACAGCGAATATAATTTGTGCGGCTTTACTCCATTTGCCCATCCCAAGCATCAACAGACGCCAGCAGGCGTGACTGGCCAGGAACCACAGCAGCAGATAAGGAGCGAAGAAGGAATGGTGGATATTGGATACGTGGAAGAGGGAGACGTCCAGCGCTGAATATAGAGTCTGAAATATAAGATATTGTAGTCCTATCTGCAGCAGAACCTTGCGGCCAGGGGCTCCAGTGAGACTTTTTCTAGAGAAATAGCCCGTTACGAGTACGAACAGCGGCATATGAAAGCTGAAAATCCACAGATATAGGCTGTGCATTCCGCTCAGTGTGCCAATCAGAGGCTCAATCGCATTGCCGGCAAATACGGTGACAATCAGCATGAAGCGCAAGTTGAGAAAAAAGGTTTCTCCGCGTGCTGTAAGTGAACTTTCCCCTGACATGACCTAACCTCCAATAGGGTTGCATTCAGCCAATTACTTTAATTTTAAAATACAAGATTTCAGGCCAAACAATTGTGAAATACATCACAACTCTATGTATAGTAAGCGCTATTATAGCGGATATTTGTGGCGATGTCTTGAAGGTTGTTTGATTTCATGGATTCCTCTATAATTTTCTGTATGCAGTAATCGGGAGTGAACATCATTGAGGAAAATATTAACCAAGCGCCGCGTACTTTTTGGGATTTTTGTGCTTCTGGTCGCAGCGGGTCTTGGAGTATGGAGATATCTGACACCTTACACGGCGGAAATAAGGGCTGAGCATGCACTGGTGTCCGCAGGCGGCGTCCGTGTGGAACGGAATGATAACTGGATTTCGTTTGAGCCTTCCGTTACGCTCGGCACGGCCGTGATTTTCTATCCGGGTGCCCTGGTTGAAGCGGAGGCCTATGCTCCTCTGGCCCAAAAAATCGCTGCTGCAGGCCATCCGTTCTACATCGCCAAAATGCCGCTGAATCTCGCTGTAATCAAAAGCGGTGCGGCTGAAGAGATCATCCGTGTTCATCCGAAACAGTCATTTGTGCTTGGCGGTCATTCGCTCGGAGGAGTTATGGCTTCACGTTTTGCGGTAGAGCATACAGACCAGCTGAAGGGTGTATATTTCCTGGCCTCCTATCCGGATGAGAAAGGCAGTTTGAAGGATACCACCCTATCTGTTTTGTCGGTACTGGGTACGGAGGATGGAGTGGTGGATCAGGAAAACTACAATAAAGGACGTTCCTATCTGCCAAGCAATACCGTATATTATTCGGTCAAAGGCGGAAATCACGCCCAATTCGGAAGCTATGGAGAACAGAAGGGTGACGGGGAAGCAACCATTTCGGAGGATGAGCAGCAGACTCTGACAGCACGGGCATTGCTGGATTGGCTGGGCAATCTGCGTTAACTTCTATTCTGTCCGTAGAAAGGAACTGAAGAATGGCCGTACTGCATGTAAATGAGTTAGTCGTACCTTGCAAGGGTATATTGTTCGATAAGGATGGTACCCTGCTTGACCTTCTTGCTACCTGGGGAACCTGGGCTGATCTGATGCTGGAAGGGCTGGAGAACCAACTAATACTTATTGGAAAAGAAAACCGCCTTGGCTCAGACATCGCTAAGGTGCTGGGCACAGTCCATGACGCCGGGGGGAAAGTGATCGGCTACGACCCTGCCGGACCGCTATCCATGGCTACCGCAGAGGAGACTAATGGGATTCTGGCCTGGCAGCTATATACAGCAGGAATTCCCTGGAACGAAGCTGTGTCCCGGGTGAACGCTATCGGCAAGGATGCCATGAATGAACTGCGCCGCCGCAGATCCGCTCAGCCTTTGCCCGAATTATTGCCCTTCCTGCAGCAATGTGCGTCAGCTTCATTAAAGCTCGGAGTAGTAACCTCCGACGGTTCCTCTACTACAAGGGAGCAGTTGGAATGGATGGGAATCACAGATTATTTTGACACTGTGGTTACGAGAGACCGTGTAACCCATGGCAAACCCGCGCCTGAAATGGCGGAGACCGCCTGCCGTGAGCTGGGCCTCCGTCCTGCGGAGACGGTAATTATCGGCGACAGCAATGCCGACATGCAGTTAGGCAGAGGAGCAGGCCTGCGGTTGTCCATTGGCATATCCCCAGAAGGGAGCACTGCTTATTTACTGGATGCGGACACCGTTATCTCCGGTTATCATCAGCTTCGTCTCACAATCTGAGCTTTCTATAGAAGGGATGCGTGTGACTTATGGAGCCACTACAGACACTGGTTTCCTGGATCAAGGACAGCGGCAACATCGTTTTTTTTGGAGGTGCCGGAACATCTACGGAAAGCGGGATTCCGGACTTCCGCTCTGCGGCAGGCCTGTATAAAGAGCAGCACAATTCACCGTACCCGCCTGAGGTGATGCTGAGCCGCAGCTTTTTTATGTCCTCTCCGGACATTTTTTTTGACTTCTACCGCAGCAAAATGATTCATCCGGAAGCGAAGCCGAACGGGGCGCATTTGCTGCTCGCAGAGCTGGAGCACAGCGGCAAGCTTAAGGCGGTCATCACGCAAAATATCGACGGCTTGCATCAGCTTGCCGGAAGCTGGCGCGTGCTGGAGCTGCATGGTTCCATTCACCGCAACCATTGTATGGATTGCTCGCGTGCCTATAGTCTGGATCAAGTGCTTGCTATCAAGGATACCGTTCCGCGTTGTCCGGCCTGCGGAGGGATCATCAAGCCGGATGTGGTGCTCTATGAAGAAGAGCTGGATCATGATGTTCTTGTGGAATCCGTCGCAGCTATTGCGGCTGCAGATTTGATTATCATTGGGGGTACTTCGCTTACTGTGCAGCCGGCTGCAAGTCTGATTACTTACTTCCAGGGCCGGCATACAGTGCTGCTGAACGGAGAACCAACCCCCTATGATCATAAGGCTGATCTGATTTTGACGGATCGAATCGGCGCGGTGATGGGCAGAATACAAGAGCTGCTATGAGCTTATAGTGAACATCATACGGCAACCGCTGTACATGTGGCATGAAATGGTGGGGATTACATTTATCTCGTGAGGTTTAAAATAGGATATAGAACGTGAACTTGAGAATGTCAGCGAAATGAGAGGCAGGGATGGATAATGGTATATGTGGCTAGCGAGGAACGGTATGAAACGATGCAGTATCACCGTACGGGCAAAACCGGCCTCAAACTTCCGGCAATCTCACTGGGGCTCTGGCACAACTTCGGCGGGATCAATGCCTATGAAAATGGCCGGGATATGATCACCCGTTCGTTCGATCTTGGCATTACCCACTTTGATCTGGCCAATAACTATGGCCCGCCTGCGGGTTCAGCAGAGGAAATGTTCGGTAAAGTGCTTGCCCGCGATCTGGCTCCCTACCGTGATGAATTGATTATCTCAACCAAGGCAGGATATTACATGTGGCCGGGACCCTACGGGGACTGGGGGTCTCGCAAATATATGCTGGCGAGCCTTGATCAGAGTCTGAAGCGGCTGGGGCTGGATTATGTGGATATTTTTTATTCGCACCGGCCTGACCCGGAGACACCGATGGAAGAAACGATGGGGGCACTGGATACTGCGGTCCGTTCCGGCAAAGCGTTGTATGTCGGCTTGTCCAATTACACAGCTGAGCAGACCGTAGAGGCCATCCGTATTCTGAAAAGTCTCGGCACGCCGCTGCTGATCCATCAGCCCCGCTATTCCATGCTTGACCGCTGGATCGAAGGGGGGCTGCAGGATGTGCTGGAAGAGCATGGCGTCGGCAGTATTGCCTTCACCCCGCTCGCACAGGGCCTTTTGACCAATAAATATCTGAACGGTATTCCGGATGATTCCCGGGCGGCCGGCCCTTCCGTTTTTTTGAACGAAAGCCGGATTACGCCTGAAGTGCTGCGCAAAATTCACGCGCTTAACCAGCTTGCAGTCTCGCGTGGCCTTACATTAGCGCAATTTGCGCTGCTCTGGACCCTGCGCGGCGGCAAAGTAACATCCGCACTGATTGGTGCGAGCCGGGTCAGCCAGATTGAAGAGAACATTGCTGCATTATCGCACGGTGAGTTCACGCAAGAGGAGCTCGACAGGATTGAGACGATCTTGAAGACGGACACCGAGTCCTGAGAAATAGCGGCTCTTATCATCCACTTACACTGACATAGCACAAAGCCCGCTTCCTGACTGGAAACGGGCTTTTGCCGCTTGTAAGCGAAGCGAACACAACGGTCTGATGACTTCGTATGGAGCAATACTTCTTATGTGCCGCAAAATAAGGGTGCAAATTCCCACTATCCTCCGTAACGGTAAGGATTTTCATCGATTAGCGGTATAAACTCCACTTAGCATTGGCATCTGCGTCCCTGTCTCCCCAAAGGGTCATCTATACCACTACTTCTCTACATGCCTTGCCGTTGCAATCCGGTAAGCGGTGGGGGATTGGGCACAGAGGCGTTTGAACTGGCGGGAGAAATACAGGGCGTCTGTCAGTCCGACCGAGGCAGCCACCTGTTCGACAGACAGCTCCGGCCGCTCGCGCAGGAGCTGCCGTGATTTCTCGATGCGCAGCTTCAGCAGATAGGTAACGGGCGAGAGGCCCGTTTCCTGCTTGAAGATGCGCGAGAGATAGGCGCGGTTGTAGCCAAGGCTGGCGCACATCTGCTCAATGGAGACGGGATGGGCGTACTGGGCGGCCATATAGTGGATCATCTGCTTCACGGTGCGCTTCACCTGGGATTCCGCGCCGGGAAGCCGGGAGGAGGAGAGATGCAGCCCGGCTGCTTCGCCGACGATCAGGTACAGATAGCCCAGCGAGGTCAGATGGGCGCTCTCTTGGCCCGCATAGAAGGCACGCATCATCCCGGCCAGCGCGCCGGGGAAGGTACTGCCTTCGATGGTGGACAGGACCGGCTTCAGCGGTGTGAAGCCGGCCTGCAGCACGAGCGCGTCAGCAGCCGTGCCCGTGAATGCAGCCCAGCGGTAACGCCAGGGCTGTTCTTCGTCAGAGAGATAGCTGACCAATTGTCCGGGATGAATCAGGAAGCAGTCCCCCGGTCCAAGCTCGTACTTCCGCTCTTCCGTCCGGAAAGTTCCGAAGCCGGATTCAATGAAGTGCAGGAGGAAGTAATCATAGATTTTGGGACCGGCCTGATGCAGCGGGAGCGTCTGGCTCTCACCGGCAAAAAGCACATGCAAATGCTGACTGTCATAAACTACAGGATTTGATCCTACGGAATAAGTATGTTCCATACTGGAACCGCCTTTCCCCCGTTAGCGCTATCATAGCCATAAGGGCGGGTAAATGAGAAGGATATTTATCCTTTTGATTATATCGCTTCTTTTCAGGGAAGTCACATTTGTCCATACATTACACACATGATTGCATTATCAGGGCAAGTCTGATTTTATTATAATGTAAGCATAAACGAAGCAATACGATTGACTAAAGTGAATACGAGAAGCAGCGAAAGGATGGAGTGGCATTAATGAGCATACAGGATCTGAAAGTCAAATTTATCGAGAAATACGGAGAGAGCACTGAGGAGGCGCGTGTATTCTATGCTCCTGGTCGGGTAAACCTCATCGGTGAGCATTTGGATTACAACGGAGGTTACGTGTTTCCGGCAGCGCTGGACTTCGGAACTACACTTATCGTGCGTCCGCGCAGTGATGGCAAGGTTCAGTTCGCATCGACAAATTTCCCTTATGAAGCCTCCATTGACTTCAGTGAAATCGGCAAAGCGAAAACCGGTGAATGGGTAGACTATCCGGTTGGTGTGATGGTAGAGCTGGCTAAAAAGGATCTTCCGGTATCCGCAGGCTACGATCTTCTGTTCCATGGCGAGATTCCGAACGGCTCGGGCCTGTCCTCCTCCGCTTCCATCGAAGTGGTCACCGGGTATGCCTTCCTGACGCTGCTTGGCGGAGACACGGATACTGTAGAAATCGCTTTGCTCTCCCAACGCGCGGAGAATCAGTACGTCGGTGTAAACTCCGGGATTATGGACCAGTTCGCTGTAGCTAACGGCAAGCGTGACCAGGCGATCCTGCTCATGTGCGACACCCTGGAATACAGCCTGATTCCTTTTGTGACCGGCTCCTACAAGCTTGTGATCGGCAACACCAATAAGAAGAGAGGTCTGGTGGACTCCAAATACAATGAGCGCCGCAGCCAATGTGATGAGGCCCTGGCAATTTTGAAGCAGGAGGTTCCCGCCCTGTCCTACCTGGCAGAGATGAAACCTGAACAATTCGAAATTCATAAGGACAAAATCACTGACGAAACAGTAAGACGCCGCGCCCGCCATGTAGTGGAAGAAAATCAGCGTGTGCTTGATTCTGTAGAAGTACTGAAGAAGAACGACCTGAAGCAGTTCGGTTTATATATGAATGATTCCCATGTCTCGCTCCGTGACCTCTATGAAGTCAGCTGTGAGGAGCTGGATGTTATGGTGGAAGAAGCACAGAAGATTCCGGGTACGCTCGGTTCACGCATGACCGGCGCAGGCTTCGGCGGCTGTACCGTATCGCTGGTGCATGAAGATGACGTGGAACGGTTTATCCGTGAAGTAGGGGAAGCCTATAAGAACAGAACCGGATTGACCGGTGAGTTCTATGTGTGCGGAATCGGTAATGGTGTAGAAGAACTGAAAGGAGTGAAGTAAGATGGCGATTCTGGTAACAGGTGGAGCAGGGTATATCGGTTCTCATACAGTAGCGGAGCTGCTGGATCGTGGCGAAGAGGTTGTGGTCATTGATAATCTGCTGACAGGGCACCGCGAGGCACTTCTGGGCGGTAAGCTGTATGAGGGCGACTTGCGTGACAAGGTAACACTCGCCAAGCTTTTTTCGGAAAATAAGATCGACGCTGTCATCCATTTTGCTGCAAGCTCGCTGGTTGGCGAGAGCATGAAGGACCCGGTTAAATATTATGACAATAACGTATATGGCACACAATGCCTTCTGGAAGCGATGCAGCATGCCGGTGTGGACAAAATCGTCTTCTCTTCGACTGCCGCAACCTATGGCGAACCGGAAAAGGTGCCGATTGAAGAAACCGACCGCACTGAGCCGGCGAATGTGTACGGCGAAACCAAGCTGACCATGGAACGGATGATGTCCTGGTTCGACAGGGTGCTGGGCATCAAATATGTGGCGCTGCGCTACTTCAACGCTGCCGGGGCACATGCCAGCGGTAAGATCGGCGAAGACCACCGTCCGGAGAGCCACCTAATTCCGCTGGTGCTGCAGACGGCGCTGAAGCAGCGTGAGAGCATTGCGGTCTTCGGTGACGATTACCCGACAGAAGATGGAACCTGTGTGCGCGACTATATCCATGTCAGCGATCTGGCGGATGCCCATGTACGGGCCGTCAACTACCTGCGCAGCGGCAGTGCCAGCAATATATTCAACCTCGGCAACGGGCTGGGTTTCTCTGTCAAACAGGTAATTGAAACTGCGAAAAAGGTAACCGGCCTTGATATTCCGGTGGTGATTCAGGAACGCCGCGCCGGCGATCCGGCTGTACTGGTAGCTTCCTCCGACAAAGCCCGCTCTGTGCTGGGCTGGAACCCGCAGCACGCCGATGTTGAGGGGATCATCCAAAGCGCCTGGAACTGGCATTCGGCCAATCCGCAAGGGTACGGGGAATAAGCTACAGCACATGAAGGAGAATTGAAATGACTAACAATGATAATACCGCTCCCGGTGCGGTGAAGGCGCTGTATGCAATCGAACAACTGGTAGGGTTTGCTATCCATCAGCAGCTGATTCAGCCTGCAGACGTAGATTACAGCCGGAATGAACTATTGGATCAGTTCGGCTTCAGTGAGCCGTATGCTGCAGAATTCTCAGAAGCGCCGCTGGAGAGTCCGCAGGCTCCGCTGGATGTTCTGATTGACTATGGCTTTGAAATTGGGCTGATTCCCGAAAATACGGATACGTATCGCGACCTGCTGGATGCCAAGATTATGGGTCTTCTAATGGCCCGTCCTTCCGAGGTGAATGCCGAATTCTACAGCCTCACAGCGGAAAAGGGTATTCAGGCGGCGACTGACCGTTTCTACAAGCTAAGCATAGATTCTAATTATATCCGTATGGACCGGATCTCCAAAAATGTGTTCTGGCTGCAGGAATCTCCTTACGGCGACATTGAAATGACTATTAATCTGTCCAAGCCGGAGAAGAATCCGAAGGAAATTGCCATGGCTCGGCTGCTTCCTCCTCCGGTCTATCCGAAATGTCTGCTGTGCCGTGAAAATGTCGGTTATGCCGGAAGAATCAATCATCCGCCCCGGCAGAATCTGCGCGTGATTCCGCTGAAGCTGAACAATGAGAAATGGTTCCTCCAGTATTCTCCTTATGTCTACTACAACGAGCATTGTATCGTGTTCCATCATGATCATGTGCCGATGAAGCTGACCAAGGATACGCTGAAGCGCCTGCTCAGCTTCGTGGAGACCTTCCCGCATTATTTCATCGGTTCTAATGCGGATCTGCCGATTGTCGGCGGTTCGATTCTGACCCATGATCATTTCCAGGGCGGACGTCATACCTTTCCGATCCAGAAGGCGCCAAAGGAGGCAACCTTCACCCACGATGCCTATCCAGGTGTAAGCCTGAGCATCGTGAAATGGCCAATGTCGGTACTGCGTTTGCAGGGTACGGATCCGGCAGTGCTGCTGGAATGCGGGAATTCGATCTATGAAGCCTGGCAAACCTATAGTGATCCAGCAGCCGAAGTTCTGGCCTCAAGCGAGGTGGACGGGGAGCAGACGCGGCACAACACCGTCACTCCTATCGTGCGCCGGGCGGAGGACGGGGGCTTCGAGATGGACCTGGTATTGCGCAACAACCGGACCAGCGAAGAATATCCTGAAGGGATATTCCACCCGCACCGGGAAATGCATCATATCAAGAAAGAAAATATCGGACTGATCGAAGTTATGGGTCTGGCCATTCTTCCAGGCCGCCTGAAGGACGAGCTGGATGCCATTTCCGGTATTCTGGCAGGAGACACGGCTCTGCTGGATGCTGTGCAGACTCAGGCAGATCATACGCTGGCGCAGCATGCTTCCTGGATTCAGGAACTGGCTGCCCGCTTTGGCACTGACATGGACCGTGAAGAAGCAGTCAAGACGGTACAAAATGAGGTTGGCATTAAGTTCACCCATATTCTTGAGCATGCCGGGGTCTACAAGCGTACGGCTGAAGGCCAGGCGGCATTCCATCGCTTTGCCCACAGCCTTGGTTTCCGGTGAGCATGCACAGTTTCTGTTAACCCTTGCATTGCCTTGTGAGATGTCCCCAGCCGGTTGGCGGGGGCATTTCTTTTTGCAGAGCGGCTGTTCGCAGGACCTGATTTGAATGCTGCTGTTCAGAGGTCTATAATAGGATATTGCACCACATTCCTGAAATAAACGGAGGTTTACCTTTATGCACAAGTTTGAATTTTATAATCCTACCAAGTTGATTTTTGGACAAGGTACCCTAAGTGCGCTTCAGACGGAAGTGCCTAAATACGGCAAGAATGTACTGCTTATGTATGGCGGCGGAAGCATTAAGCGCAGTGGCCTGTACGATAATGTAATCAATGAACTTAAGGCCATTGGTGCAGTAGTTACAGAATTATCCGGAGTTGAACCAAATCCGCGTCTGTCCACCGTACACAAGGGTGTAGCCCTGTGCCGTGAAAAGGGTATAGACCTGATCCTCGCTGTAGGCGGCGGAAGCGTGCTGGACTGCGCCAAGGCGGTTGCAGTGGGTGCTAAATACGACGGGGATATGTGGGACTTTGTAGAACGTAAAGCCGCTCCGCAGGGGGCACTTCCACTGGGAACCGTGCTCACTATGGCTGCTACGGGCTCGGAAATGAACAATGGCTCCGTAATTACCAATGAAGTCACCCAAGAAAAGATGGGCTGGGGCAGTATTTACGCCTACCCGGCTTTCTCAATTCTGGATCCGGAGAATACCTTTACGTTGCCGCGTGATCAGACCGTATACGGAATGGTGGATATCATGTCCCACGTGCTGGAGCATTATTTCCACACCCAGGGTAATACACTGGTTCAGGACGGGTTCTGTGAGACACTGCTGCGCACAGTGATTGCTACTGCTCCGAAGCTGATTGATGATCTGAACAACTATGAACTGCGCGAGACGATTATGTACTGTGGCACAATGGCACTGAACGGAATGGTCAGCATGGGTTTTGCAGGAGACTGGGCAACCCACAATATTGAGCATGCCGTATCGGCTGTATACGATATTCCACATGGCGGCGGACTGGCGATTCTCTTCCCGCACTGGATGAAATACAACCTAAGCACGAACCCTGCCCGTTTCCGTCAGCTGGCTGTTAATGTATTTGGCATTGATGCTGCCGGCAGAACCGATGAAGAGGTGGGTCTTGAGGGCATAGAAGCGCTGCGCCGCTTCTGGGATTCCATTGGCGCACCGAAGACACTGGGCGACTATAATATCGATAACAGCGAAATTGGTAACATGGCCGACAAAGCGGTACGCTTTGGACCGTTCGGTAACTTCCGTAAGCTGCAGCGTGAAGACGTTGTGGAAATTTATACAATGGCACTATAAACGGCAGCTTGCTGCCGGTCTATACTTCATCGGAGAGCCGTTCCTTTCAGGGGACGGCTTTTTTGTTTTGTTCTTTTTTATCATACAATATTGTGATATTTACCCAAGAATGTGAAACCAAGGACAGGGTTGAAGCGTTTAACCTAGTATGACAGTCCGGGAAAAAGACAGGAGGAGAATGATATGGAGACGCTGTATTTGGGCTGTTTGGCGCTTGGCGTCATCTTTGCCGTGGTCAGCGTGCTTTTGGGAGATTTGATCGGCAGTGCCTTGCACGGAATATTCGATGTAGTGTCCTTCCATTTCATCAGCCCTGCGGTTGCGGCTGGAGGCATCACTGTATTCGGGGGAGCAGGCATTCTGCTGACCCGTTACAGCAGCCTGGAGAATGGACCCGTTCTGGCCCTATCCCTGCTGATTGCAGCATTCATGGGCATTGTCATGTATTTGGGAGTGGTAAAACCCATGGACCAAAGCGAGATGTCCAGCGGTTTCTCCATGACCGAGCTGCCGGGCAGAATCGGCGAAGTTACAGTTCCGGTTCCGGCACAAGGCTACGGCGAGATTATGGTGAAGTTCGGGGCGGGCAACAGTCTGCACACGGCGGCAAGCTTTGACCATCTTCCGATTCCAGCCGGGATTAAGGTTGTAGTGGTTGAAGTAAAAGAAGGGGTTGCGGTTGTATCTGAATTCGAAAAACGAAAAGGAGAGGACGCGTAATGTACGGATTGCCTGAATACTTATTTATTCCTGCGGTGGTTGTTGCTGTACTCTTTGTGCTCGGAATTGCATTCTGGGCACGTTATAAAACGGTTGGCCCTGATGAAGGAATGATTGTCACCGGTTCCTTCCTGGGCAACAATCACATTTCCGATGACGGCTCCGGCCGCAAAATCAAGATTGTCCGCGGGGGAGGGGCATTTATTCTGCCTGTGTTTCAGAAGGCTGAATTCATGTCGCTGCTGTCCCATAAGCTGGATGTGACGACACCGGAGGTCTACACCGAGCAAGGTGTACCTGTAATTGCCGACGGGGTTGCAATTATTAAGGTGGGCAGCTCCACCGAGGACGTGGCAACGGCAGCAGAGCAATTTATGGGCAAGCCGATTGAAGCCCTGAAGAGTGAAGCACAGGAGGTGCTGGAAGGCCATCTGCGGGCGATCCTAGGGTCTATGACGGTAGAGGAGGTCTACCGCAACAGGGACCGTTTTGCCCAGGAGGTTCAAGGGGTAGCGGCACGGGATCTGAAGAAAATGGGGCTGCAGATTGTTTCCTTCACGATTAAGGATGTGCGCGATAAGCATGGATATCTAGAAGCGCTCGGAAAGCCGCGGATTGCGGCCGTGAAGCGAGATGCAGAAATTGCTGAAGCAGAAGCTCTGCGGGATGCGCGAATTCAAAAGGCGAACGCGGAGGAGCAGGGGCAGAAGGCGGAACTGCTGCGCGATACGAATATTGCCGAAGCGTCGAAGGAAAATCAGTTGAAGGTTGCTGCGTTTAAGCGAGATCAGGATACCGCAAAGGCGGAAGCCGACCAGGCGTACCACATTCAGGAAGCGCGCGCCAAACAGACGGTGGTTGAAGAGCAGATGAAGGTCGAACTGGTGCGTAAGGAACGGGAAATTGACTTGCAAGCCAAGGAAATCCAGGTCCGTGAGAAGCAGTATGATGCCGAAGTGAAGAAGAAAGCCGAAGCTGACCGCTATGCGGTAGAACAGGCGGCTGAAGCCGACAAGGCCAAGAGAATGCGTGAGGCGGATGCCCTGCAATACAGTATTGAAACCCAGGCCAAAGCTACTTCTGAGCAGAAGCGGCTGGAAGGTCAGGCGGTAGCGGATGCCGAGCTGGCTAAAGGTAAAGCGGAATCCGAGGTTATCCGGCTGCGAGGTCTTGCAGAAGCAGAGGCTAAGGAGAAGCTGGCCGAAGCATTCCAGAAATTTGGTGAGGCTGCAGTGCTCGATATTATCGTAAAAATGCTGCCTGAGCTGGCTGGACGCATCGCTGAGCCGCTGGCCTCCATCGATAAGCTGACCGTGGTGGATACCGGCAACGGAGAAGGAGCTGCCCGAGTCAGCAACTATGTGACCCAGCTGATGGCCACAGCTCCTGAAATGCTGAAGAGCGTATCAGGGATTGATGTGGAAGCACTGATCAAGGGTCTTACAACCAAAGGGACGGCAGCTTCCAAGCCCGTTATTGCTTCACCGGTAAGTCCACCTCAACCAAGGGTCTCTGAAGGGACAACGGGTATCCAGGAGACTAATTAGCGGAACTGTATCATAGAAAAAGTGGTCGTCTCCTAAACAAGGGAGATTGGCCATTTTTCCAGTTGTTTGTCAGATGAATGAAATAGGAGGACCAAGTGTGGAGCTGATTCTGGATAATATCCGCAAAAGTTTTAATGACAAATCTGTACTTAAAGGCATCGATTATACCTTTGAAAAAGGTAAGATTTACGGTCTGCTGGGGCGCAACGGTGCTGGCAAAACATCATTGTTCAACTGCCTGAGCGGGGAAACACGCATGGACAGCGGAGGAGCTTTTCTGCGGAGAGAGGAAGTCAGCCTACCGCTGCGCGAAGAGGAAATCGGGTACGTGTTTTCGCTGCCCATTCTTCCGGAATTTCTGACAGGTTATGAATTTGTGAAATTCTATATGGACATCAACCGGGATAAAATCCAGCCGGGGAAAACCATCGGAGATTATTTTGATATCATCCGTTTCGATGAGGAAGACCGCCACCGGCTGATCAAAGGCTATTCGCATGGCATGAAGAACAAAATCCAGATGCTGTGTTTCATCATCACCCGCCCGCCGCTGATTCTGCTGGATGAGCCGCTTACTTCATTTGACGTAGTGGTGGCACTGGAGATCAAGAAGCTGCTCCGTGAGATGAAACAGGATCACATCATTATTTTCTCCACACATATTTTGCAGCTTGCGGCAGATTTGTGCGATGAGCTTGTAGTACTAAGCAATGGCGTACTCCAGGAGATCCCTGCAGACACCTTGCACAGTCCGGAGTTCGAGGAACGGATTATAGCGCTGCTGAAGGATGGCGATGGCCATGATTAGCACACTGAATACCATTATGGAGATACGGGGGGCCTCAGGGGCGAACCGTTTACTGTACTATTTTGGCAAATTGCCTGTGGTGGGAAAACTGGTGAATGACAGTGTGTATTCGCGGACATCCCTCAAAAAGAAGTTTACTATATTAGTCCTTATTCTGAAAATCATCTGGGGCTTCCTATCCAAGTTTGCCTACCTGGGGCTCATCGTATACCTTCCTGTCCTTCTCACCGCCAAAGAGCTTTCGCTTTCTGAACAATATGATCTGTATCTGCATGTGCTTGTATTACTCAGTTTTGGGGTGAGCGTTGTATCAAACGCCATTATTTTGGAACCCAAGCGGGATAAATATATTTGTGTGAAGCTGATGAGACTTCCCGCCGACAAGTATATGCATGCTGTCCTTACGCTTAGGGCGTTGACTTTTTTTATTTATTTTGTTCCTGCGATGATGGTATTTGCACATGCATTCGGCGCGCCGGTCTGGCACGGCCTGCTTCTGTCTTTACTTCTCTCACTCTGGCGCATTGCCGGTGAAGCGTTACATCTGTGGATATTTGATTCGCGGGAGATTGTACTGGTCAAACAAAACGGTCTAGTCTGGTCCGTCATTGTAGTGGGGTATCTGCTGGCTTTTGTGCCTCTCTACACGGGGAAGGCATTACTGGATATGGATGGAGTGTTGTTTAATTTCCCCTTGAGTCTGACGCTTGTGATCACTGGAGCTTTGTCTGCCCTCTATATTGCCAGATATCCCGGCTACCGTAATGCGGTGGACGCGGTCACCAAGATTGATGATCCCCTTCTGGATATGGGACGAATGATGAAAGAGGCAAACCGGAAGCAGGTAGAGACCCATGAGAAGGATTTCACGCCAGTACAGCTGCGGTCCGGCCAATTTGAGGAGAAAACCGGCTATGCCTACCTGAACGCGATCTTTTTCTCCCGGCACAAGCGTTTCCTGGTTCAACCTATCCAGCGCCGGCTGCTGATTATTGGCGCGCTGTTTGCAGCCGGTTTGATGATTCTGCTGGCCGAACCGGCTTCGTTCTCGAAGGTGGCCCGTTATGTGATGAACAGTCTGCCCATGCTGGTCTTTGTCATGAATTTCACCTCTATTGGAGAGCGGGTATGTAAGGCGATGTTCTTTAACTGTGACCTTAGTCTGCTGCGGTATGGCTTCTACCGGGAACGGTCTGCAGTGCTGAACAATTTCCGCGTGCGCCTGCTGCGCCTCAGCGCTCTTAATTTGATTCCGGCCGCAGCGATCAGTGTGGCAGTCAATTTGCTCTTTTTCTTATCGGGGGAAAGCTGGGGAATGACGGACATGCTGATTTTTAGCGGTGCCATTCTAGGCCTGTCGCTGTTTTTTTCAGTACATCACTTGTTTATGTACTATATCTTCCAGCCGTACAGCACGGAGCTGAATGTGAAGAATCCGTTCTTCAGCATCATGAACAGCATTGTACTAGCAGTAGCTGTGATATCGATGCAGTTTCGGAGTACACCAGCTCATTTTGCGGTAATCGTGCTGCTTGCTGCTGCTGTCTACATGCTGATTGCCCTATTCCTGGTCTACAGATATTCAGCAACAACATTTCGCGTGAAATGATAATTACACTGCTTTAACTGATTTTGGATGAATAAGCGTGTATTATACCTTGATGTTTTGTATGAAAATTAAGTATAATGGTTTTTAGTCTTATTTTATAATAGTGCTCGCTTAAGTTCGAAATCTGTTATTCGAAGAGGTGTAAATAGTGAGCAGCATATCAGTAGCGAAAGTACTCAACAATAATGTGATTATCGCCCAGCATCCCCAATTCGCCGAAGTGGTTGTGATCGGCAAGGGCATCGGGTTTAACCGTAAAGCAAGTGACCGGATTAATCTGTCCTCCGTGGAGAAGATGTTTATTCTCCGCAACCAGGAGGAGCAGGAACAATATAAGCAGCTTGTTCCCCAGGTGGACGAGAAGCTTATAGAAGTTATGCAAGAAATTGTGCTGCATATTATGCAGAGCAGCCGTCAACCGCTGAATGAGCATATCCATATTGCGCTTACTGACCATATCTCGTTCGCCATCCGCAGAAACGAGCAGAATATAGCCATACATAATCCGTTCCTATACGAAACCAAAGAAATTTACCCGGAAGAGTATAGTTTGGCGGAGTATGCGTTAGAACGCATTAACGAGGCAATGGGGGTAAGGCTTCCGCCGGATGAAATTGGTTTTGTTGCTTTGCATATTGTAAGCGCGATTAGCAACAGGCACATCTCCGAGGTCAAGCAGCACTCCCTGCTGATTGGGGATATGGTGAACCTGGTGGAAGACAATCTGGATTATCATATCCCGAGAGACTCGCTGGATTATTCCCGTCTCGTGACCCATTTGCGTTTCGTGCTGGAACGGCTGCGCAGGGGAGAGACTGTGCGGGAGACTTCATCGCTCGATGGACTGATGAAACGGGAATATCCGGAAATGTATATGCTGGCCTGGAAGTTGACCAAGGTGATTGAACAGCGGGTGCATCTTCCTGTCTACGCAGCAGAGGTAAGCTATCTGACGATTCATCTGCAGCGTCTGGCTCAGAAAAAAGAGGACGAAGCAGATATGGAGCAATCAGAGTAGGAAATAAAACAAAAACTCTTATTTTGTAAGGTTATTTTGTGCTTGCATGTTTAAAAGAACGATGCTACAATGTTCCCTGGTTAAACAAAACAGAATACAAAGCGTGTAACTGATACGATCAGGCATGAGTGATTTACAGTATTTTGGTTGTCCAGCCCCAAGTCGGGGTAATCTAACCTTGTGGTTAGTGGGACAACCTGTATGCTGTGTTGCTCATGCCTTTTTTGGCTTCTGTTTGAACGATATTAATAATTAAGGAAGTGACCTCGATGTTCAAAAAAATGTTTGGTGTGTTGCAGCGGGTCGGTAAGGCGCTTATGCTTCCAGTGGCTATCCTGCCCGCGGCAGGCCTGCTCCTTGGGATTGGCAACATGCTGGTTAACCCTGATTTCCTTCAATACGTTCCGGCACTTGAGAATGATGTAGTTCAAGCCATTGCCAATGTATTGATGAACTCGGGACAAATTGTGTTTAGTAACCTGTCCCTACTCTTTGCAGTCGGGGTAGCCATCGGGCTGGCCGGCGGCGAAGGGGTTGCCGGATTAGCGGCTATTATCGGGTTCCTCGTTATGAACGTGACGATGGGAACCGTGCTTGGTATCAATGAATGGGTCCTGAGTAAGCAAGACTTTGCTTATGCGAGTGTTCTTGGGATTCCAACCCTCCAGACCGGTGTCTTCGGCGGTATTCTGGTCGGGATACTTGCAGCCTCTATGTACAAACGGTTCTTCCGTATAGAGCTTCCTTCCTATTTGGGATTCTTTGCGGGTAAACGGTTTGTGCCTATTATGACTGCTGTAACCTCCCTGATCCTTGGTCTTGCACTGACGATCATCTGGCCGCCGATTCAGCACGGTCTGAACTATGTATCGCAGAGTATGATCAACACGAACCTGACGCTGTCGGCCTTCATCTTCGGGGTCATCGAGCGTTCCCTGATACCATTCGGTCTGCATCACATCTTCTACTCACCGTTCTGGTATGAGTTCGGAAGCTATATCGATAAGGCCGGGCATCTCGTTCGCGGTGACCAACGGATATTCATGCAGCAGTTGCGTGACGGTGTGGATTTCACAGCAGGTACCTTTACAACCGGTAAATATCCGTTCATGATGTTCGGTCTCCCTGCAGCGGCACTGGCGATCTACCATGAAGCCAGACCTGAACATAAACGGGTTGTCGGCAGTTTGATGGTTTCGGCAGCACTCACTTCCTTCCTGACAGGGATTACAGAGCCGCTGGAATTCTCATTCCTGTTCGTGGCTCCGCTGCTGTTCGCAGTACATGCTATATTTGCCGGTTTGTCCTTCATGACCATGCATATCCTGAATGTCAAAATCGGGATGACCTTCTCCGGCGGTTTCATCGACTATGTATTGTTCGGTGTCATTCCGAACCGTACAGCCTGGTGGCTGGTTATTCCGGTAGGTCTGGTACTTGCGGTCATTTACTACTTTGGATTCCGCTTCGTGATCCGGAAGTTCAACCTCAAAACACCGGGTCGTGAAGATCCATCGGATGATGTGGAAGAATCAAACACAGAGAATGTATCCAGAAGCGGTGATGATCTGCCTCGCAACATTTTGTCTGCACTGGGCGGCAAAGAAAATATCACTCACCTGGACGCTTGTATTACACGTCTTCGTGTAGAAGTTAAAGATAAGGCCGGCGTGGATAAGAACCGCTTGAAGAAGCTTGGCGCGTCCGGCGTACTCGAAGTCGGTAACAACGTGCAGGCGATCTTCGGAACCCGTTCCGATACGATCAAATCACAGATTCAGGATGTAATGAACGGCAGAACTCCTGCCGCCGCACCAGCCGCAGCTGCTCCGCAGCCTGAGCTGGAGAAAAAGGCCGGCGAAGAAGGCGCAGCGATTATTCCTGAGGATATCGTATCTCCGGTCAACGGGGAGCTGCTTGATATTACACAGGTGCCGGATGCGGTATTCTCCCAAAAGATGACTGGTGACGGATTTGCATTCCTGTCAGATGACGGTAAGATTGCTTCACCGGTATATGGCAAGGTGTTCAACGTCTTCCCAAGCAAGCACGCGATTGGCATTATGTCCGATGGCGGCAAGGAAGTCCTGGTTCATATCGGTGTAAATACGGTTAAGCTTAAAGGTCAGGGTTTCACGGTTCTGGTCGAAGAAGGCGATCTGGTTGCTGCAGGGCAGCCGATTATGGAGGTTGATCTGGAGTACGTTAAGGCTCATGCGCCTTCCGTGATTTCACCGGTCATTTTCTCCAATTTGCCTGAAGGTTCTGCCGTTACATTGAAGAAGCCAGGTAAAGTGGCTATCGGTGACAAAGATATCATTAGCATCGTGTAAGATGTGCAATGGTGTAGCGCTTCCTTTATAATTAGAGGGAGCGCAGCCTTCACCATACAAAACAAATCCTATATGAACAGAAAGCGAGTTGGATAATATCATGCAAAAAACATTCAGAATTATCGATGAAGACGGAATTCACGCACGCCCGGCAACAGCGCTGGTAAACACAGCTACAAAATTCAAAGGCACTGAAGCTTTTGCAGAAGCTAAAGGTAAAAAAGTAACACTTAAATCCATCCTCGGCGTATTGTCCTTGGGTCTTGAAGCAGGCGACACACTGACTCTGATTACTGAAGGCAGTGAAGAATCTGAAGCGCTGAGCGCACTTCAGGAAGTTATGGTTAAAGAAGGGCTGGGAGAGCTGAATGAGTAAAATTTCAGGAATCGCGGCTTCAGCAGGGATTGCAGTAGCCCGTGCCTTTATCCTGGAACATCCGGACTATACCATTACGAAATCGGCTGTAGGCGATGTGGAGGCAGAAGTTGCCAAACTGACAGACGCGCTGGAGAAATCCAAAGCTGAGCTGCAGACCATCAAAGAACGCACTCTTGCTGAACTGGGCGAGAAGAAAGCGGAGATCTTTGAATCCCATCTATTGATTCTGGAAGATCCTGAGCTGATCAGCCCCGTAATGGACAAAATCCGTGAGGAATTGGTTAATGCGGACTACGCCTTGAATGAAGTAGCTACTCAATTTATAGAAATGTTCGAAAATATGAAAAGCGCGTATCTTCAGGAACGTGCAGCCGATATGCGCGATGTAACCAAACGCGTTCTGAACCACCTACTGGGTATCCATTATGTGAGTCCTGCCGAGATCAATGAAGAAGTCATTGTGATCGCCCAGGATTTGACGCCTTCCGATACGGCACAGCTGAACCGTAACTTCGTCAAGGGATTCACGACGAATATCGGCGGACGCACCTCGCACTCGGCTATCATGGCCCGGTCTCTGGAAATTCCAGCGGTAGTCGGCACCAAGAATGTGCTGTCCTTAATCAAGGCAGGAGATCTGGTGATTGTGGATGGTCTGAGCGGTGATGTTCTGATCAACCCTAGCGATGCTGAGGTAGCTGAGTATAAAGCCAAGCAGGCAGCCTATGATCTGCAAATTGCGGAGTGGAAAAAGCTTCGCGACGAGCCGACGGTATCCGCTGACGGCAAACATGTGGAACTGGCAGCCAATATCGGCACACCCAACGATGTGAACGGTGTGATCGAGAACGGCGGCGAAGGCGTGGGACTGTACCGGACGGAATTCCTGTACATGGGCCGCGACAAGCTGCCTTCTGAAGAAATTCAGTACAATGCTTATCGCACCGTGCTGGAGAACATGAACGGCAAGCCTGTTGTTGTACGCACGCTGGATATCGGTGGCGACAAGGAGCTGCCATACCTGGATCTTCCTAAGGAAATGAACCCGTTCCTCGGCTTCCGGGCGATCCGCTTGTGTCTGGACCGACAGGATATTTTCCGTACCCAGCTCCGCGCACTGCTTAGAGCAAGCGCCCATGGTGATCTGCGGATCATGTTCCCAATGATCGCTACACTCGGTGAATTCCGTGCAGCCCGTGATCTGCTGCTTGAAGAAAAAGCTAAGCTGCGCGAAGAAGGCAAGGAAGTGTCTGATAATATTCAGCTCGGAATTATGGTTGAGATTCCTTCCACGGCTGTTCTCGCAGACCAGTTCGCCAAGGAAGTTGATTTCTTCAGTATCGGTACCAATGACCTTATTCAATATACAATGGCTGCCGACCGTATGAATGAACAGGTATCCTATCTGTATCAGCCATATAATCCGGCCATTCTGCGCCTGGTCAAAATTGTCATCGATGCTGCGCATGCTGAAGGTAAATGGACCGGTATGTGCGGCGAAATGGCTGGCGACAGCACAGCAATTCCGTTGCTGCTGGGCCTCGGCCTAGATGAATTCAGTATGAGTGCGACCTCCATCCTGCCGGCACGAAGCCAGATTTCCAAGCTGTCTGCCGCAGACATGAAGGAAATGGCTGCCAAGGCGCTGCAGCTCGGCACTGCTGAGGAAGTTGCCGCACTTGTGCAGAGCAGCGTGAAATAACTATTATTTTAAGCTTTTCTCCGGTTTTACCAAGTCTGCTTTTCCAACTACTCTATTCCGGCCTCCTAATCTGGGGGCTGGTTTTTTTTATATTATTAAAGCGTGCCGGTTTATACCTAACCGCCAATTGTAACATTGTTCAGTGTTGCTGCGTTAGAAGGATATGACTGGCTGAAGTCATCACATAGTATCAATTTACAGTAGCTATCCTAACCATAGCAGGTTATACTTCCGATAGAATAGCTGCTTTCACTTGATAAGCTAAATCGGGAAGTCATTACTACCGATATAGGATGTATAGACAGCAGAATAGGCTGCTGGACCCAAACTTGTGAACATCGTGTTACATATAATAGGTTAAGCCAAGTTATGGGTTAGCTATGGGTAAGTATTATTTTTGAATGATGTGGAAATAGTTGGCTACTAACAGCAGTAGATCTGGTTTCCGGCAACAGCGCGGAGGACACTGGGATGGTGAACATGAATGAACAGCAATTATATAAATGCAGAGAAAGATATAGAAGTCTATACAGGTAAGGATCTTGGAGTGACTTATACTGCGGGTTACAGCCTCTTCAAAGTATGGGTGCCCACAGCCTTCACGGTGTCGCTGGTATTGTATGATACGGATGGGAATGGGACGGAAGCTTTGAATGACGATTACCGGGACAGCGGCCGTATCGTGAACATGCAGCTGCTGGAGGGCGGAGTCTGGCAGGTTCGTATCTCGGGGGATTTGAAAGGCAAGTATTATATGTATCGTGCCGTTTTTAGCGATGGTACGATTAAGGAGGCAGCGGACCCGTATGCTGTAGCAGTGTCGGCCAACGGTACACGTTCAGCCATTGTGGACTTGCGCAGTACCGATCCGGAAGCCTGGGACTTAGACAGGTCTCCTGCGCTTCCTCATCCTGCCGATGCCGTGATCTATGAACTGCATGTACGGGATTTCTCATCGTCTGAGGACTCCGGTATGCTGCATAAAGGCAAATTCAAAGCTTTTACTGAATTCGGACTTAAGGATCTTGCGGGACACGCGCTGGGCATTGACCATTTGGAGGAGCTGGGCATTACCCATGTACACCTGCTCCCGGTATTTGATTTTCAGACCATCAATGAACTCGGCACAGAGAGCGTAAGGAAAACGGAGCCCTTTTACACTGAATATAACTGGGGGTATGATCCTCAGCACTACAACGTGCCGGAAGGTTCTTACAGCACCAATCCCTCTGATCCGGGAACCCGTATCCGTGAGATGAAGGAAATGGTGCAGGCGCTGCATAGTAAAGGGATATCCGTGATTATGGATGTCGTGTACAATCATACCTATTCTGTGGAAAAAGGACCTTTTCAGCCGCTGGTTCCCGATTATTTCTACCGGCATGACTATAACGGCCGTCTCTCTAATGGCTCCGGTGTCGGCAATGAACTGGCGACTGAACGTCCGATGGTCCGTAAATATATTAAAGATTCATTGGCCTACTGGGCTTCTGAATATCACATTGACGGGTTCCGTTTTGATCTCATGGGACTGATGGACAGTGTAACCATGCGTGAGATAACGGAAGAACTGCGATTGGAGATCAACCCGAGTCTGCTGCTCTACGGCGAGCCCTGGACTGGAGGGGATTCTCCTCTGGCCACCAAAACACTAAAGGGCGTGCAGAAGGGCAAGGGATATGCGGTCTTTAATGACAACTTCCGGTCTGCGATCAAAGGGGACAGCGATGGCTGGGGCAAAGGCTTCGTAACTGGCGAATTTGGCAAGGAAGGCGCGGTTGCTTCCGGGATCAAGGGAGCCATTCATGAATTTACCGATTCCCCGGTGGAAACGGTGAATTATGTTACTGCACACGATAATCTAAATCTGTGGGATAAGGTGCTTGCCACACAGGGTCTGCGCCAGGCGGCCAAGCTGCCGGAACTGGAGAATGGACAGCTGAAGTACGGTGGTTCGGTGGAAGCAGCCATTGCCGCTGCCGATCCCTACTTCGCGGTTGACCGGCAGGATATTCTCGGCAATGAGACAGTAAGGCGGTCACTGCTGGCGAGCGGAATCATCCTGACTTCTCAGGGCATCCCTTTTCTGCAAGCGGGGGATGAATTCCTGCGAAGCAAATACGGTGACCACAACAGCTACCGTAGTCCCGATGCGATCAATGCTATCCGTTGGAAGAACAAAGCAAAGTTCCTTCCCGTCTTCGAATACTATAAAGGTCTTATTGCGCTGCGGAGCAGTCACCCGGCTTTCCGGCTGCATGGACGCCAGGAGATCGAGCGTTCTCTGGAATTCCTCCGGTGTGATGGCGGAGTAGTCTCCTATCTGCTCAAGAATAATGCCGGCGGTGACGTCTGGAACAATATCGTTGTGATTTTTAATGCCAATCCCGGCCCGATCAGCCAAAGGCTCCCTGAATCGGACGGCTGCTGGAATATCGTTGTTGACCATACCTCTGCCGGAGCCAATGCTTTCCGGACTGTCCAAGGCTCGGAGGTAGAGCTTGAGGGATTATCCATGATGGTGCTCTACGATAAATACGGGCAGCCTGAACCAAGATCCAAAATCATTGAAATCCATTATGAGCGGTCGGATGGTGATTATCGGGGCTGGAACCTGTGGACATGGGGTACAGGTATTCAGGATGGACAGAGTGATTTCCGGCAGATGGAGAATGGTCATGCGGTGGCACGGATCGAAGTGCTTCCGGAGACGGAGTCTATAGGCTACATTCTGCGGCTGAATGACTGGGAAGAGAAGGACGGGGCTGGAGACCGTTTCATTGACTGCTCCGGCAGCCAGGAGCTGGTTAAGGTAACCATCCGGGAACGGGTGCGGGAGAACAGCGGGGGTAAGGATGATTCGCTGCAGCTTACCAGTTAATATATAGTCAAAAGAGCTGTTCTGTGCGGCAACCCTTTAGGGGCCGTCAGAACAGCTCTTTTGTGTGTGTACGATTCATAGGTTCTCAGATATCCCTTATTTGGGCTGGTCTGAATATTCTTCATCCACCAGCTCACTATACAGATTGGCTTCATTGCCGCCGTGATTCTTGGAGCGGTACATGGCCAGGTCGGCAGCCCGGAGCAGTTCATTAATGCTGCTGCCATGCTGCGGGTAAAGGGCTACTCCTATACTGGCTGAAGTATGGAAGCTGGAGCCCTGGTTGATTGACCAGGTTTTATTGAAGAGCTGCAGCAGCCGGTTCAGGATTTCATCAAGCATCTCAGGGTTTTGGAACCGGTGCAGCACCACGGCGAACTCATCTCCTCCAATCCGGAAGGCCTGGCCGGAACCCTTGACGGTCTGCTGCAGCTCACGTGAGAGCAATTGCAGGAATTCATCCCCGGCCAGATGGCCAAGGGTATCATTCAGCTGCTTGAACCGGTCGCAATCCAGCAGGGCCAGCGCAATCTCCTGTTTGCGTTCCTCCGGCTGATGGATCAGATTCTCCATATACATTTTGAAATGGGCTCTGTTGGGGATTGCAGTCAAGTGATCGTAAAAGGCCAACTTATGCAAGCGCTCCTCATATTGCTTTCGTTGGGTGATTTCACGGGATACCAGCATGAACTGCGCTGGAAAAGCACCGCTGCCCTTAATCGGGGTAACCTTTGTTTCCAGCCATACCCAGTGTCCCTCCGCTGAACGCATGCGTAGCTCGGAAATCCGCGGGGTAGCCTGTACCACACTTTTGAGCTTAGCCCAGGTAATCTCCGCCTCCCGGATATAATTGGATAGCGGAGCACCCTTGACAGGGATATATCCGAGCAGACCGGAATGGGAAGGGGAAGCGTAGAGGATCAGACCGTTAGGATCGGTCAAAATAATAAAGTCAGACATTGTCTCACCAATTAATTGATATAGTGACTTCTCCTCAAGCATTTCATTTTGAAGGGAAATCAGCTTGCGGCACAGGAAAATAATAACGAGCACCAGCATAAACAGGAATAAGGAATATAACGCGAACAGTGCACTTTTTTTATCCCGGAATTCCTCAGTTACCTGCCGCGCATAGCCGTCAATTAATTCTTCGGATTTGTCCAGAGGTTCCCGCACTTGGTTCAGAAGAGTGTTGGTTTGGAGGGCGGAAAAGGATTCCGGGTTCCAGTTACTCTGTACCCGCTGTGAGATCAGTTCCCTCCCTGAATCTTTCCAGGTTTGAAAAGGGCCATCGACGTCTTGGAGTACATTTTTGAGCTCGGTAAGCAGCTGAGCACTCTGCTTCATCCCGCTGAATGGATTCTCTACAGAGTTAATGTTATAGCTTGCCATGCTAAGCCGCTGCTTCGCCTGGTTATTATTCTCTTCAAAATCCTGGGACAGCCTGCTGCGCTCCTCGGCGGTAATATTTCCATTGATAGCAGTATGAAGGGCCAAGGCAGACTGGTACAGGTCGCGGTCGGCATTCAGAATGAGCTCGGAATTCTGATAGACATCGTTATATAAGGAAGCGGATAGTTTGTTCATCGTATGATTCAAATATAGAAGGGAAGCAATACTGATACTCACCAGAAGAACGGAGATAGCGGCGAATAACAGGATAAGCCTGCGTGTATTTTTGATGCCTGGTAAACCTGCCACTTCATCCACCTCCTGCAAATGCTATTAAGTATTCAACAATGTTGTCAATAACACGCTAAATATATCCATATGTGGACGTATTGCTTATGTGTGCAGGATAAAGAAGAGATAGGAATCCAAGCGAGTCATACAAAGCAGGGGAAGAATGGGGTGGCAGGAATGAATCTCCCGGTATGATCGAAGTTTCTTCTCATCAGTATAAAGGAAGCACTCATGTTCAGCAATTGCCTGTTAAAAAATGGATAAATCTTAATAATCTCCAGACTCCGGAAGCATCGGCTCAGGTTCAAACCTTGATCCGGGGAGATTGGTATTGAAATTTTAGAGTTGTCGCTTCAAAAATAAAAAGATTATGTATAGCCTGCTTCCTTATGGATATTCCAGCCCTTGAGTCCTATTACCCAACTTTTCTGCTAGCGATACCCTCTCTGATTAATATTCCGCAGATAAGGGTCCAGGGCTATAGGCACCACGCACCAATCCAGGCGGAAAAATTTGTCCCGCTTGTCAAAACAGCTGATTTTGCATATAATAAATAGACATATCTTCTTAAGCAGAAGATGAGGTTCATTCAGCAACATCCATGATAAATGCAGTGATGGAGAAGAGTACGCAGTGCCTGGCTTACAGGGAGGAGACGCCGTTGATTGAGAGCGTGTCTAAGAGAGCAGAGCTGCCGAAGTTCACTCCGGAGCAGTTCCTTGAATTTCTTTCAAGCCTTGCTTGAAGGAGAGCGTAGGGGAAACCGGCCGCAGACCGTTATATCTGCTAGAGTGAGACAGGTCTTGGTCATGCCAATAGCAGGAATATTGCTCTTGGGATGAGCTGCAGACAGTCTAACAAGGGTGGTACCACGGTCTTTTCGTCCCTTACCGGGAGGAAAGGCCTTTTTTTGTTGGGAATATAAGAATTTGTAGGCTATACGCTATCCATTTTCCTTATATTTCTCGCTGAAACGTATACCGTCCTTAACAGAACGGTATAGACGTTTTCACTTGATAACACCATGACAAGGGGGCAGTACACGGTATGAAAGAGAAGCTAGAAGCATTAAAGGTCGAAGCGTTAGCGAAGCTGGAGGAAGTTACCGATCCGCAGGTTCTGAACGATTTGCGTGTAAAGTACTTGGGTAAAAAAGGCGAACTTACAGAGGTATTACGCGGCATGGGCGGACTTAGCGCGGAGGAGCGCCCGGTGATTGGCCAAGTGGCCAATCTGGTGCGGAGTGCCATTGAGGATATTATCGGAGCCAAGCAGGAAGCCTTCCAGCAGCAGGAGACCCAAAACCGGCTGAACGCGGAAAAAGTAGACGTAACTCTACCGGGCCGCGCACTGCCGCAAGGCGGGATTCATCCACTGAGCCGGGTGGTTCAGGAGATCGAGGATATTTTCATCGGCATGGGCTACCGGGTGGCGGAAGGGCCAGAGGTGGAGACCGATTACTATAACTTTGAAGCGCTCAACCTGCCGAAGAACCATCCGGCACGTGATATGCAGGATTCCTTCTATTTGACAGAGGATATCCTTATGCGCACACAGACATCACCGGTTCAGGTCCGCACCATGCAGGCTATGAAGGGCGAAACTCCTGTTAAAATCATCTGTCCAGGCAAAGTATTCCGCCGTGACGACGACGATGCGACCCACTCCTTCCAGTTCCATCAGATCGAAGGCCTCGTGATTGGACGGCATATCCGCATGAGCGATCTGAAGGGCACGCTGCAGCAGTTCGTGAAGGAGATGTTCGGACCGAATACAGGCATCCGGCTGCGTCCAAGCTTCTTCCCGTTCACCGAGCCGAGTGTTGAGGTGGATGTAAGCTGCTTCAAATGCGGTGGTGACGGTTGTCGTCTGTGCAAGCAGAGCGGCTGGCTGGAAATCCTCGGTGCCGGCATGGTTCACCCGAACGTGCTGGAAATGGGCGGTTATGATCCTGCCGAGTACAGTGGCTTCGCTTTCGGTATGGGCGTGGAGCGGATTGCCATGCTGAAGTACGGCATCGATGATATCCGCCATTTCTATACGAATGATATGGCTTTTGTGAAGCAGTTCAAGGGGATTTAGAATTTTGGCGGGTTAGCGGGCTGGGCGGGAATGGGAGGCGTTTTGGATTTGGGTTCCGATTTCGGATTCATAAAAAGACTATTAAAACAAGGAACGAAGAGAAAATTTGGAACTGGAGAAGCGCCAGCGTTCGCCTTTATCCTCGGATTTCTTCCGCGATAAGCGGTTAAAATCAGGAAATCTGAGGATAACAGCGATCGGAAGTCCAAATGTTTATCGTAGTGACTGCATTAATAGGAATTTTCGAAGAAGGAATGCAGAGCCAAGTCCTTATCAGACTTCTCTCGGCGCAGCAAGCAAACCCGGCACGTAGATAAATACATTTGACACAAAAGGAAGTGTGCGAACATGAAAGTATCAACCTCCTGGCTCACGGATTATATATCGCTTGAGGGCGTTACCGCAGATGAGCTGGCCGAGAAAATCACGACCGCCGGCATCGAGATCGACGGTGTGGAGCGCCGCAACAAAGGCCTGTCCGGTATCGTGGTTGGTTATGTTAAATCGAAAGAAAAGCATCCGGATGCTGATAAGCTGAATGTGTGCATCGTAGACGCCGGACAAGGCGAGGATCTGCAGATCGTCTGCGGAGCCAAGAATGTGGCCGCGGGCCAGAAAGTCCCGGTTGCATTAGTAGGTGCAAAGCTTCCGGGTCTGGATATCAAAAAGGCTAAGCTTCGCGGTGTATTGTCGCAAGGGATGATCTGTTCCGCCAAGGAGCTCGGGCTCAACGATAAATTGCTCCCCAAGGAGCTGCAAGAGGGTATTCTGGTGCTTCCTGAGGATACGGAAATCGGTCAAGACATCCTGAAGGTGCTTGACCTGAATGATGAGGTTCTGGATTTCGATCTGACCCCGAACCGTTCCGACTGTCTTAGTATGATTGGAGCCGCTTATGAAGTAAGCGCCATTCTGGGACGGGAGCTTAAGCTGCCTGATCCGGCAGCGGATATCGTTGAGGCGGGCGGACTGGCATCGGACTCCATCTCCGTCCGGATTGAGGACGAAGAATACTGTGCGCATTATTCGGTACGTTACATTGCCGGAGTGAAGCCTGCCCCATCTCCGCTCTGGATTCAGAACCGTCTGATGGCTGCAGGGGTACGTCCGATTAATAACATCGTGGACATTACCAATTACGTAATGCTGGAGTACGGACAGCCTCTACATGCGTTTGACGCCGATAAAGTGGAAGGCGGCGTATTGGGTGTGCGGTTTGCCAAGGAAGGTGAGATTCTGACCACGCTTGACGGCCAGGAGCGTAAGCTGGAGCCGCAAATGCTTGTCATAGCGGATGGAGTGAAGGCTGTAGGCCTGGCTGGTGTGATGGGCGGACTGGATAGTGAAGTAACAGGTGAAACCGTGAATATTGTGCTGGAATCAGCCAAATTCGATGGCGGAACCGTCCGCAAAACCTCCCGTCAGCTGGGACTGCGCTCTGAAGCTTCTCTCCGCTTCGAGAAGGAAGTGGACCCGAATTCTGTTATTCCTGCATTGAACCGGGCAGCAGCCTTGTTGGCCCGTTATGCCGGGGGTACTGTGCATGAAGGGATTGTTCAGGCAGGCAGCGGCTCGGTGGAGGAGAAGGTAATCACCTTATCCATTGAGAAGCTAAATCGCTATCTCGGTACAGAGCTGTCTTTGCTGGAAGTGAAGACTATATTCAGCCGTCTGCATTTCAAGTATGGAGATGCCGCGCAAGGTCTCGTCGAGGTGCAGGTTCCGACAAGACGCGGTGATATCAGCTATGATGTCGATCTGATTGAAGAAATCGCCCGGTTATACGGGTATGACAATATCCCTACAACTTTGATTGAAGGTGTGACTACACCAGGAGCACTGACGAGCGAGCAGTCCCAGCGCCGTGAACTGCGCCGTCTGCTGGCACATGGCGGCTATCAGGAGGTTATGGGGTACTCTTTCATTCAGCCGGAGCAGAGCAAGCTTTTCCCGGCGTTTTCTGAAGGCCAGCTGTCTGTCAAACTGGCGATGCCGATGAGCGAGGACCGCAGCGTACTGCGCACCAGTCTGATTCCACAGCTGCTGGAGATCGCCCGCTACAACACTAACCGCCGCCAAAGTGATCTGGCGCTGTTCGAGATCGGGAATGTGTTCTTCACGGATGAAGAGCAGCTTACCCGCCAGCCCCGTGAGCTCCCGGTGCTCGGACTTCTGCTGAGTGGAAGCCGTACGTCCAAGCAATGGAATGTTGCTGAACAGCCTGTGGACTTCTTCGACCTGAAAGGTGCACTTGAAACAGTATTTAGCCACTTGGGCCTAACGGATAGTGTGGTTTACGAAGGCGACGCTCCGGAGAATTACCACCCGGGCCGTTCGGCATCGATATACTTGCAGGGTACAGAAGGACGAGTGAAGCTGGGAACATTTGGCCAGCTCCATCCTGAGCTGCAGCGCGGACTGGATCTGGAAGATACCTATGTGGCCGAGCTCCTGCTTAAGCCACTCTACAGCAACGCCCGCACCAATCTGCAATATACTGAGCTGCAGCGCTTCCCGGGTATGGAGCGGGATATCGCAGTTGTGGTGGATTCTGCAGTGCCTGCAGGGCACCTGCTGGCTTCCATCCGTGAGAACGGCGGAACTCTGCTGCAGAATGTTCAGGTATTTGATGTATACACGGGAGGCAAGATGGAGAGCGGCAAGAAGAGCGTTGCCATTTCGCTGCTGTACCGTCATACGGATCACACACTGACCGACGAAGAGGTTGTAGAAGCGCATGAAAGAGTCGTATCCGCACTTCAGCAAACTTTTGGCGCCGAATTAAGAAAGTAGCAGGAATTGTGCAAAGCCGCAGCGAATCCCTTTAGAAACGGAGTTCGCTGCGGCTTTTTTCTAACGCTTGAAGCTGCGGCGGCCACCGGCATAATCTATGAAATAAACGGCTTTTTGGCAAAAGAGAATAAATCACGCTACAATAGGAGCAGGGATACCAGCTTAGAATCCGCACACATACAAAGGAGGGCACAACTGTGGCTATGGACCGGACTCGTGTCGCCGTGGAGATATATGGAACTTCTTACAAACTTGTCGGAAGCAGCACTGAATATATGAAACAGGTTGCCCGCTATGTAGACGAGCATATGCGTGCAATCTCCAAATCTCATAATCGATTAGATACCCCGCGGATCGCGGTGCTTGCTGCCGTACATATGGCAGAGCAGGCCATTCAGGTACAGGACTTTAAGAATGAGCTGAACATGCTGACCGGAGAGCGTACGGAGCTGCGTGTAGAAGTTGCACGTCTTACGGAAGCGCAGAAGGAGCGGCAGGAAGAGTACGAACAGATGGAAGCCGCCGCCCGGGAGGAAGCCGCCCGTCTGATTGCCGCTGCCGAAGAGGAGCGCAGGCGGCATCTTGAGATTCAGGAGCAGGAGCGCAAGCTTCATGCGGAGGCGCTGCTGGAAGCGGAGAAGGCAGCAACAGCCGCCAGAGAGCAGCTGGCTGAAGAGCTTAAGGCGCGTGAAGCGGAGCTGCTGTCTCTGCGCGGGAGCTATGAGCAGGAGCAGGCTGCTGCCCGTGAGAGCCACCGGCAGGAGCTTGCTGCCGCTGAGGCGGCCCGTCTGCAGCAGCTTGAAGAACTCAAAGCTGCGCATCTGCTGGAGCTGGAGACTCTGAGAGAGATGCTGGACCAGGAGAAGAAAGAAACTCTGTCCCAGCTTGAAATGGAGCTCGCACAGACCCGGGAATCGCTCGGAGGCGAGATTGTAGAGATCCGTTCGTCACTGGGCAGGGAGCTGGCAGATACCAAGTCTGCACTGGAAAAGGAACTCACAGAGGAACGCGAGGCGCTTCAGAAGGAGCTTGCCAAGAATAAGGAACTGCGGCAGTCGCAAGGCACGCAGGAGCATCGTCATAAGCAGCAAGTGCAGGAGCTGGAGAAGCAGCTGGGCGAGCTGCGCGGCGGCACCGGGCAACTGCAGTCTAGGTTGCGTGCAGCTGAAGCTGGGCTGAAGGGTGAACGTGATGCCCGAATGACTCTGCTGGCTCAATACGAGGCTGTGCTGAAGCGGGAAGAACAGCTGACAGAGGAGCTTCATACGGCCGTGCAGCAGGGAACACTGCAGCGGGACGAGCTGGAGAACCTGCGCCAGCGTCATGAGGCTGCGCAGAACGAATCGGCAGGACTCCAAGCTTCGCTGCGGGAAACTGCGGAGGGTCTTAGCCGGGTGCAGGAAGAGCTGCGTGCTGCAAATGAACTCGGAGACCTGCTCAGTGCAGAACTGGGTGAACTGCGCCAGCGTTATGAAGATAAGCAGGAAGAAGCTTCAACCCTTCGCCAGTCTCTTGGTGAAGCCAAGTCTGGCCTGCATCAGCTGCAAGGCCAGTTGAATCTGTCTGCAGCAGAAGCAGCGGACTGGAAAGAGCTTGCCGACAAGCACATGGAGGATATCGGGGAGCTGGAGATGAAGCTGCTGGAATCGGAAGAGAAGTCTGTGGCACTGCAGAGTGAGATTGAGACACTGCGGGGGCAAGCCGACGGCATGGTGCAGCAGCTTGACCGTGAATCCGCGCGGCGGGCCGAAGCGGAGACAGAGAGGGAGCAATACCGCGAAGAAGCGGAAGCCTCCCGCAAGGAGCTTGTCGCACTGCGCGTACGTTATGAGGAGCTTATCGCGCAGTATGATGAAGTACTGCAGGACGGTGAGCAGCTGAAAGAAAGATACGAGCTTCTGGAGGCGGAAGGCGAAGAAACCGCCCGCCGTCTGGAAGAGCTGTACGAAGCTGGAAGGGAAGCCGCCGCTACGGCGGCAGAGCAGCAGGAAATGCTGCGGGAGACCCGCGAGGTGGAGGCTTCCTGGAAATGTAAGTACGAGGAGCTCCAGCAGAGTCAGCAGCAATGGAGCGAGACGGAAGCACAGCTTCGTGAAGAGATTGAGATTTGGGAGCAGGAAGCGGGCAAGGCCGAGGCGGTAACGGATTCCATGAGCCGTGAACACGAGCTAGTGCAGGAGCAGCTTGCCGAGATCGGCGAGAACTTTGAGCTGGTGCAGGGCCAGTTGCGTCTGGTGCAGGCACAGCATGAGCTCCAGCAGAGCGAGATGGACAAGCTCTCGGAGGAGCATCGCAGACTTCAGGCGGAATATGCCAAGCTCCAGAGTGAATATAATGAATGGATTCAACTGATCGAACAGGACAGTTGAATAGCGGACGCATGAAGAGAAGGGGCTGGCCCAAGCAGAGGTACTGCATGGGTAACAGCCCTTTTCTGTGTGGAAAAAATCATATGCAAATATTGCAACCGTTTACATTCCGGGTTAGGATGTGGATGAGGTGAGTTGAATGGATAAAAAATGGCTGGGCGGTGTCATTGTATTATTTCTTCTACAGGCTTATTTATTTATTGGTTTTGCCAATCATTCCGCCCGCATGGGCAGCATTGTTAAGGAATTAAGCGGGCATCCGGGTGAGCGTAAGCCTGGTTACCATATTGTGCTGATCGAACAGGAACGATATCACCCGTATTGGGAGATGGTTGAGAAAGGTGCAAAAGAATCCGCTGAGAAATACGGGATCGATATTGAATTTACCGGTCCGGTCCGCAACAACATGGAGGAACAGATCAGTCTGCTGGAAAAAGCAATTGCGGCCCGCGTGGACGCCATTATTGTACAGGGACTGAATGATGAGAAGTTCACTCCGGTGATCGATAAAGCCGTGGAGCTTGGAATTCCTGTGATTACCATTGATACCGATGCTCCGGAGAGCAAACGGCTGGCTTATGTAGGGACCGATAATGTAGCGGCGGGCGAAACCCTTGGCCGCATGGTTGTGCAGGCAACCGGAGGGAAAGGGAGAATCGGGGTGATCATCGGCAGTGAACAGGCCAAAAATCAGCTGCAGCGTCTGAATGGCTTAAGCCATATCGTGAAGAACTACAGTGGGCTGAAAATTGTGGATGTCCGCAGCTCTAACATTTCTCATATGGAGGCTATTCAGCAGGCAGCTGACATGCTGCGGCTGCATCCTGAAATTGATGTGATGGTGGGGACCAGCTCTACGGACGCGTTAGGGGTTCTTAAGGCTTCCAAGAGTATAAAGAACGGTTCACTGACGATCATAGGCTTTGACAACCAGGAAGAGACACTCGCTGCCATAACAAGGGGTGAGATTAAGGCCACCGTGGCACAGCAGCCCTTCCTGATGGGGGATATGGCTGTAAGACTGCTTCATGAGCATTTTCAGGGAATCCCGCTGCAGCAGGAATACTACACAGAGGTACGGATACTGGACCAATCCAATGTTCAGGAAGGGGAGAGCCTGTGAGTATCCGCAAAAAGCTGTTGATTTGTATCCCGCTGCTTGTGCTGCTGATGAGCTCCGTCTCCTTTTTTCTGTTTGAGAGCGGGAAAAATGTGCAGGAGAGCTATCATCTGATGATGAACCGGATTTTGCTATACAAGGAAGTTTCGTACGAGGTTGGGGAGACCATGCGGTCGATGAACCGTTTGATCATGCAGGTGGATGCCGGCAGCTTTCCGGAAGTAGAAAAACATCTGAATGCCGCGGTGGAACTGCGGGAGAGGCTGGAGAGTGTGGAGACGATAGGCGGCAGCGACCTTCCTCTTATGAATTACCGCAATATCATGGATACATTTCTGGAACAGGCGAAGCAGATGATCGCGGAGATTGATGTTCAGGATTCCAATACGTTGGCTGGGGCGTATATCGAAACGGAGCAGACGGAAAAGTTCATTCGTGAGGAAGCGCAGGCTTTGGTCGATATGGAGCTGGATCAGTATAAGCCGATATATGAGGAGATTATGTCCACAACGGACAAGCTCAACGAGCTGGGGATTCAACTGGTTATTACTGCGGCGGTGCTGAGTATCTTTATGGCGATCTGGCTTTCGAGTAGTATAACGGGGCCGATTCGCCGGCTGGTGGCGACCGCCAAGCAAATATCGAAAGGCCGGATGGACACCAAGGCCCCGGAGAGTATTAACAACGACGAGATTAGTATTTTATGCCGGGCCTTTAACGGAATGATCGATAATATCCAGGAACTGATGGCGGAGAATATCAAGAGCCTGGAGAAGGATCGGCTGGTCAAGGAGCTGGAGCTGAAAATGCTGCAAAGTCAGATCAACCCTCACTTTCTGTTCAATACGCTGAATTCTATTGCCAAGCTGGCTTATCTGGAAGGGGCAGCCAAAACAAGTGATCTGACCGTCTCCGTTTCGCGTCTGCTCCGTTATAACCTGCAGAAGCTGGATCAGGCTGTTCCGCTGCGCGAGGAGGTGGAGCATGTTACAGAATATATCAATATTCAAAAGGCGCGTTTTCGTGAACGGATTACCTTTGTGATGGATATTGAAGAACAGGCGCTGGAGGGAATGATTCCATGTCTGACGCTGCAGCCGATTTTTGAAAATGCCTTCGTGCACGGTCTGGAGCATATGGAGGAAGGGGCGGTGCTGGAGCTGTCGATCAGGCATGACGAAGGACGTGTGAATATCAGAATTAGTGATAATGGCGTAGGGATGAACCGTGAGACCGTAGACAGGCTAATGGAATCGATTCGGGAGGAAGCCCCCCGTTTTAGCGGAAAAGGCCAGTCCACCGGACTTGGCACACATAATGTATTCAAAAGGCTGCATTTATTTTTTGAAGGAGAACAGCGGATTGAAATCGACAGCAGTGAAGGGCAAGGGACGGCCGTATTGTTCAGATTGCCTTACCGCCCGTTGGTCTAAGACCCGGGAATCAGAGAGGGGAATACACGGATGTACAACCTGCTTATTGCTGATGATGAACCACTGGAACGGGAAGGGCTGGAGATGATGATCCGGAATTGTTTGCCGGATATGTTCGAATTTCTGCATGCGGAGAATGGACGGAAGGCCATACAGCTTGCGGAGGAGAACAGGCCGGATTTTATCTTCATGGACATCAAAATGCCGGGTATTCACGGATTGGAGGCGGTCCGGCAAATTTCGGCTAAGCACCCCTCGGCTAAAATAGTCATGATAACTGCCCATGATTATTTCTCCTACGCAAAGGAAGGACTGTCGCTGGGAGTACGTGATTATTTGCTGAAGCCGGCCAGATGTGAGGAGGTGATGGAGGTCCTGAGGCAGCTGATTGCCGAAACACAGGAGGAGAGGTGCAGGCGGAATGAACAGCTCGAGCTTCAGGAGAAGCTGGCCCACCTGCTCCCGCTCGCCGAGAATGAGCTTTCCCTAATGCTGATGCTGGAATATGTGCAGGAAGTGGAGCTTGAACAGCTGGCCGGGCTTCTGAACCTGCAGTGGAGCAAAGGGTATGCTATGCTGTTGTCATTTCCCCGGCACTCCAAAGAGGAATGGAGCGACTTCCAGTTGGCCAAGCGGGATATTTACGAGGCCATTAAACAATTTGTGAAATCAGGTCTGGGTGGCATCGCCGGACCTGTGATCGGTCATCAGATGGCACTGTTTATCCCGTTGTCTCCGGGACGTACGGGGTATTCCCAGCGTGTCAGCTCCCTGGACTGGGGGGAGCGTCTCCGCAGTCTGGTGGAGGACCGGTTTCAACTGTCGGTCTCGGTTGGCATCGGCTCCATTCGTGAAGGCTGGGACGGGCTTAGCCGTTCCTACCGGGAGGCAGCTCGTGTATGCGCCGACAACAACGACCCGCTGAGTGTACGCCATTTTGATGATATGATACAGAGCTCCGGACAGACTGCCATTTCATTGGATGATGAAAAAAAACTGCTGGATGCCCTGCTGCAGCACAATAAGCAGGAGGCAGTGGAGCGTTTTGGTGTAGTGTATGACCATTTTGAGGAAGAAGGGAACCGGTCCTTCGTTGCTTTGCGCGGTGAAGTAATTGGCCTGCTGCTGTTCCTCGCCAGAGGAGTCCATTTCGCAGCCGGCGCGAAGATGATTGCTACGCTTAATGCTTTGGAGGACCCCGGCTCCTTTAGGATGTCAGCAGAATCCTGGCTGGAGGCTATCTTCGACAGCCTGAGGGAAGAGCGGGAGCATAGCCGTTCCCATGTGCAGCAGCGGGCGCTTTTCTACATCAGCCAGAAGTATAAAGAGGATATTTCCATGGAGCAGACAGCAGAGTATGTGAATCTGAGTCCTCATTATTTCAGTAAATTATTCAGGCAGCATGCAGGTGAAACCTTTATTGACTACATTACGCGATTAAGGATCAATGAGGCAAAACGTCTGATTTCCGAAGAGCGCTTAAGCCTTAAGGAAATCTGTTACGAGGTGGGCTATAAGGACCCGAATTACTTCAGCAGGGTCTTCAAAAAAGCTGCCGGCATGACACCGAGCGAATTCAGACTACTGAGTGAGAAACAAAGTCCTTGTTAACCAACAAGGACTTTTTTGCGTTGCATCCCCGTTTTTTCCTATGAAAGCTTCTGGAAAGATTTACATTACATGAGAGAACAATGGAGTGCGGGCAGAAGGTAAAAGAGTGCAGGTATTGGAGACACCGGGGCTGGAATAAACATGCTAGAATTTTTTTGTAAGCGCAATCAAACTTATTTAGCGGAGAAAAGGGGCGAAGAAAGCGTGAGAAAATACGGTAAATTCATTTCTTTAGGGATGGCTGCTTTATTGTTGACTGCCTCCCTGGCGGGCTGTGGAGTAGTCTCAAACGGAGATCAACAGAAAGCGGAGGAACCTGCAGCGAACACCAAAGACGGAGGCAAAATTGTAATTGGAATGTCGATGGATACGCTGAAAGAGGAACGCTGGCAAAAGGACCGGGACATCTTCACTTCCAAAGTGGAAGAACTGGGAGGCGAAGTGAAGGTGCTCGCGGCTAATGGGGATGATGCAACGCAATTGAGCCAGGCGGAACAGCTGATCTCCCAGGGAGTAGATGTGCTCGTAGTGATTGCCCACAACGCTGAAGCTACAGCTCCAATCGTAGAAAAAGCCCATAAGGAAGGCATTAAAGTAATTGCTTATGACCGTCTGATCAACAACGCAGAGGTCGATTATTATATCTCCTTTGATAATGTACGGGTCGGGGAGTTCCAGGCCCAGGCCGTGATTGATAAGGCGCCTAAAGGCAACATCGTCTATATTGGCGGAGCGGATACCGACAACAATGCCCATATGTTTAAAGAAGGGGCCATGAATATTTTGAAGCCGCTTGAAGAAAAGGGCGATATCAAAATTGTCTATGATCAGTTCTCCAAGGACTGGAAGCCTGAAGAAGCACTGAAGAATATGGAGAATGCTCTGACAGCGAATAACAATGACGTTCAGGGCGTGGTTGCTGCCAATGACGGAACTGCTGGCGGGTCCATACAGGCGCTGACGGCACAGGGAATGGCTGGTAAAATCCCGGTATCCGGGCAGGATGCCGATTTGGCTGCCGTCCAGCGCATCGCCGAAGGCACACAATTGATGACAGTCTACAAACCTATCAATGCAATTGCGACCAAAGCTGCTGAAATGGCGGTAGCGGCTGCTAAAGGGGAATCCATTTCTACTGATAAAACAGTGAATAATGGAAAAATTGATGTTCCTTCTGTGCTGCTTGATCCCATTGCGGTCAACAAGGAGAATCTGGACGTCCTGATTAAAGATGGTTTTCACAAGCTTGAGGATGTGTACAAAAACGTTCCCAAGGATCAGTGGCCGAAGCAATAAGTCAGCCTTTGCGGCAAGAGAGGCGGAACGGAATGTTCCGTCCTCTGCCGGTTAGAGGTCGGAAAGGGGACAGAAGGAATGTATGTGTTGGAAATGATGGACATCACCAAGGAGTTCCCTGGAGTCAAGGCGCTGGATCATGTGAACTTCAAGGTCAAGCAAGGAGAAATCCACGCTTTGTGCGGAGAGAATGGTGCTGGGAAATCTACGCTGATGAAGGTGCTAAGCGGCCTGTATCCCGCAGGCTCTTACAGCGGTGAAATCATAATCAGCGGAGAGAAAAAGGAGTTTCATAAAATCACAGACGCAGAAAAGGCGGGTATCGCCATCATTCATCAGGAGCTGGCCCTCGTCAAAGAGATGACTGTCGGCGAGAATATTTTTCTGGGTGCAGAGCCCTGCAGGAGAGGCGCAATACAATGGGATGAGCTGTATCATCAGGCTTCGCTTTGGCTTAAAAAAGTAGGCCTGAACCTGTCACCGGATACCAAAATCGGCAATCTCGGAATAGGCCAGCAGCAGTTGGTGGAAATCGCCAAAGCCCTCTCCAAGCACACCAGGATTCTGATTCTGGATGAGCCTACAGCAGCCTTGACCGAAAGTGAAGTGTCCATCCTGATGGGCATCTTGAACCAGCTTCGGAGCGAGGGTGTTTCCTGTGTATATATCTCACACAAAATGCCGGAGGTCTTTGCCTTGGCAGATTCCATTACGGTTCTTCGGGACGGCCGGACCGTTACTACGCTTGACCGCAGAGAAACCGATGACGACAAGGTTGTGTCTCTAATGGTTGGGAGAGAATTGACGGAACGCTATCCACGCATGGAGCATTCGCCGGGAGAAGTCGTGCTGGAGGTAAGGGATTACAACGTCTGGCATCCGGAGAAGCGTCATCAAAAGGTGCTGCATGATATTCATTTTACACTCCGCAAGGGTGAGATTCTCGGGATCTCCGGACTTATGGGAGCGGGGCGGACAGAGCTGGTAAGCAGTTTGTTCGGAGCTTATGCGGGCAAGTCTGAAGGAAGTGTGCACATTGAAGGGAAGGCTGTGAAGATCCGTTCCATTGCTGAAGCCATTAAAGCAGGAATCGCCCTGGTCAGCGAAGACCGCAAACGTCAGGGATTGGTGATGGGAATGGATGTGAAAAGGAATACAACCCTGGCGACGCTTGGCAAAGTATCCAGGTGGGGTGTCATTAACGAGAATGAGGAAATTAAATGGGGACGCCGTTATGTGCAGGACCTGAAGACGAAGACGGCCTCGCTGGAGACGCCCGTGGGTACACTTTCCGGAGGGAACCAGCAAAAGGTGGTTGTAGGGAAATGGTTGATGTCCGACCCGAAAATACTGATTATGGATGAACCTACCCGCGGAATCGATGTTGGAGCGAAATATGAAATATATAACTTGATGAACCATCTGGTTGAACAGGGAGTGGCGATTATTATGATTTCCTCAGAGCTTCCGGAGGTGCTGGGAATGAGTGACCGGATTCTGGTTATGTGTGAAGGGCAATTTGTGCGGGAATATCATTGGCGTGAGGCCACGCAGGAGAACATCATGCTGGCCGCTACGGGAGGTAAATAGAGATGCAGCTGCAAAATGAAATTCAGGACCCGGAGAAAGTACAAGTTGCGGGAAGATCGCAGTTGCGTGGCCTGTTCGGCAAAATGGATATCCGCGCATACACGATGGTAGGGGCATTAATCTTGATATGGGTGCTGTTTGGAGTCCTTAATCCCACCTTCTTGACTTCGCGGAATCTGTCGAATCTATTTACGCAAATGTCAGTGACATCCATTCTGGCCATTGGAATGGTGCTGGTCATTGTGGCAGGGCACATCGATCTGTCGGTCGGCTCCATTGTCGGATTGACTGGCGGAATAGCAGCCATACTGAGCAATTGGCTGGAGCTGCCAGCTATCGTCGTCATTCTCGGCACCCTTGCCGCCGGGGCGGTGCTGGGACTGCTTCAAGGCTGGCTGGTGGCGTACAAAATGATTCCCGCCTTCATTGTCACCCTGGGCGGGATGATGGTGTTCCGCGGGGTGCTGATGGGGGTGACGGAATCCATGACGATTCCGGTATCCGACCCTGTGCTCGCCATGCTTGGAAATGCTTATTTTGCTCGGGGCTTTGGCATTTCGCTTGGCGTTCTGGCGGTAGGATTTCTGCTCTGGAGCGCATTCAATAAACGGCGTTCCCGTAAAAAATACGGCTTCGAAATTGCTCCGCTGAGTATGGATATTGCGAAGGTTGCAGCGCTGGCATTGCTAGTAGTAGTCTTCGTAGCTGTGATGAACAACTATAAAGGGATTCCTTTTCCTATTATTTTTGTAATCGTACTGGCAGCGATTTTTTATTTTATTTCAACCAAAACAACATTTGGACGCCATATCTATGCTATTGGCGGTAATATTGAGGCTGCTCGTCTCTCCGGAATCAATATCAGACGAAAGACCATGCTGATCTTTCTGCTTAGCGGACTGCTGGGCTCTATCGCTGCTGTCGTGTTAACTTCACGTCTTGCTTCTGCCACGATCACTGCAGGGAATATGGCGGAGATGGATGCCATTGCCGCTTGCGTGATTGGGGGAACCTCACTGATGGGTGGAGCGGGGACAGTGATCGGCGCACTCATCGGGGCACTAGTGATGACCTCGCTTGATAACGGAATGTCACTTATGGGGCTGGAATCGTTTTGGCAGTATGTAGTGAAAGGCTCTATTCTGGTAATAGCCGTCTGGTTGGACATTTCCAACCGGAGCAAAGGTGTGAAGTAGAGTTATAGGCAACCGGATAGGAACAGCAGCAGCCGGCCTAGGGGAAGTCCCTTTAGGCCGGCTGCTGCTTTTTTATATCTTCTATTCTACGATCACCTGAGCAGACATCCCGCTATGGCCCGAGCCGCACATGATCGCACAGGTCATTTCGAAGGTTCCGGCTTCGTCCGGGACAATAATCCGGGAGGAGTCTTTGCCGTCCAGGCGCAGATTCAGCTCCGGGATCAGAATGCCATGATTCCCGCTTTCATTTTCAAAAACAATTTTTACAGGAACCCCTTTTTTCAAATGGTACGTCTTTTGATCAAAACTGTAGTTCGTAGCTGTAATGATGAGTTCTTCGTCTGCTGTAATACCGGCATCAGCTGTTTCCTTCTGAGAAGCTGCGGTGCTGTTGTTACTGCTGGTACCTCCGCAGGCGGATAGGATTAGCAGGAAAGCGATGGACAGCAAAAAGGCTAATCTTCGGTTCATCTTCATCCTCCTTCAGGATACGGTTGGTTTTGCCTGACTTTGTCGAAATTTGCAAATAAATGATGCGAAATCGTTTAAAATTTATTATACTTAAAGCTATTCTATTATAGTTCGAGAAGTAGGGGATTACCATTAATTTAGCCCAAATATCGCTGAATACGGAGAAGTGGCACCGTAAAATATTGTCTGGCTACTGGATCATTGTTTTTTGCATGCTGGCTTCCCAGCTTGTATTTGTTTTGTCGAATTCTGGAGTTGAAGTCCGCACAGTCCTCATGCCTGCCAAAGGACATTTGTTCATCGTATGCAATCTGATGATTCTGATAGCGATGATCTCAGCCGAGATGTGGCTCCGGTCCACCTTGCTATATCACAAGCAGGCTGTGGTCGTATGCGGGTTTATGGTGTCTTATCTTATGTATTTTGTCTTTGAACCCTTTGTACATGGAGCGCAGATGGCGCTTATGCTGCCTATAATGATTGCCCTTATATATTTTGACCAGAGGCTGCTTGGTATACTGGGCGCGTTCAGCTTGCTGTTCTATGGCGGAATTTACTTCGGGCTGGAGCGGAGCATGCTGGGAAAGCCGCTGACGGAGTTTTTGATGGTGGAAAGTGTGTTCATCGTGTTTGTTGCCATGACCCAGGCTGTCATTATCCGCGCCCGTGAGGTGAGTGAGCATCTGGAGCAGTTAACCAAGTCTGAACAAGGACTTATGGTAGAACGGGCGATCTCGGATAAGCTGCTGAAGATTGACGCTCTGACCGGACTATACAACCATAAGACCTTTCATGAGTATCTGGATTCACTGCTGGAACAGTGTGAAAGTAATGGCCTAAGGCTGCAGCTGGCGCTGTTTGACATTGACAATTTCAAGCGGGTCAACGATACCTATGGCCATTGGGTTGGGGACCTTGTACTCAAAGAGGTAGCAGCGAAGGTAGGCGGCATGATTGGTTTAAATGATTTTGCAGCACGGTATGGCGGGGAAGAGTTTGCGGTTATTTTTACGGATAAAAGCTTTCAAGAGGCTTATGCCGCAGCTGAAGAGCTGCGAATGAACATTGCGGCCATGGAGCATACCTATGCCGGCGGGAAGCCGATTACAGTCAGTATTGGATTGTGCGATTACCAGCATGGGGATGGAAAAGAAATGCTGTTCCGCAAAACGGACCAAGCCCTGTATTCGGCCAAGCGCAACGGTAAAAATGCAGTAGTCACCGCTTCTGTGAATGATAATATCTTGGCTTACGCCTAAGTGTATACAACAAACCCCCTGATTCCGCTATAATTCGGAATAGGGGGTTTCCTGTCTGCAAGAAGACCAGCAGATTGATTCTTTATTTTGCAGCTTCATACGGTGTGGAGACCGGCAGGAACAAGTCGATGATTCCTATGACGAGTGCCGCCATAAGCGCTCCCAGGACGGTGACACTGACACCGCTCACGATGAATTGGGCGATCCAGATGACCAGTGCGCTGACGAGAAAACCGACGATACCGCGGCCGAAGGGCGTTGTTTTTTTGCCGAAAATGCCCTCAATGACCCAACCGAGGAGTGCAATGACAAGCGCAAGAACAAGCGCACTCCAGAAGCCGCCAATGGTGAATTGCGGAACGATCCAGCCAACCACCAACAGCACGATCGCTGCCACGATAAATCGGACCACATGACCTAAAAATCTCACTGAACTAACCTCCTTTGGCCTTCGCATAAGGATATGTGCATTTGTTATTGTTGCCTGCATCTGATTTTCTATTCCCTTAAAACTTACCCAAATAGCGAAACCCGGTTGAATTAGGTATAATGTAACCATCTATGAAGGGAGCTGTGACTGTAATTGGACGACAAAATTTTGCATACGCTTGAATATCGCAAGATTTTAAATAAATTAGCGCAATATACGCAAACCCCGATGGGGCGGTTGCTGGCAGAAAGTCTCAAGCCTTCCGGTGATTTTGAAGGTGTGAAAAAGCTGCTGCAGGCTACGGACGAAGCTGCGAATGTCGACCGGCTGAAAGGCATACCTTCCTTCGGAGGCATCACAGACATCAAGATGGCCCTCAAACGTGCCTCTATTGGAGGGTTGCTGGGAACCAGTGAGCTCCTCTCTGTCGGGAACACTATTGGCGGTGCGCGCAGAGTGAAACGGTTTCTGGCAGCCATGCATGAAGATGAGAATATCTCCCTTTTGTTCGCGCAAAGCGATCTGCTGTCCGAACAGAAGCATGTAGAGGATGCCATCCGCAGCTGTATTGACGAGAATGCCGATGTGCTTGACACGGCAAGCCCTGAACTGGCTACCATCCGCCGTGAGCTGCGCGGAGGGGAGACCCGGATCCGCGAGAAACTGGATTCGATGATCCGCTCTTCCTCCGTAGCCAAAATGCTGCAGGACCAGCTTGTTACGATTCGAGGTGACCGTTTCGTCATTCCGGTCAAAGCGGAATACCGTGCCCATTTCGGCGGAATCGTGCATGACCAGTCGGGCTCGGGTGCTACGCTTTTTATCGAACCGGAATCCATTGTGGCAATGAACAACAAGCTGCGTGAAACCCGTCTGCGCGAGGAGCGGGAGATTGAGATCATCCTGCACCGCTTGACCGCACTCGTTGGCGATATTGCCGAAGAAATGGCTTACGATGTAGATATTCTGGGCGAGCTGGACTTTATATTTGCCAAGGCGCGTCTGGCCCGTGACATGAAGGCGATACAGCCCCGCATGAATGACCGGGGCTACCTCAAGCTCCGCAAGGGACGGCATCCGTTGATCCCCGCAGAGCAGGTGGTTCCGCTGGATGTCGAGCTTGGCAACCAATATAGCTCGATCATCGTGACCGGACCTAATACAGGCGGTAAGACGGTCACGCTGAAGACGATTGGTCTGCTCAGCCTGATGTCGATGTCGGGATTGTTTATCCCGGCAGAGGAAGGCAGCCAGATGTGTGTATTTGATGCGATTTATGCCGATATTGGCGATGAGCAGAGTATTGAGCAGAGCCTCAGTACCTTCTCCAGCCATATGACCAATATTATTTCCATTCTGCGCAGAATGACTCCAAAAAGTCTGATTCTCCTGGATGAAGTAGGGGCGGGTACCGACCCGGCCGAAGGTTCAGCCCTGGCTATTGCGATTCTGGAGCATATTCACCGGACCGAATGCCGGATGGTGGCCACTACGCATTACAGCGAGCTGAAAGCCTATGCTTATGAACGCAAAGGTCTGATTAATGCCAGCATGGAATTTGATGTACAAAGTCTCAGTCCTACCTACCGGCTGCTGATCGGTGTGCCAGGACGAAGCAATGCGTTCGCCATTGCCGAACGCCTCGGTATGCCTAACGCCATACTGGAGCATGCGCGCGGTGAGGTGAAGGAAGAGGATCTGCGTGTCGAGCATATGATTGCTTCGCTGGAAGAGAACCGACTCGGAGCGGAGAACGAGCGTGAACGCGCCGAAGTGATCCGCCGTGAAGCGGAGGAATTCCGCAGCCGGCAGCAGCAGGAGCTCGAGAAGCTCGAGAGCCAGCGTGACAAGCGGCTGGAGAAGGCGGAGAAAGACGCCAGTGCGATCCTCGATAAGGCCCGCAAGGAAGCCGAGCAGATCATTGGTGATCTGCGCCGCCTCGCTTTGGAGGAAGGGGCTTCCGTTAAGGAGCATAAGCTCATTGAAGCCCGACGCCGCCTGGATGAAGCGGAGCCTGCGCCCCGCAAGAAGACAGTGGCCAGAAGCAACGTCAAGGCACCAAGAAAGATCCAGCCTGGTGATGAAGTAAAGGTGCAGAATGTCAACCAGAAAGGCTATGTGGTTGAACTGAGCGGTCCCAAGGAAGCCATTGTGCAGTTTGGCATTATGAAGATGAAGGTCAATCTGGAGGATCTGGAATTCCTGGCCTCTGCACCCGATTCACCGCCTCCTGCACTTCGTCGTGCCACTACGGTCAAACGTACCCGTGATGAGAATATCCGCAGTGAGCTTGATCTTCGCGGTGCGAATCTGGAGGAGGCCATTATGGAGACAGACCGCTTCATTGATGAGGCGTTTCTTGGCAACCTGGGGCAAATCTCCATAATACACGGCAAGGGCACCGGGGTGCTTCGCACAGGCATTCAGGAATATCTGCGTAAGCATAAGCATGTGAAGAGCTACCGGCTCGGGAATTATAATGAAGGCGGCGCGGGTGTAACCGTAGCCGAACTGGAATAGCGGCTGGAGTCCAGCGGAAAGAGGGAGAAGCATGCAAGAAAATATTGATCTTTTGCTGGATCATCCGCTGGGAGCACTGCTGGGCTATTTTACTGTGGCCATTCTGGGCCTGGTGGTATTCCTGTCCTTCTTCGAAATGGTGACCAAATATAACTGCTGGGAAGAAATCCGCAAAGGAAATGTGGCAGTAGCCATGGCGACCGGCGGAAAAATCTTCGGCATATGCAATATTCTGCGCTTCAGCATTTCAGCGGGAGCCTCGATCTACGAAACGATGAAATGGTCGGTGGTGGGATTCCTGCTGCTTCTGCTTGCCTATTTTCTTTTCGAGTTCCTGACCCCGGTCTTTTCCATTGATGATGAAATAGCCGCAGATAACCGTGCCGTGGGTCTGACTGCCATGATGATTTCCGTGTCCCTGTCTTATGTGATTGGTGCTGCTATTTTTTAAAGCGGGGTGTAGAATAACATGAAGATTTTGGTGCGGGTTCTATTCTTTTCTGCCCTCGCATTTATTGCGGCCGGTATAATATATTTAATGATCAACTGAATTCAAATGTGAGGTAAGAAGGAGATATTTCAGATGGAAACAACAGTGTGTCCTTGGTGTCATACGGAAATTGTGTGGGACGAGGAGTTCGGGCCGGAGGATACCTGCCCTCATTGCAACAATGAACTTAGCGGTTACCGCACGGTAACTCTTGGTGTAGATGACCTGGAGGATGAAGACGAGGCGGATGAAGCCGCGGAACCGGAGCAAGAGGAAATAAGCGATGAAGATCTTTGGGATGACAGCGACAAAGAAAGTGTAGTGCCGATATTCAATACCCTCGTACAGTTCGGCGATGATTATGATCTGAAGCTCTATGAGTCGAGCGTGTCCGCTATTCTGGCGGCGCAGCTGGAGGCACCGGAGTGTCCTCAGTGTCATGAGCTGATGCTGCTCTCCGGAACGCAGAAAGTGGAAGGCTTCGAGCCATCATCCCCGGAGGCGCTGGGAGGACCTGTTCTGCAACCGCCTTTCTCATTGAATCTTTTCGTCTGCCCATCGTGCTTCCATGTACAGCATAGTCTGGCGCAGGAAGACCGAATTCAGCTTGTGCGTAATCTGAGCACCGGCAACAAGTAATACAGGTTATGGTTTCTCCATGAGCTGGGCATGTTAAGCAGACACGCCCAGCTGGCAAGGAGGAACGGAATGAAGGATTCATCTCATAAGCAAGAGATACTGCTGCTCGCAGTCAACGGATTATGTTCATTAGCGAGCGTGCTGGCAGGTACATTTTTGAACGTATATTTATGGAAGAATAGGCAAGATTTCTCCATGATTGGCTGGTTTACGGTTGCTCAGCAATTGGCCGTAGGTCTAAGCTTCTGGGTGGCCGGGAAATGGGTAAAGGAACACAACAAGATGAATGCCCTGCGGCTGGGTCTGGCCGTTTCGGGCCTTTTTTATTTGCTTGTACTGTGGCTGGGAAATCGGGCGATTTATTATATATGGCCGCTTGGATTAGTTCTGGGTGTAGCCATGGGTTTGTTCTGGCTGGCCTATAACATTGTTTATTTTGAGATTACGGATGCAGGCAACCGGGATTTTTTCAATGGCTGGATGGGATTGTTAGGTTCATTCACCGGTATCCTGGGGCCTTGGGTGTCAGGCTGGATCATTTCTTCACTGCATGGAGAACGAGGGTATCGCATCGTGTTTATCTTATCCCTCTCTATTTATGGAGCTGCCGTGGTTTTAAGCTTTTTTCTGAAGAAACGCAAGAGTGAAGGGGCATATTTGTGGAAGGAGCCATGGAGAGAGCTGCACCGAAAGGGCAGTGCCTGGCGGCCGGAAGCTGCCGCGCTGGTATTCCAGGGTTTACGGGAGGGCGTGTTTTCTTTTTTGATCGGTCTTCTTGTGTACATAGCGGCTAAAGAGGAAAGCAAGCTTGGACAATTTGCACTGATCACTTCAGCAGTTTCACTGGTCAGCTACTATGCTGCCGGCAAGTGGTTCAAGCCAAGACTCCGATCGGGGGGAATGTTATTCGGAGGTATTTTGCTGATTGCCGTCATTACCCCCCTCCTCTGGAGGGTCAGCTACGGAACTCTGCTAATCATGGGTATTGGCACCTCACTTTTTATTCCATTATATATGTTGCCGATGACCTCAAGCAGCTTTGACCTGATGGGAGAGTCGGAGGAGAGTGTGGGTAAACGTGTAGAACTGGTGGTTCTGAGGGAGCTTTGTTTGATGACAGGTAAGATTCTGGGTGTTTTTGTATTTATAGCTATGCTATCCATTAACGATTCGCCCCGCGTGATCACCTTGTTGATGCTTCTCCTGGGCGCTGCCCCGCTAGGAAGCTGGCTTACACTTCATCGTCTGCTGAAGCGCAAAGCGGAGGAATCCCTCTAATAGTCAATTGAAGGTTAGAACAGGGGGAATACGGCATTGGCCAAAAAAAAGGATTACGGTCTGAGGACAAAGGTTACGGTCATGGTCTCCGCTGTGGTGATGCTGGTCATGATAGTGCTATACATTATTTTCAGAAATCAGATTATTCCTCAGACCAGACATGCCCTGGAGGATAAGGCAATAACTATAGCGCGGACCATTGCTTTGATGCCGCTGGTATCAGAGGGGCTCAGTGAGGGCCGAAGCAAGGAGATTCAGGCCTACACCTCCAAAATCACCCGACGCAATGATATTATGTTTGTTGTCGTCATCGATATGAACAGCATCCGTTATTCGCATCCCGATCCTTCGAAGATTGGCAAGACTTTCGTCGGGGGAGGGCAGGAGATTGCGCTGCGCGGTGAAGAAGGCATCTCAGAAGGGGAAGGACTGCTGGGCAAGTCGCTGCGAGCCTTCGTCCCCGTCTATGACAACAGAGGTTCCCAGGTGGGAGTGGTGGTAGTAGGTCTTTCCATGGAACGGGTGCACCGGCTGATCCGGCAGAATGAATGGACCATTATAGCCATCCTGTTGTCAGGCGCTGTGCTGGGAGCCGGAGGAGCTATGGTGCTGGCCCGCAAAATCAAACAGATGATGTTCGGTATGGAGCCATCCGATATCTCCAAGCTTCTGCAGGAGCGTAGTGCCATGCTCCAATCCACACGTGAAGGAATTATTGCGGTCGACGATCAGGCCCGGATCACCATGATCAATGTAGAAGCGGAACGGCTTCTGGGGACGGCAGGGATTACAGGCAATGTGGCGAACCGACATATCGCAGATTACTGGCCGGAGCTACGTCTGGAGCAGGTACTGTTCAGCGGTGAGGCGAGGCAGGATCAGAATTTGGAGCTGAATGGTATCTCTATCTTGGCGAATAGTGTTCCGATCCGAGTAAATGGCCAGATCGCAGGTGCTATTGCCACGTTCAGGGACAAGACCGAGCTTGCGGTACTGGCGGAACGGCTGTCAGGTATTTCTGTCTATGCGGATGCCCTGCGTGCAGGGGCGCATGAATACATGAATAAGCTGCATGTGATCATGGGAATGACTCATATGGGTCTGTACGATGACCTGCAGCAGTATATTTCGGGAACCGTCATCAATCATCAGAATGAGATTGGTTCGATTACCAGGCACATCAAGGACCCGGTTATGGCCGGCTTTCTGCTGGGGAAATTGAGCAGGGCCCGGGAAGCGGGAATTGAGCTGCAATTGGCCGAGGACGGTTACCTGCCGGAATCTGCAGATCCGCAAGTCATGCATGAACTGATTACCATCACCGGTAATTTACTCGACAACGCTATGGAAATACTGGAAGGCTGCAGCCTAAAGAAGATTGAGCTGGCTTTTCATTATGACCGGGAGCGTCTGATCTGCACAGTGAGTGACAGCGGATCGGGAATTCCTGAAGCACTTCGGGAGCAGATATTTGTCCAAGGATTTTCTACCAAGGGAGAACACCGGGGGATAGGCCTATATCTGGTCCGTAAAAGTGTTGAAAAGCTGCATGGCCGGCTTGAGATCTTACCCGGTGTGGAGCGCGGAACTACGTTCATGGTTGATGTGCCATATGCGGTGAAGGAGGATGAGGCCAGATGACCATTAAAGTACTGATCGTTGAAGATGATCCGATGGTAGCCAAGTTCAACCGCCACTATCTGGAGCAGATCCCGGGCTTCGAGTTCGCGGGCTGGGCTGCTTCGGGCGATGAGGCCGGACGGATGCTCGCAGAGACTAAGGTTGATCTCATGCTGCTGGATTTCCACATGCCGCATACCACCGGGCTTCAGCTGCTTTCCGCTTTGCGGGAGCAGGGGAGTATGGTAGACATTATCGTCATTTCAGCGGCCAGCGATAATGCCAGCATCCGGAAGGCTCTTCAGCTTGGGGCTGTGGATTATTTAATCAAACCATTTGAATTCGCCCGATTTCAGGCGGCGCTGACCACATACCGGGAGGATTTCGCTCTGATGAAGCACAAGGAGAATCTTAGTCAGGAGCAGCTGGATAAGCTGCTGCGCCATTCCCTCAGTACCGAGGAGGACAACAAGAGCGGCACACTGCCCAAAGGTCTAACAGAAGGTACGTTGGAGAGCATTTGGAGCACCATACAAAAGCTTGAGCATCCGGTGTTTTCGACTGAGGATATTACGGAGGTAGCCCCGATATCACGGATCTCCGTCCGCAAGTATCTGGCGTTTCTCACAGAGGCGGGTGTACTGGACATGGAGATCAGCTACGGTGCGGTAGGCAGACCCGTATATATGTATACCGTAACCGCTACGGGCTATGATATTATTGCAAAATATATTTAGGCGGATGCTGAAGCGGAAAGGACCTTTGGGTCCTTTTTTTCATAATCCCAATGATCGATTGAAAACAGTTGGTCCTATTTTTGAGGAGTGGTTGTAGGAGATGGAAGTTGCAGAATCCACTTACTTTAGTTACTTAACAATTTCTTTAATTACGTAAGCTTCCATGATCAGCCCCTTTGCCGCTATGATAATTGTGAAAATATGCACAAGGGGGCAACATTACAATGAAAAAGAAAGCAGCAGCGGCTCTTATTCTCATTCTTTCTGTCTTGCTGGTTATAGCGGGATGCGGCAACAACGGCAACAGCAACAGTGCTGAGAGCAAGAGCAAGAACACTGAGACTAAAAAGACAGAAGCAGTTTCAGGGGCATCTGAAGCAAGTTATACTCCGTACGATCAATTAAAAGATAAATACGATATCATCATTGTCGGTGCCGGTGGTGCCGGGATGTCGGCAGCGCTTGAGGCGAAAGCTAAAGGCCTGAATCCGGTTATTCTTGAAAAAATGCCTGTAGCGGGCGGTAATACATCTAAATCTTCATCCGGAATGAACGCTTCAGAGACGAAGTTCCAGAAAGAGCAAGGCATTGAAGATAGCAACGATTTGTTTTATGAAGAGACCCTTAAGGGCGGCCATGATACGAATGACAAAGAAATGCTCCGTTTCTTCGTTGATAATTCTGCGAGTGCGATCGACTGGCTGGATTCCATCGGAATCCGTCTGAATAACATCACGATTACCGGCGGCATGAAGGAAAAACGCACACACCGTCCTGAGGACGGTTCGGCAGTTGGGCAATACCTCGTCAAAGGCTTAGTGAAAAACGTTCAGGAAAAAGGCATTCCATTGTTTGTGAACGCTGATGTTAAGGAAATTACTCAAAAAGACGGTAAGGTTAATGGAGTCAAAGTCCTCTTCAACCAGGCAGATGAAAAAACAATAACAGGTTCTGCTGTCATTGTTACAACCGGCGGTTTTGGCGCGAACAAGGAGATGATCTCCGAGGTTAGACCTGATCTGGAAGGGCTTGTAACCACCAACCAGGTTGGCAGCACCGGTGACGGTATTAAGATGATTGAGAAGCTCGGTGGCACTACAGTGGATATGGATCAAATCCAGGTTCACCCGACGGTACAGCAGGAGAAATCCTATCTGATCGGGGAAGCGGTTCGCGGAGAAGGCGCTCTGCTTGTAACCAGTGAAGGTAAACGGTTCGTTAACGAAATGGATACCCGGGATAATGTTACGGCAGCCATCAATAAGCTTCCTGAAAAAGCTGCGATCCTTGTCTTTGATTCCGGTGTCAGATCCCGTGTTAAAGCGATTGAACAGTATGATAAAATGGGATTTGTTCTAAAGGGTGATTCCATCGAAGCCTTGGCTAAAGAAATGGGTGTTCCTGCAGATCAGCTGAAGACAACTGTGGACACATGGAACACTGCGGTCAAGAATAAAAAGGATGCTGAATTCGGCAGAACAACCGGGATGGATAACGACCTGTCCGGCGCACCATTCTACGCTATCAAAATCGGCCCAGGGATCCACTACACCATGGGTGGTGTAAAAATTAATACAAATACAGAAGTGCTGAATAAAGAGGGTCAACCCATCACAGGTCTATTCGCGGCTGGTGAAGTGGTAGGCGGACTGCACGGTCAAAACCGGATCGGCGGCAACTCTGTAGCCGAAATTATTATCTTCGGCCGTCAAGCCGGAATCAAGTCGGCTGAATTCGTACAGGCACAATAGATAGATTAGCTTAATTGAGAAGGGTGTTCCAAAAGCCATGAAATAAAATGGCTGCTTGGAACGCCCTTTTTTTGCACAAGATCGCAAGAAACCAGCCCTCTAGGATACCGGAGAAGGTTTGGCCGTCCGGGTCAATGAGAATAGGTCAAGCTCCGGCCGGGTCCGGCCAGCGAGGGTGTCGGTGAGCAGCTCTGCCGCAATCATGCTGTATACCGTTCCGTTGCCCCCGTAGCCTTCGATGAAGTAACAATGGGGATATTCCGGATGAGGGCCTATAAAAGGCAGTCCGTCACGGGTGGTTCCGAATACACCGCCCCATGTGAACTCCGCTTCAACTCCTTTTACTTCTGGAAAGAGGGCTTCGAGCTCCTCCAGCAGCCTCTGGCTCTGGGACAGCACTCTGGTCTCCCTTTGCAGGGGACCCGTTAACTGTTCGTCCTTGCCTCCTGCAATAATACGTCTATCATTAGTCATGCGAAAATACAAATAAGGCCGTGCCGTTTCCCAGATCATGCTGTGCTCATGCCATTTGGGGGAATTCTTCAAGGGCCGGGTCATGATCGCATAGGTGTTAATCAGTTCGGCTCCCCGGTCCTTTTTCATCTCCTGAGTTTCATAACCCATGGCAAAAATAACATTTTTGGCAAAAATCCGGCCATGCTCTGTGTAGCAGGTGACCCCATCTGTAGCGTACTCAAAATGCCGGGCTTTAGTGTGTTCGTATACGCGTACTCCCTTTGCATGTGCCTTTTGAATCAGACTGTGAAGCATCCGGAATGGATTGGTATCCGCATCACCTCTGGAGTAGATTGCCGCAGACTTGGAGAAGGAGTAATGAGTGCGGATCCTGTCTTCCTCCCAGAACTCCGCGTCGAATCCGTGTGCCGTCAGGTTTTCATACTCCAGCTGCAGCTGGGCAACATCCTCCGGGAAGCTGGCATACAACAGGCTGCTTCTGGGAATAATGTGCGGATCAATATCCAGCTGGTCCGGAAGTGTCAGAATCTTCTCAACAGCTTCACGGCATAACTTATAAAATAACAAACCTTCTGCAGCACCAAAGGTATTCATGCATGAGGTGAGTGATTTGTCGTTGGCAACCTGCAGCAAACCGGTGTTGGCCTGCGTGCTGCCGTGACCCACTGCCTGTTTATCAATCAATACGGTGCTGGCCCCGCTTAAGGACAAGCGGTATGAAGCCATAGCCCCTCCCATGCCTCCGCCTACGATCAGGCAATCGCATGTGATGTCCCCATCCAGTACTGGATATACAGGGAAATGCGGCAAGGTTCTCTCCCAGGGCGTCTGCCCGCTGGTTAATTTCATCTGTTGATCTCCCCTTTATGAGATTCCGATAAGGTAGTATTGGTCGCTGTATTTACTCTCATACATCATTACGCGTCTTCTTTACAGTCAGGAAGATGTGCCTTATTGCACATATTTAGTCTTAATGCGCAGCATAATAATACGGCTTGAACCATTTAGAAGGAGGGACACAAGAACATGCAATCTACGCAAATGCAGGCCCTTAGCGGGAAAGAACTGGAATATATTGCGGACTCCATCTCCAATGAGGATCTGCTGATCAAGCAGCTGGCAGCAACCGCCAGCAGCACTCAGAACTCGACGGTTAACCAGATTTGCAATCAGCAAATCCAGAGCCATACCCACCATATGGGCATGCTCATTCAGCTTTTGCAGCAGCACCAGCAATATGCCCCATCCCAACCGCAGCAATAAGTGCTTTTAAGCATGAAATCTAAAAATACTTCAAGGAGGTAATAAAGTGTACGCACAAAATGGAGCACAATTTATGGCAGATGAGGATCTGTTGACCATGATTCTGGATGACCTGAAACGGACAGTACGCGAATATACAACAGCGGCTACTGAATCGAATTGTCAAACCGTGCGCCGGGTCTTCAATGATCTCACCATGGATACACTGCGGATTCAAGGGGACCTGTACAACCAGATGTCTCAGATGGGATTTTATCAAACACCAGACAAAGCCCTCCGCCAGGCTGTGGATAAGCAGATCCAAAGCGCACAACAAATCCAGCAGAAATGCCAACATTTTGTACAGCAAAAATTAAATGGAACTGGTGATTACCGTCAGGCTCCTAACGTGCCGCAGCATCAGCCGAACGTGCAAAGTTCATACTATATGTAACCCGGCTGTCCTATGGCCGACGCAGCACCATAGCTCTTTCCCGCTTCCCGGGATAATAGGTGCTTTTTCAGAATAAGGCAATCCGTTAACCCCGCTTCTGCGGGGTTATTTTGTTTGCAGAAGTACCATTTTCATGTCATATTAGTATTAAACTCTTATCGCAGGAGGGAAGGCATGAAGGAAATGAATGAACTGAAGAGGAAAGTGCTGGAACTGCTCAAGGAGGACGCGCGAAGCTCTACAGCACTGATGGCAACGCTGCTGGGAGCGGAAGAAGACGACGTCAAGCAAGTGATTGAGCAAATGGAAAAAGACCATGTCATTGTTAAATATGCCACCGTCGTGAATTGGGATAAGGTGGACGATGAGCGGGTTACAGCGCTGATTGAAGTACAGATTACACCCGAACGGGGCCGGGGCTTTGAGGGGATTGCTGAACGAATCTATTTGTATCCCCAGGTGAAATCGGTCTACCTCATGTCGGGAGCCTATGACCTGTTAGTAGAAGTAGAAGGCCGGAATCTGCGGGATGTCGCTAATTTCGTATCCGAGAAGCTGTCTCCGATTGATGCGGTACTCTCGACCAAAACCAATTTTACGCTCAAAAAATACAAACAGGACGGTATCATCTTTGAAGAGCATGAGGAAGACAACCGTCTCATGATATCTCCGTAAAGGAAGTAATCAAATGATCACGAATAATAGTCAGCATACCGGAGATACAGGCAAATCGATGAGTTCCTATTTGGCACCGCTGGTCCAGCAGATTCAGCCTTCGGGCATCCGCAAGTTTTTTGATCTGGCGGCAGGCAGCAAAGATATTATTTCACTTGGGGTCGGTGAGCCGGACTTTAAGACGCCCTGGCATGTCAGGGAAGCCTGCGTATATTCGCTGGAGAGAGGTTTTACAGGTTATACCTCTAACGCAGGTATGCCGGAGCTTCGGGAGGGAATAGCCGAATATTTGCACAACCGTTTCGCCGTTGATTATAATCCGGCCAATCAGATCATCGCCACAGTGGGCGGCAGTGAAGCCATTGATCTGGCGCTGCGCGCCTTGATCTCGCCCGGAGATGAGATTCTTATTCCTGAGCCTTGTTATATTTCCTATTCTCCGATTACCGCGATTGGCGGCGGGATTCCTGTCGGCATTGAAACGTTCGGGGAGAACAATTTCAAGCTTACCGCAGCGGGGCTGGAAGCCAAGATTACCCCGCGCTCCAAAATTCTGATTCTCTGTTATCCCAGCAATCCGACAGGTGCGATTATGAGCCGTGAAGACTGGGAGCCTATTGCCAAGGTTGTAGAAAAGCATGATCTCATCGTAATTTCTGATGAAATCTATGCGGAACTTACCTATGGCAGCAATCATGTTAGCTTCGCTTCATTGCCGGGAATGATCGACCGGACGATTCTGGTCAGCGGTTTCTCCAAAGCATTTGCCATGACCGGCTGGCGAATGGGCTATGCTTGCGGACATCCGGACTTGATCTCTGCGATGCTGAAGATCCACCAATACACTGTTATGTGTGCCCCTTCCATGGGCCAGGTAGCCGCGCTGGAGGCGTTAACCAACGGCATGGAGGAGAAGGACCGGATGACCGATTCCTACAACCAGCGCCGCCGTTTGATAGTCAAAGGCTTGCGGGATGCCGGCTTGGACTGCCATGAGCCGCAAGGCGCATTTTACGCATTTCCAAGCATACGCCGCACCGGACTTACTTCCGACGAGTTTGCCCAGCGTCTGCTGCTTGAGTATAAGGTAGCCGCAGTTCCCGGCAGTGTGTTTGGACTTGGAGGCGAAGGGTATCTCCGTTGCTCCTACGCCACTTCCGTCTCCCAGCTGAATGAGGCCGTTGAGCGGATAGGGGCATTTGTCTCACAACTAGAGCGTGAACGCGTGTAATCAGACTACAAGATGAAGTAAATCGGACTATAGCGGATCTTTATAATGTATGGTATTATTTTACTCTGAGGACAAGAAACCCCTGTGTTAGTACTTACATGGATTTTCTTCTCTGAACATACATTTAGGAGGGATGATTGTGCTCAGCGCCGATTATTACTTGCCTTCCTATGGCGGGGAATGTTTGACCGGAAGCGGTAAACGGCCCCCCAAGGGCGATATTAACGCACACAGACTCTCTTTGGAAGATGAAATCCGTGTTCTCCGAAGCAGAATGGAACAGCTTTTTGTACAGGAGAATTCGTTCACTTCGGCTAATGTGATCGAAGTCAGTAGCCTGCTGGACCTGAAGATTAATGAATATATGAGAGGGCATTCCCGCAGACGCTGAAGCTGCGAATGTTCTTTGTTTGGGACCTCCGGGTCCCTTTTTTGTTTGTAGCAGAAGATTAAGCTCATAACCCCGGTTCAGGGAGTTATTTACATGTCAGAAATGCCGAACTTTGTTTGCCTTATCTGCATAGGAGCGTTTAAACTAAGAATATGTGATTCAAGAGGCAGGAGGAGAAAACGAATGGCGATCTATACACGTACGGGGGATAAAGGGGAAACATCAGTTATTGGCGGCCGCGTAGGCAAGGACGATGTACGCGTCGAGGCCTACGGCACGATTGACGAGCTGAACAGCTTTGTCGGCCAGGCACGTAGCCTGATGGAGGATGAGAAGTTCGAAGATGTGCGGGAGCAGTTGCTGGAGATTCAGCATGAGCTGTTCGACTGCGGCTCGGATCTTGCTTTTGTGAAGCTAAGCGAGAACAAATATAAGGTGAAAAGTGAGATGGCTGAGCGCCTCGAAGGCTGGATTGATGCGCTACAGGCCGAAAATCCGGTACTGGAGCGCTTCATTCTGCCGGGAGGAAGCACATTGTCATCCGTACTGCATGTCTGCCGTACCGTATGCCGCCGCGCGGAACGGCGTGCAGTTACGCTGGGACGGAGTGCAGATATCAACCCGGAGGCAGTGATCTATCTGAACCGGCTGTCGGATTACTTTTTTGCATTGGCCCGCACGGCCAACACACGTCTCGGGATTGCTGATGTAGAATATGTGCGGAGCAAAAAGGTATTCCGCAACTAATATGACAATGAGCTATTATTCACCCATTTCATATCAAGTGCCGCAGTCTGAGGACGGCTGGCTGCTTAAGACCATCCTGCAGAAGCGGATGGATGTCTCCCGCAAGCTGCTGTCCCGGCTCAAAATGACGGAACAGGGCATTATGCTGAACGGGGAACGGGTCTATATCAGCGTGCGGGTAGCAGCTGGCGATAACGTGCAGATCCGCATGGAGCAGGAGACATCAGAGGATATTTTGCCGCAGCCGATCCCTTTTGAAATCCTTTATGAGGATGAGCATCTGCTGGTCGTGAACAAAGCGGCTGGAATCATTGTGCATCCGACCCATGGGCACTATACCGACACACTGGCGAATGGAGTTGTCTATTACTGGGCGCAAAAAGGTGTGCAATTCCGCTTCCGCCCCGTTCACAGGCTGGATCAGGAGACGTCGGGCGTACTAGTGATTGCGAAGAATCCATACAGTCACCAGCATATTTCCGAGCAGATGATTGCCGGAACGGTGGACAAGCGTTACAACGCCTGGGTGCATGGCGTTCCTGCTGTGCCGAGCGGTGATATCGACGGCCCGATCGACCGCGACCCGGCGGAGCCGCACCGGCGGATCGTAACGCCGGATGGCTATCCTTCCTTGACCCGCTATGAGGTCAAGGAGGTGTACTCCGGCGCGGCAAAGGTCGAGCTGAAGCTGGAGAGCGGCCGCACCCACCAGATCCGGGTGCATATGGGCTCCATCGGCTGCCCGCTGATTGGTGACGGGATGTACCGTCACCCGCTTTACGCCAAGGCGGGGCTGCTGGCCGTGAATACTCAGTCGCAGATTGTGGAAGAGCATCCGCAACTGGGGCAAGCTGCGGGGCTGGATGCGGAAGAGGAAGCGCAATTGGAGCGGGTAGCGGAGCTGGGTGCAGAAGAGCAAGCGCAATTGGAGCGGGTAACGGAGCTGGATGCGTCTATTCCGCGCCAGGCGTTGCATGCGGTTAGGCTGTCCTTTCAGCATCCTGTGCTACGCACAGAGCTGGTATTTGAAGCGCCACTTCCACCGGATCTGGCGCTGCTGCAGGAGAGACTGCAGCGGGATGCGGCCGGGCAGTAGCGTCAGTGTCAAGGGCAAGACGAAGCGCTTGCTCTTGACGCAGACAATGGAAGAAATGCCGTTGTTAAGCGTTGTCTATTACTTTTAACTTAACCGAAGGAGTAACTGATGAGTCACTTAAAAGTCTATCAATATCCCAAATGCGGCACGTGCCGCAATGCTGTAAAATGGCTTAAGGAAGCTGGCCACGAGCTGGAGCTGCAGCATATTGCCGAACAGCCGCCAACAGTGGCTGAGCTGCGTGATCTGGTGGCGGACAGCGGGCTGGAACTGAAGAAGTTTTTTAATACAAGCGGAGAAGTATATAAGAATCTTGGACTGAAGGACAAGTTGACCAGTCTCAGTGAAGAGGAGCAGTTAGCACTGCTGTCCAGCAATGGTATGCTGATCAAACGTCCGATTGTCACTGACGGCAAGAAGGTTACTGTGGGCTTTAAGGAAGAACAGTACGCTGCTGCTTGGAGCCAGGCATGATTCTTGCTTAACATCCACCGCGGGTGTCACGGGTTAAGTAACTAGGGGATAGACGGCTGATGGAATTCCTGTCAAACATCGCAGTGGAGTTTTTGCTTTTTTATCGGCCTTCCGCTGCAAACCCCAAAATATGAAGATACAAGGAGAGGTTACACATGAGTTCAGAAACAAAGAGCCGGGTAATGATCGTCGATGGAATGGCTCTGCTGTTCCGGGCTTTTTATGCGACCGCCTATGGAGGATATATCCGCAAGACTAAGGCAGGAATGCCGACGAATGCGGTGTACGGATTTTTGCAGTATTTTTTCGATGCGGTGAGCACGTTTGAGCCTTCACATGTGGTCTGCTGCTGGGATATGGGCAAAGGGACCTTCCGCACGGAGAAGTATGATGGCTACAAATCGAACCGGATTGATGCGCCGCTGGAGCTGATTCCACAGTTCGATCTCGTCAAAGAGGTGGTGGCTGAGCTGGGTGTGCCGAATATCGGCCTGGTGGGCTATGAAGCGGATGACTGCATTGGCACGCTTGCATCCTGTTACAGCGGGGAGTCCGAGGTCTACATTCTGACAGGGGATCATGATATGCTGCAGCTGGTCAGTGACAGCGTTAAGGTCGTGATTATGAAAAAAGGCCGCTCCAACTACAAAGTGTACGATCCGGCCGAACTGCTCGAAGAAAGAGGACTTACCCCTGCCCAGGTGATTGATCTGAAGGGTTTTATGGGCGATACCAGCGACAATTATCCTGGCGTGCGCGGCATTGGAGAGAAGACCGCACTGAAGCTGTTGACAGAATATGGTACCGTGGAAGGCGTGATCGAGAATCTTCACTTACTGCCCAAAGGGGTGCGCGCCAAAATCGAAGCTGATCTCGATATGCTTCATCTATCCCGCGAGCTGGCGGAGATTCGCTGCGATGTGCCTGTAGTATGTACACTAGCGGAATGCCTGTGGGAGTTGCAGCGCGAGAACGCAGTCCGCAAATTCCAGGAGCTGGAGTTCGGCAGCCTGATGCATCTCGTAGGAACGGTGAAGGATGAGCGGGGCATTGTGCAGATCGAGCTGGGGGATCTCGGGTGAAGCTTAATCCCCTCTGTCCAGCAGGATGATTGACTGAGCAAATATATGGATTGTACCCAAAGCGCTTCTTGAGCCGTTAACGGCTTAAGAGGCGCTTTTTGTTATTGACGGATGAGAAGCAAGCCCTTTATAATGTTAATATGAATATTAAATGATTAATAAATATGTTAATTTAAGAGAGGCGGCATTGAAATGGCTCAGCGTGTTGTGCTTAATACGGATATCCGCAAGGGAACGATTAACCGGAATATTTATGGACATTTTTCCGAGCATTTGGGACGCTGCATTTATGAAGGCATCTGGGTAGGAGAAGATTCACCGATTCCGAACACCAAAGGCATCCGCAATGATGTTGTGGAAGCGCTTAAGGAGATCAAGGTGCCGGTGCTGCGCTGGCCGGGCGGATGTTTTGCTGATGAATATCATTGGAAAGATGGCATTGGAGCACGCGAAGGACGCAAACGGATGATCAATACACATTGGGGCGGCGCCGTGGAGAACAACCATTTTGGGACGCATGAATTCATGGAATTGTGCGCTATGATGGAATGCGAGCCTTATATCAACGGCAATGTAGGCAGTGGAACGGTGCAGGAGATGTCTGAATGGGTAGAGTATCTGACCTTTAACGGTATATCTCCGATGGCTGAGCTGCGCACGAAGAATGGCCGCGAAGAAGCGTGGGCCGTCAAGTATTTTGGCGTAGGCAATGAGAACTGGGGCTGCGGAGGCAATATGCGTCCTGAGTATTACGCAGACTTGTACCGGCAGTACCAGACCTATGTCCGCAACTATGGAGACAATAAGATTCACCGGATCGCCTGCGGACCGAATTCGGACGATTATTACTGGATGGAAGTGCTAATGCGCGAAGCCACCCGGTTTATGGACTCCATCACACTGCATTACTATACGGTTCCCGGTGCAACTTGGGAGCATAAGGGTGCGGCTACCGGCTTTGAAGCTTCGGAATATTTCACGACACTGGAAAAGGCGCTGCACATGGAAGAACTGATAACCCGCCACAGTGTGATTATGGACAAATATGATCCTGAGAAAAGAGTCGGCCTGATCGTTGATGAGTGGGGAACCTGGTATGATGTGGAACCGGGAACGAACCCAGGCTTCCTCTATCAGCAGAATTCGATCCGCGATGCGCTGGTTGCCGGACTGACACTTAACATTTTCCACAACCACAGCGACCGTGTGCGTATGGCGAACATTGCCCAGACGATTAACGTGCTGCAGGCTGTCATTCTTACCGAAGGCGAGAAAATGCTGCTCACTCCGACTTATCATGTATTCAATATGTACAAGGTGCATCAGGATGCAGAACTGCTCGATCTGACTCAGGAGAGCGGATCTTACAGCTTTGAAGGTAAGGAGATTCCGGAAGTATCCGCCTCAGCTTCGGTAACGGCAGAGGGTGTGATTCATGTCAGCCTCTGTAACCTGAATCATGCAGCCTCAGCAGTACTTCCACTGGAATTACGCGGACTCGCCGGCCAAGCCGTTCAGATCAGCGGTACAACTCTGGCCGGGGCAACGATCGATGCCCACAACTCGTTCAGCGAGCCGGAAGCTGTCGTTCCGCAGCCGTTCACAGCTTTCAAGCTGGAGGGCGATACGATTACTGTGGAGCTGCCGGCGATGTCGGTAACGGTACTGGAGATTACACCGAACGCATAAAAGGAGTACTGCTATGGCCACAACCTCTTCCTGTAAAGGCTGCCGGGACGACTATAAGGTCACAGATGCACAGATCGCCCGTATTCTGGCATCCTCGATGTTCAATGAAGGTAACACCGCTTCAGATTCGTTGTATGCGGAGCGGGTCGCCATTTGCAGTACCTGCTCCAAACTGCAGGATGGGGTAACCTGCACCGCCTGCGGCTGCATCATACCGGTTGTTGCCCGTTTGAAGGCAAGGGGCTGTCCGCTTCCCGGGGGTGGCCTGTGGCAGCCGGTTAACGAATAGACAAGGTACACTATCGCCAGGCCGTGCTGTAACGGTATAACGATTGCTAAACCTGGCTAAGCCCAGAAACCCCGAATTCCACCAGTTTGATAAACTGCGGAATTCGGGGTTTCTTTGTTTTGTGCGTATATGGGGGTTAAGCAGACCCTGCCGACTCATTGCTGTCTGGCATATCTGTATAATATAAATCTACCAGCATGTCTTCGTTATAATTGCCGAACCCTTTGCCGAAGAGGGTTAGACCCCCGATATGCTCGGCATCTTCTTCCACAGACAGCATGAACGTCCATTGTTTGCTGCGGATGCCCACCTGTTCAAGCGTAACCTCGGACAGCTTATGGCCATCCATAAAAGTACCCTTTGGAGTAACCCTCAGCTGCTTGAGCAGTCCGTATTGATTGGTGAGGGCTGGCCACCAGGATGGTGTGTATTTGCCCTGCCTGTCTCCATAATCACCGGGACTTGTCCAGTAGCCAAGCTTGTGCCCGTTCAGGGTAAAGGTGATGTCCGAAGGCCAATTATTATTAATGGATGGTGCTTCCGAGGCAATCTCCATCGTAATGACCAGTTCCTCTGGCTGCTGGCTGGATAGCAGAAAGTTGGGGATTTTATATTCGACATATCCTTTGCCAAACCAGAGAATACCGGCATTCATCCGCTCGAGATCCCAGAAATAACGCGGATCGTCAAAGTTGCCGATGATTTGATCCGTGGTAGCCAGACCGCAGGTCGGTTCGATCTGGAAATTGGAATAATGCCCGACGGGGATCTCTTTACGGTGGCGTTTACGCTCTGTTTTACCTTGTCCCGGGAACAAAATCTCGGCATTGTCCACGGCTATTGTGCAGATTTTCTGCAAGCCGCTCCGTCCGGGAGCCATATGGGTGCTGATAAGTCCGGCAGCCTCCAGCTTACGCACATGCATGGTCATAATCGCACTGCTGAGCTGCACCGCTCCGGCTAATTCCTTGACATTCATGGGCTGGACGGCAAGCAGACGGAGCATATGCAGTCGAACAGAGCTGGATAATGCTTCGTACACCGGCAGGGATTCTTCAGTAAGATCAAGTTTCATGAAAAGCCTCCGATACAGCGTTATAGTTAATAATTATATTACTCAAGTGACATTCTTACAAGCTTCCTGCGCTGCACTTTTATCACAGACATGCGTGAGCGGTCTCCGCTATGATGTACAGGATGAATCAGCGACGAAACAAGGTGCCTTTGATTGATATCAAGGGATAACAGGGAATCGGGTGCAACTCCCGAGCGGTCCCGCCACTGTAAGGAAGAGCCGGCTTCAACAAGTCACTCGGCGATAGCTCCGGGGAAGACGAAGCCAGGCGATGATCCCGAGCCAGGAGACCTACCTTGTTTGCGCACACACGACTCTACGCGGATAGGAGCGGTGTACGAATGGATGAACAGATGAGGGGGCGCTGCTTGTTTTGGCGGCGGGCCTGCCTTCTTTTTGTGATCTGAATACGTACATGTACCTCCCACCCCACAAGGCGGGAGTTTTTGCTTTGAGTACCGAAGCTGTATCAAGGATGGAGGAACAAGAATGAACAGACTAGGAAAGCTGCTGATTATCGGTTTTGGTCCCGGTGCAATGGAGCATATTACGGGCCGGGCTTTGGCGGCGCTGGAAGAAAGTGAGGCTGTGATCGGCTACAGCACTTATGTGGATTTGGTCCGGCCGCTGCTGCGGCATCAGGAGATTGTCGGAACAGGCATGACCGAGGAGGTCAGCCGGGCCCAGGAAGCGGTTCGCCGGGCAGAGGCTGGGCAGACCATTGCTGTCATCTCCAGCGGAGATGCAGGTGTATATGGAATGGCGGGGCTGGTCTATGAAGTGCTGATCGAACGGGGCTGGAAACCTGACACAGGTGTAGTGGTCGAAGTGATTCCAGGTATTTCGGCGATTCAATCCTGCTCCTCGCTGCTGGGAGCACCGATTATGCATGATTCCTGTACGATTAGCCTGAGTGACCATCTTACGCCTTGGGAGAGCATTGCGGCACGGGTGGAAGCAGCAGGAATGGCTGACTTTGTAATTGCCTTTTATAATCCGCGCAGCGGGAAGCGGACACGCCAAATTGAAGAAGCCCGTCAGATTCTGCTACGCTACCGGGACCCTGCCACTCCGGTCGGTATCGTAAAAAGCGCCTATCGTGACCGCCAGCAGACCATCGTCACAACGCTCCAGGATATGCTGAATCATGAGATCGGCATGCTCTCGACTGTAATCGTCGGCAATTCAGCTACCATAGTCTATGAAGGCCTTTTAGTTACACCACGCGGCTATGAGCGCAAGTACTGCCTTGGCGCTGATACGCAGGTACTGAAGCCGCATGAACGGCTGCAGACCGCAGCAGAACCTTGGTCGCTGGCGGCATTGGCTGGCGGTGACCAGGAGAGCGGGATTCAATCTGAACCCGTGCTTTTGCAGAACCCGGAAGGTGCCAGCCGGAAGCCGGCGGTGCTGCTAGTAGGACATGGAAGCCGTGTGGAAGAGGGGAATGAGGAGCTGCGGAACTTTACCCGTTTGCTGGCTGACCGGAGGCCGGAGTATATCATGGAGACCTGCTTTATCGAGTTGTCGGCTCCAACCATTTCCGAAGGCATAGATCTATGTGTCCGGGGAGGAGCCGTTAAGGTCTATGTTGTACCGATTATTTTGTTCGCGGCGGGACATTCCAAGCTGGATATTCCGATGGCCCTGGATCAGGCGAAGCTGAAATATCCGGATATGGAATTTATATATGGCCGGCCTATTGGCGTGCAGGAGAGAGCAGCGGAAATTCTGTTAGACCGCATTGCAGGAGCTATGGCGCTGTCGCGGCCGATTCAGACATCAGAACAATGGGCGCAATCTGGAGACATCACTAATAATGCGATCGTACGCGCACACCAAAGCCACTTTGCGCACCCGGATAGCAGCAAGCAGGAGATAGCGGCTGTGCTGAGTGAGGAAAAGGACCAGATCACAGATGAAGATACTATCGTGCTTGTCATGGGCCGCGGAGGCAGTGACCCGGATGCGAACAGCGACCTCTTCAAGCTGACCCGTCTGCTCTGGGAAAGAACCTCCTTTAAAAGCGTCGAGGCCTGCTTTATTGCTATGGCCAAGCCTTCGCTGAACGCAGGATTGGAGCGGTGCCTTGCACTTGGAGCGCGGAAAATCATCGTGCTTCCGTATTTATTATTCACCGGGGTGCTGATGAGACAGTTCAACGAAACGGTGAACGGTTTTACCGCAGCACACCCGGAGATTGAAGTAGAGGCAGGCAGCTATCTGGGCACACACCCACTGCTGTCCGACATGCTGATCGATCGGATAGATGAGACTGTGGCGGGCCTGACTGTAGCCAACTGCGACAATTGCAAATACCGCGATGAAGCTTCTATTCATCATCATCACCATCACCACGGTGACGAGGCGCATCATCACGGCTCCCATGGGGGAGAAGGGCATGGATGTGGCCATGAACCCGCCAACTACTCCAATGGCGCGCTGACCCGATGATATTTATGCTATGTGGAACCAGTGATGCCCGTGAACTGGCGCTTTCCCTGTCAAGTGAAGGGCTACAGCTGCTGGCGTCCGTTGTGACGGCAAGTGCTGCGGAACGCCTTGAAGCAGCGGGCATACGGACGCGTATCGGCAGGCTGGATCAGGATGGAATGATCTCCTGCCTGAGGAAGGAAGGCTGCAGCGCCATCATTGATGCCAGCCATCCGTTTGCACAGGAGGCACATGCCCATGCGATGAGAGCCGCTGCAGTGCTCGGTCTGCCCTATTGGCGTTATGAGCGGCGCAGCGTCAGTTATGATAAACATCCCCGGTTAATGGTCGTGCATTCCTATGAAGAGGCAGCGCGCAGGGCCAAGCAGCTGGAAGGCTCCATTATGCTGACGACCGGCGGCAAAACATTAGAGGTTTTTGCAGGACAGCTGCTGGAGAATACCGCTATCCGGTTAACCGTAAGACTGCTGCCCTGTCTGGAAAATATACAGAAGTGCATTTCCCTCGGGATAGAACAGCGCAACATCATTGCGATGCAGGGACCTTTTTCACGTGAAATGAATGAAGCTCTCTATAGACAATACGGAACCCAAGTGATGGTTACGAAAGAGAGTGGAGCAGAAGGTTCCCTCGATGAAAAGGTGCATGCGGCGCTGGATATGGGCCTGTATGTCATATTGATTGCACGCCCTCAAACGGCTTTTGGAGATCACTGCAGGGTGTATCAGTCCTTTGATGAGATCGTGTCGGCGGTTACAGCTTTATATAAGAAATGAGGGATAGCTATGGAATTTGGTACGGACTTTAAGCCGCTTACGGTGCAGCCGCAGGAGATTGAAAGTCTGAGCTTTCAAATGATTACCAGTGAGCTGGGGGAGCATGATTACAGCGCCATGCAGTATCCAGTCGTGCAGCGGATCATTCATGCTTCTGCCGATTTTGAACTGGGGCGGAGTCTCGTGTTTCATCCCGGGGCGGTGGAGGCGGGTATTTCCGCTATTTTGGCGGGAAAGCCCATTATTGCAGACGTGCGTATGGTGGAAGCCGGCATTGCCAAGGAGCGGATTCACAAATATGGCGGCGAAGTCCGGGTGCATATCTCTGATCCGGATGTAATTGAGGCTGCCAAGGCGGAAGGAACAACCCGCGCTATCCTCGCAACCCGTAAAGCCTGCGCTGAAGCGCCAGGCGGGATCTACGTGATTGGCAATGCGCCAACCGCGCTGCTGGAATTGATTCGTTTGATCAAAGAAGGTGCTGCAAAGCCTGGACTTGTGATTGGCATGCCGGTCGGATTTGTATCTGCTGCTGAGTCGAAGGATGAGCTGCGCAAACTAGATATTCCATATATCACTAACATCGGACGCAAAGGCGGCAGCACAGTTGTGGTTGCAGCGGTCAACGCACTCAGCCTGCTGGCTGTCCGTCAAGCGTCAGAGTTGCAGAATCAGGGCCAGTAGGGCCCTGGTGAATATCACCTGACACAGCAGAGAAGGGAGGCGAATTGGGTCATGGAACAACGGGAGTCACTGGATTTCCAGGGTAGTAAGCACGGCAGGGATTCCGGGTATGCCGATCCCTCAGTACCACTGCGCCGCGGTTATACGACCGGTGCCTGTGCTGCCGCTGCCGCCAAAGGCGCAGTGCTCCTGCTGGTTACCGGCGAAGTTCCACAGCGTGTGGAGATCGATTTGCCTGCCGGCTTCCGGCATACGTTCGACCTGACAGGGGGTGAGCTTACCGGCAGGGACTCGGCAATCTGTGCAACTGTGAAGGATGCCGGGGATGACCCGGATGCGACACATCAGGCAAGGATTGTGGCTGCTGTAAGCTGGAGCGATACTCCCGGTGTAGAGATAGACGGAGGCAAAGGTGTCGGGAGAGTAACGAAGCCGGGGTTACCGGTACCGCCCGGAGAAGCGGCGATCAATCCTGTGCCCCGGCGCATGATCAGGGATGCGGTGTCCGAGGTACTGGAGGAGCATGGCGCGGCCAGGGGGGTGCAGGTAGTCATCAGTGTGCCGGAGGGCGAGGCCATTGCACTCAAGACGTTGAACCCCCGGCTGGGCATCCAGGGCGGCATTTCTATCCTGGGTACTCGCGGTGTGGTGACGCCGTTCTCCACCGATGCTTACAAGGCGAGCGTGGTGCAGACTATTTCGGTCGCTGCGGCCATGGGGAACAAGCAGATTATCCTGACCACGGGCGGCAGCAGTGAGAAATATGCTATGGCGATGTTCGGAGCGCTTCCTGAGGAAGCTTTTATCCAGATGGGTGAATATGTCGGCTACTCCCTGGAGCATGCCAAGGCTTACGGAATCCGTAAAGTTACGCTGGTGGGAATGGCGGGCAAGTACTCGAAAGTAGCACAGGGTGCGATGCTGATCCACTCCAAACATGCTCCAGTCGATTTCGGTTTTCTGGCCAGGATGGCGGCGGAGTCGGGAGCAGACCGGGAACTGGTAGCGGAGATTGCTGGAGCTAACACAGCTTCACAGGTTGTGGACCATATGACGGAGGCCGGGCATGATGGTTTTTTTGAACTGCTGTGTCTGCATGCCTGCAGGCATTGTATGGAACATATACATGGCGGCATGACGGTGGAGATGGTGCTGATCACCATGAAGGGCCGGGTGCTGGGAAGGGCGGAGATCCGTGGCTGACATTATATATATTATTGGCATCGGGGAGGACGGAGCCGGAGGCTTAACCCCGGATAGCCTGAGCAAAGTGCATGAAAGCGAAGTGCTGCTCGGCGGGGAGCGGCAGCTGTCTTATTTCAGCACCTACCACGGGGAAAAGATTGTTCTGAAAAATGGCCTGAAGGCCTTTGCGGACAAACTGGAGGAAATATGGAAGGAGCGCCGTGTCGTGGTGCTTGCTTCGGGAGACCCGCTGTTTTTTGGCATTGCCGGGTATTTGGTCCGCAGGTTCGGTCCCGAGCATGTTGAGGTGATTCCACATTACAGCAGTGTGCAGCTAGCGTTTGCCCGGCTCGGAGACAGCTGGCAGGATGCGGAGCTGGTCAGTCTCCACGGCCGTCCGATCCGGGGGCTTGCCCAGCGGATTGACGGCAAGCGCAAAATAGCTCTACTAACCGATGAGGTCAATTCCCCTGCAGTGATAGGAGCCTATTTGCGCGAATTTGGAATGACGGAATATGAGGCGTTTGTCTGCGAAAAACTGGGTGGTTCCGGTGAAGTCTGCCGGTTCTGGGAATTGGATGAGCTCGAAAAGGGGGTCTTTTCTCCGTTAAATATAGTAATTCTGCGGTGGAAACGGGAGGACGATAAGGCTCTGCGGCGGGGTTTTGCCTATCCCGATGAAACCTTCCATCAGCGTTATCCGGAGAAAGGCCTGATTACAAAGCGCGAGGTCCGGGCACTTGTCCTGTCAGAGCTGAATTTGTCCGAGGACGCAGTCGTCTGGGATATCGGTTCAGGATCAGGGGCAGTGGCGGTGGAATGTGCACGGATTGCCCGTCTCGGCAAGGTATACGCACTTGAAAAAAGTGCCGAGAACCTGCCCAACATGGAGGCCAACCGCCGTAAATTCCGTGCTGATTTTGAGATTATCCATGACAAAGCCCCCAGGGGCTTGGACGGTCTGCCGGACCCGGATGCGGTGTTTATCGGCGGCAGCGGGGGCGAACTGAAGGATATTATTGCCCTCTGCGCTCAGCGGCTGCGGCGGGACGGACGGATGGTCATCGCAGCGATCACGATTGAAACACTTTATTCCGGTATGGAATCGCTGAAGCTTGCAGGATTGGCTGTCGAAGTGACGCAGCTCCAGGCTTCGCGGGGGAAGCCGATCCTCGGTATGACCCGGTTTGAGGGGATGAACCCTGTATATGTGGTTAGCGGACGCAGGCAGGACTGCCAATAGAGCAAGAGATAGGATTAGCCACTTACTTAGCAGAACATAGGAGGGGAAAGCGTATGACAACAAAAGAAACGGGCAACGGGATCGGCAGCTTGTACGGTGTGGGCGTGGGTCCCGGTGATCCTGAGCTGATTACACTGAAGGCCTGCCGTTTGCTGAGGGAATGCCCGGTAATTGCCTACCCGGCTACCCAAAAGGGCGGGAAATCCTACGCCCACGAGATTGTAGAGATGCACGTCAATGCTAACGAAAAGGTTATGCTGGGACTGGTGTTCCCGATGACTAAAGACCCGGAACGGCTGGCTAGCGGCTGGAACCATACGGCAGAGCTGTGCTGGAATGAGCTGAAGCTGGGGCGTGATGTTGCTTTTGTGACAGAGGGCGATCCGAATCTGTACAGTACATTCATTCACCTGGCCCGGCTGATGCAGGAGCTGCATCCTGATGTGCCTATTGTTACGATCCCGGGGATTTCGTCACTGCTGGGTGCTGCTGCTGCGCTGGAACAGCCGCTTGCGGACGGCAATCAGCGAGTGGGGATTATTCCGGCTACAGACGATCGCGAGGCGCTGAAGGAGGCACTGCTGCATCATGATACGGTAGTGTTCTTGAAGGTGGCGAAGGTGCTGGATCTGGTGCTGGAGGTGCTGGACGAGCTAGATCTTGGAGGCAAAGCATCCGTTGTCACTAAGGTGACCTCGCCGTACGAGACAGTGTGGCGGGACGCCCGAGAGCTGCGTGGCCGGGAGCTGGAATATCTAAGTCTTATGGTGGTGAGCAAATGATAACAGCCAGTTTGGAGCCAAAGGTATATATCGTAGGAGCCGGCCCGGGTGATCCCGAGCTGATTACGCTAAAAGGCAGCCGGATCCTGCGCACCGCAGATGTGGTGCTCTACGCAGATTCTCTGGTTAGCGGGGAGCTCATTGCCAGCGCCAAGCCGGGAGCTAAGGTGCTGCAGAGCTCGGGAATGAACCTGGAGCAGCAGGTAGAGATCATGGCAGCGGCAGTGAAGACGGGTAAAAGCGTAGCCCGCGTCCACACCGGAGACCCCTCAATGTACGGGGCGATTCTGGAACAGATGTCGCTGCTGAAGCTGTGCGGTGTCAGCTATGAGATTGTGCCTGGGGTCAGCTCTGTATTTGCTTCAGCGGCGGCTCTAGGCGCGGAGCTGACGGTGCCGGAGCTGACGCAGACAGTGATTCTGACCCGGGCTGAAGGCCGGACGCCCGTGCCGGAACGCGAGCAGCTGCGGCAGCTCGCTTCGCATCACTGCACTGTGGCCCTGTTCCTCAGTGCTTCACTGGCCGGACATGTGTCAGCTGAGTTTCTCGCTGCCGGCTGGAGTCCGGATACGCCAGTGGCTGTCGTGAAGCGGGCGACCTGGCCGGACCAGCAGATTCTGCGGACTACGGTGTCCCGTCTTGCAGATGATCTGCGGGATGCGGGCATTACCATGCATGCGATGATCCTCGCCGGCTGGGCCCTTGACCCGACACTTACGGAGCGGGACCAGCACCGCTCGAAGCTGTACGACAAGAAGTTTACCCACGGCTGCCGGGAAGGAACCGAATCCGATGGCTAACCGGTATGCGGCGGTTGCTATTACCACAAATGGTATCCGTCTGGCGCTGAAGCTGGGAGAGATGCTCGCAGATACAGATGTTTATGGCTATGCCAAGTACAGCAGGGACCTGCGTGAGTCTTCTTGCACCTTTCAGATATTCGCGGAACCGGTCAAAGAGCTGCTTCCGAAGCTGTTCCGGCAGTACGAAGGGATTATTTTGTTCTTTTCGCTGGGTGCGGCGGTCAGGCTGACTGCTCCTCTGCTGGGGAATAAAAGAACCGACCCCGCCGTCATCGTCATTGACGAGCATGGAGAGCATGTCATCAGCATGCTCTCCGGGCACCTCGGCGGGGCTAACAGGCTGACGCTGCAGATCGCGCAGCTGCTTGACAGCCATCCGGTGATCACTACCGCCTCGGATGTGCAGGGCACCTTCGCCGTGGACTTGCTCGGTTCAGAGTTCGGCTGGCGCGCAGAAGATTTCGCGCCGATGAGAACGGTCAGTGCGGCCCTGGTCAACGGGGAGGCGGTGGCCTTCCTGCAGGAGAGCGGCGAACGCGGCTGGCTGCCGCAAGGAGCGGTTCTGCCTGCTCATGTCCGCCTCTGCGGAAGCATGGCAGAGCTGCAGGAAGCGCCGTTCAGTGCGGCGATCGTGGTTACGGACCGGCTATTGTCCGAGCCGGAGTCGGCCCTATTGGGCGAGCGGGCCGTAGTCTACCGACCGCGCAGCCTGGTGCTTGGGCTCGGCTGCAACCGCGGCACCAAACAGGCGGAGCTTGAAGCGGTAGTTCAGGATACACTGGCGGAGCTGGGGCTTTCGCTTCACTGTGTCCGCAATGTGGCTACCGCCGGGATCAAAGGAGATGAGGCTGGTCTTTTGGCCTTATGTGCCAAATACGGCTGGAAGCTGGACCTGTATTCGCCGGAGCAGCTAAATACGGTTGTGCTGGAGCAGCCTTCGGAGACTGTATTCAAGGTGACTGGGGCTTACGGCGTCTGCGAGCCGGCGGCCCTGCTGTCTTCAGGTGCCCGGGTTCTTGTACTGAGAAAGAAAAAAAGCGGCAATGCAACCATCGCTGTAGCGAGAGTCCGTTTTTCCGAAGCGGAGGAGTGATCAGATGAATGAGATAAGCAGACCGGCGTGGCCTTCCCAGGCCCGCCCGCGCATTGTGGTAGCTGGAACAGGCAGCGGATCAGGTAAAACCACAGTGACGCTTGGACTGCTCCGGGCGTTTGCCCGGCGCGGTCTGATGGTGCAGGCCTTCAAGTGCGGTCCAGATTATATTGATCCCGCCTACCACGCGGCTGTAACGGGCCGGCCGGCCCGGAATCTGGATTCCTGGATGACCTCCAGCGAATATATGCTGGAGTATTATTTGCGTTCCTCGGAGGGGGCCGATCTGTCAGTAATTGAAGGCGTAATGGGACTGTATGACGGCAAAGAGGCAACAGCGCTTACCGGATCAACGGCGGAAATTGCTCTACTTACGGACAGTCCGGTGCTGCTGGTCGTAGACGTGCGCAGTATGGGCCGCAGTGCAGCAGCGATTGTCCTTGGTTTTGGGCAGCTGGAGCCAGGGGTACGCATCGCTGCTGTAATCGTGAACCGCTGTGGCAGTGCCAGCCATTACCAGACTGTCAAAGCGGCGATTGAAGCAGCCAGTGGTATTCCAGTCATCGGATGGTTGGAACGGGACCGGGAATTGGATATCCCGGAGAGGCATTTAGGACTATTGCCTGCTGCCGAGCGCGGTGAACTGGATCCGTTATTTGACCGTGCCGCCGATCTGCTGGAAGCCGGCACGGATCTGGATCTGCTGCTGGAGCTTGCTGCGGCCGCGCCAGCCCTGCGTTATCCTTTAGCGCAGGGATGGTGGCCTGAGCAGGTTCCAGTAGACGAGAATCCGGCAGAAGATATTCCTAAAGCTCTGGTCACTATACAGGACATTACGCCTGTCATTGCCGTTGCACGGGATGCCGCGTTCAATTTTTATTATGCCGACAATCTGGAGCTGCTGGTCCGCGCCGGGGCAAGTCTGGTGTACTTCAGTCCGCTTAACGGCGACGGTATTCCTCCGCACGCGGACGGAATCTACATCGGCGGCGGCTTCCCGGAAGAATTTGCCGCTGGGATCGCCAGTAATGCCGCCTTCCTGGATGGCTTAAGGGCAGCTGCGGCAGCTGGAATGCCACTGTATGCGGAATGCGGCGGCTACATGGTGCTGGCCCGCAGTCTCACCGACCGCAGCGGGGCTGTACACAAGATGGCCGGGGTTATTCCCGCCGCCACGGTCATGCAGGAGCGGCGCGCTGCACTCGGCTACCGCGAAGTAACAGCACGTGCGGACTGCCTACTGCTGAAGCGGGGGGAACGAATACGCGGTCATGAGTTTCACTACTCCCAGATGAGTTATGCGCCTGAGGAGCCACAATTGTATGCCTATGACAGTCACGGCAGAAGCGGAAACCAGCCTGAGGGTTACGCGGACGGAAATATCTTGGCTGCCTATGCGCATATTCACTTGGCATCTTATTTTCCGGCGGCATTCCGGCTTGTAGAAGCCTGCCGCAACTACCGGGAAAGAAAGGCATTCTGAAGCAATAAAGTTGATACCTGGCTGAGATCTATAGTTAGCCACAAATGATGCATAAAAAATTAAACAAACTCACTGATAGTTTCCTGGCGATCCTGGCTATACATTAGAACACTTGTACGAAAAAATGAGCACAAGTAAAATATAGGTATATCAATTGAATATGGACTGGGCATGACGTTCCTTCAAATGAGGGGGAGGGATGATGGAAGTAAAAAACTGCCATGACTCGGATGTTTTTTTACAAAACTGACCCAGGATGTCATGAAGACAGAAACGTTATGTGATATACCATTAAAAACAAGAAAATGAGGGTATGCTCAATGACGTTAGAATATGGAGATGAGCTTTTTACGAAAGAGAGATTACTAATGTCTGATAAAGTCCTGGATAAATTTCTAAACCGATTAATAGTAGTACAAGAAACTAAACATCCTGAGAGTGTTATGAAGGCTGTGGAAGAAGTTGTAGTTACGTTTAATGAAATGAATGAGGAAAATGGCTATTTTATTGCAACGATGGAGCGTGAAGAATTAGCTGATTTTATTGACAAGGCAGCTAGGTTAGCTGGATTAGTAATTGAGGAGGATCAAGATATTACAGAAGAATGGAGGGAGTGGTAATCGTTCTTCACATAACACAATATCCACGACTCGGGCACAAGTCAGTCCTGCAAGGATACCAATAGAGCAAAGCCTTGCCGGACACAACTGGCATAACAGCGCAACATAATGAAAGTGTGAAGACTTTATTCTTGTTGACAAAATACACCTCGCTTGTACAGTAACCTGGAAGTGGCTAGCGACTATGCCAACAAGAAAGGTGTGTACCCCCCTAATGTTATAACAGCATTCCCTGTCCTAACAGTATTGGAAAATCCCTCACCACGCAAGTATTTCCAGATCGATTGGTCTTTGCCAAAACATTTAAACAATCATAATATATAATTAGATACTCATATAATTAGATCGATTCATATACTTTAATGTGACACAAACACACGAACATACTCAGGAGGCATTTATGAATAGAGTGATCGAGATTCTTCTTTATACTCTGAAAGCTGGCACTGGCGACGAGTTTCATAAAATCATGCATGAGATCAGTGTTCCTCTGCATACCAGCATTGGGATGGATGTTGTTACCTATGGTAATTCCCTGCACGATCAGGATGCTTATTACCTTATCAGGTCATACGATAACCTGGACCACCTTAATTCTTCTCAAGATGCGTTCTACAATAGTGAGGAGTGGAGAAGTGGCCCACGAATGGATATTATCGAACGGATAAATACAAGTTTAAGATTCGTGGTTTCGCTCAGCCCCGATGCGATTGAAGGATTTAGGCGATCGGGAATGCAGGAAGCAACAACTGAGTTTTTAAGGATCAATAGTTCAACAATAGGGACAAACATTAGTTAAATGACAACAGCGGCAGTCTAAGACATTATTTATTAAGTCTTGTTCTGCCGCTGCTTATTTTAAGTAATCAGTCTAATTCTTTATTTTCACCGGACAATTCGTCAGTCCTAAAATCCGAAATAAATCTACCTTTCCAGTTTTATTTTTTTGATATGTCAACCGCTTGTCATATATCTGCATGCCACGTATAATAAGGGCAAGAAGCACCAATGCCCGCTTTTTAAGCGGCGATATATATTAGAATGGAATTTCCGGGAGGATGCCCAATTTGGTTTCGCCCAGTTTGAGGTTTTCGTAACAATGTCCTAACAAGGGGACAATGCTAATTGAGAAGAGCACGTGTATGGGAAGGGAGACTACTGCAGTGAAAGTACTTGGAGCTATTGAAGCAGGGGGAACAAAGTTTGTATGCGGGATTGGACATGAGGACGGTACGATTATCGACCGGGTCACCTTTCCGACAACTACACCCGAGGAAACAATGGGGCTTGTGCTGGATTATTTTACGGGGAAAAATGTAGAAGCGATCGGCATTGGTTCATTCGGACCCATTGACCCTGTGATTGGCAGCCCGACCTACGGCTACATCACAACCACCCCTAAGCCTTTTTGGGGACAATATAATCTGGTTGGAACAGTTGCCGGACATTTTTCCGTGCCTATCGGCTTTGATACGGATGTGAACGGTGCGGCGCTGGGAGAATACAAGTGGGGTGCGGCCCAGGGACTTGACAGTTGCCTGTATATCACAGTCGGCACAGGGATTGGGGCTGGTGCGGTAGTAGGAGGCAAGCTGGTTCATGGCCTGTCTCATCCTGAAATGGGGCATATTTTTGTGCGCCGCCATGCGGAAGATACGTTTGCCGGCTTTTGTCCGTATCATGGTGATTGCCTGGAAGGATTGGCGGCAGGTCCGGCGATTGGCACCCGCTGGGGTATACCGGCAGGGGAACTGCCACCCGAACATCCGGCCTGGGCAATGGAAGCCCACTATCTGGCGCATGCACTGATGAATTACGTGCTTATTCTCTCTCCGCAGAAGATTGTCATGGGTGGCGGAGTCATGAAGCAGAGTCAGCTTTTCCCGCTGATTCATGCTCAGCTTCAGGAATTACTGGGCGGCTACGTTCAGCATCCGGCACTGAATGAGGCCATAGACAGTTATATTGTACCGCCGCAGCTGGGAGACAATGCGGGTTTGTCAGGAGCGATTGGGTTGGCTAAACTGGCATTGGACCGGGAGTAGCATAAGAACGGATCCATCTTTAATACTTGCAATAAAAAGAGATTGACTGTTTCTCCATAAATAGGTATTGTAAGCATTAACAGTATAGCATTCAGAGGAAGCACCTCTTTCACGCAATTCGTGAGAGAGGTGCTTTTTTGTGTCCAAACTTAAGGATGTATAGCTTCAGGCTTACTATCATCCTTTTATTCCCCGGTGCTGTCCGGCTAGCGGGACGCTGATCAGCACCGGGATGATGCATACTGTATGACTAGGAAGGTAGGGAACGCAGATGCAAATTGTATTTATGAATCGTTTGTCCAGAATATCAGGGGCCGATCAGGAGGTATTCGCCCAGCTCTGGATCGGGGAAGAAGAAGGTCTCTGGCGCCTTGGCTGGCGTGAATTCTCGGGCACAGAGGAAATGGGAGATAACGTGTGGTATGAAGGCGGCTCCTGGAATGAGATGCTCTGCGTTTACCGGCATGAGCTGGCGGTGAAGATGGGGGATGGCTACCGGCCGCTGATCGATGGTTCCTTTCACGAGGAGGACAGCCCCACGGGCTTACGTAATCAGGAGCAGCAGAAACTGCAGTATTTCAGCGAGCAGCATGGCAATGAATCTATCTATGAAGAGCTGTGTGCATGGCGCCGGGGTAAGGCTTCCAGTGAACGGAAGGCGCCTTATATTCTAGCCAGCAACCGGCTGCTGCGAATGCTGAGTGCCTTTCTACCCCGTACCCCGGAGGAGCTGCTGCAAATTCCGGGTGTGGGTGAAGGCAAGGCTTCGCAGTATGGCGGAGACTGGTTAAACATAACTTCTGGTATAGAGCGGGAGCATAATTTTCCGCTGGGCTGGGTGCATGAAGCTGTTGATGAGGAACATTTTATGTCCTGGCAGTATAAGCAGAAAGAGCTGAAATACAAGAAGCAGCTGGAGCGCTTGCGGCTGCGAAGAGTGCTGCTGCAGGGAATTGAGGACGGTCTCGGCATGGAGCAGCTGAAGGTACAGAGTGGAGTGAGCCGTCGTGAAGTGCTTGAAGCTGTAGAGGAGCTGGAAAAGGACGGCTATTCCGTGGAGAAGCTTATTGCGCTTGAACTGGCGGGTATATCCCCAAGTGAGCTAGACGGAATATGGACGGCCTATGAGCTTATGGGAGATACCTTCCTGAAGCCCGTCCTTTTCAAAGCCTATGGGGAAGCCTTCACTCCTGCGGAAGGGCTGGATGTCTATTATGAGCGGCTGCGCCTAATCCGCATCCGGTATCGGAGGGGGCAGGCGGTTCAGTTAGGTTCGGCAACGAATTTTTAGTTTCGGCAGACTGGTGTCTTGAATGAAGCAGTTTCCTTGGAGTTCTCCCTTTAGGAAAATACAGTGTATTGGAGTAAAATACAGGTATTCCGAGTAAAAGGAGAGAACGCTATGATCGTAACATTAACGGTTAACCCTAGCGTGGATGCCAGCACAGGGATTGAAAAGGTGGTGCCGGACCATAAGCTGCGCTGCCGGGAAGCTTCTTATAAGCCTGGAGGCGGCGGGGTCAACGTATCCAGGGCCATCCACAGACTGGGTGGCGATTCCCTGGCCCTGTATGCATCTGGCGGACTGCACGGGCAACTGATTCATGAGATGCTGGATAAGGAGGGGGTCAGCCACCAGGAGATCCCGATTTCCGGACAGACACGGGAAAATCTAATTGTCGTAGAGGAATCCACAGGACAACAGTTCCGATTCGATATGCCGGGTCCGCGGTTTATTGAAGGTGACTGGGAGCAGTGCTTGGATCAATTGAAATCGTTGGCAGGGAAACCATCGTATATTGTAGCGAGCGGAAGCCTGCCTCCAGGCTGTCCGGCAGATTTCTATGGCCGTGTTATTGAAGCGGTGAAGCCATGGCAGGCGAAGGTTATTGTGGATACCTCGGGCGAAGCGCTGCAAAAGGCGGCGGATGCTGGCGTATATCTGCTCAAACCCAATGCACGCGAGCTTGAGGAGCTGGCCGGACACGCAATTACAGGTGATGCCGAAATTCAGGCGGCTGCGCTGGAGCTGATCGAGCAAGGACGGACAGAGGTGGTACTGGTGTCGCTTGGCGGAGAGGGGGCCCTATTGATTACAAGGGAGGGCTGCGAGCATATCAAGGCACCTGAAGTTCCCGTGCTGAGTGTGGTAGGGGCCGGTGACAGTCTGGTGGGCGGGCTGGTCTACAGTCTGGAACGGGGGTGGCCTCTGCGCCGGGCGGTTCAATTCGGAATCGCCTCCGGAGCGGCGGCGGTAATGAACCCGGAGCGTGAGCTGTGCAAACGCGGGGATACGGAACGGTTGTTTGCGCTAATCGAGGCAGCAGATGCTTAAGCTCTGATATAAACCAAAAAGACGAAGGCTTCCTTACCATGAGGTATAGGGGGCCTTCGTCCTGCTTATTCGTCCAATATGATTCATAGCCATTCCTTTTTGCGGAAAATAAACAGCATCCCGCAGCCAAGTGTAACCATGACCGCAATGACTCCATAGTAGCCGTAACGGGTATGGATTTCAGGAATATTATCAAAGTTCATCCCGTAGATCCCTGTAATAACTGTCAGCGGCATGAATATCGTGGTAATGGCGGTGAAGACTCTCATGATCTCATTCGCGCGGTTGGCGATACTGGACTGGTAAGCTTCACGTAAGTTGCCCATGAGATCGCGGTAGGTTTCAAAGGTTTCAGAGATCTTGACCGCATTTTCATAAATATCGCTAAAATATTTCTGCAGCTGATCATCGATCAGACGGAGGTCTTTTTTGTTAAGGGTATTGATAACTTCCTTCTGTGGTCCCAGCATTTTCTTCAGCCAGAGAATTTCACTCCGCAGACCGATGATCTCGCTCAGATGCGATTTCTTGGTATGCATCAGGATATCCTCTTCCAGTTTCTCAATCCGCGCCTCTATCCGGTCACCAACGGAGAAAAAGTTGTCTACGACAAGGTCGATCAGCAGATAAAGGAACCGGTCCGGCTCACTAACCTCTTGCTCCCACAGGACGGGCTTCAGCACACGCAGTTCGTGGATCTTTTGCTTGGTCACGGTGATAATGAAATGTCTGCCCAGAAACACGTTGAGCGCCCGGAGGAAGATCTCTTCATCATCAAAACGGATGCTATTAACTACAATAAAATAATGGCTCTCATAAATTTCAAGCTTTGGACGCTGATCCTCTTCGCTGAGGCAGTCTTCAACGGCCAGATCATGCAGATTGTACAAAGGCTGAAGCAGCTCCAGATCCTCAACATCCGCATCAATCCAATAAAATCCCTCTGCAGGGACTGTCAATGTTTCTTCAATGTCATCTACAGGTGTAAAAACGCCTGCGTTTACCAACCGGATTTTCATCTGATTCCGCTCCTCTTGACCCCGGTCTTCTCCAGGGCTTGTGCTAATATAGGCACAGGGAAAAATCAGCTTGGCCGGTGGTACGGTCAATCCATGAGGCCAAATGACGGTTCGAGGGCATGAAGAAGAAATGCTCCCGCCGCCGGCAAGCTGATGTTAATCCTGTGTGGTTGCTCTTTCTGGACGCTTAACTGCGAACTCGGGTCGCCTTCCATTCTTCTCTCACCTCTTCTTATCGTCAGGTAGGGCCTTTGAAACCCTTGTCTAGTATAACCCCCGGGTATAGGTCTTTCAAGCTAAATTCTTTACGCTTAAAAGGGCCTACTAGCATTGTATGGACTTGACGAAAAGGAGGTTCATGATTTAAAGTAAATTTTAAGAAAAGCATTTAACGTTATGTGACTTTTTCTCAATTGAATACAGCTAAATCTTATCAAGAGCAGGTGGAGGGACTAGCCCGATGAAACCCGGCAACCGGCGTGTGAACGCACGGTGCTAATTCTTGCGGAAGCTTTTGCAGGTAAGCCATTCAGGCTGCCTGGCACAAGTTCTCTGGCAGATGAGAGAGGCGCATATGACTAACAGATATATGACCTTTCTCGCCCGGGAAAGGTCTTTTTTATATTCATTTTAACGGAGGAGTGGAAACTGTAATGCCAATTAAAATTCCCGACAGCCTGCCGGCCAAGGAAGTTTTGTCCGGAGAAAATATTTTTGTAATGGATGAAAGCCAGGCTTTCCACCAGGATATCCGCCCGCTTCGTATCGCGATTCTGAATTTGATGCCTACTAAGGAAACCACGGAGACGCAATTGCTGCGTCTGGTCGGGAATTCACCGCTTCAGGTGGATGTTGTACTGCTGCACCCTAGCTCCCATACCTCGAAGAACACTTCGGCAGAACATCTGAAGAGTTTTTACAAAACCTTTGATGAGATCAGTGACCGCCGCTTTGACGGGCTGATTGTAACCGGCGCTCCGGTGGAGCAGTTTGAATTCGAAGACGTGAACTACTGGGAAGAGCTTAAGGGAATATTTGAATGGAGCAAGCACAATGTGACCTCGACAATGCATATCTGTTGGGCCGCACAAGCAGGGCTTTATCATCACTTCGGCGTTCACAAGGTGGAACTGGAAGAGAAGTGTTTCGGCGTTTTTCCACACACCATTAACCATACTAACGTAAAGCTGCTGCGCGGTTTTGACGAGGTGTTCCATGTTCCGCATTCCCGGCACACGGATGTCTCGCGTGAAGATATCCTTGCGAATCCCGAGCTGCAGATTCTTGCCGAATCCGAGGAAGCCGGAGTGTATCTGGTGTCGACGCTTGACGGAAAACAAATTTTCGTGACCGGACATTCCGAATATGACCCGTTGTCGTTAAAATGGGAGTATGACCGGGATATCGCCAAAGGAATGGATATTGCCATTCCGAAGCATTACTACCCTAAGGATGATCCGCAGCGCACACCGCCGGCTGTCTGGCGTGCTCATGCCAACTTATTATTCTCTAATTGGCTCAATTACTATGTATACCAGGAGACCCCTTACGATATAGACCAGGCCGATTATTTAGTATTTTAAAATATAGAAAATATATGCATACACCACACTTAGGAGGCAGCAGCAATGGATGAGAAACTGAGGATTGAGAGCAGATTGGCACAGATAGGTTCACTCGAGGACCCGGCTACAGGAGCAATTAATTATCCGATCTATAACGCTACGGCTTTCCGTCACCCCAGACTCGGGCAGAGCACAGGTTTTGATTATATCCGTACCAAGAATCCTACCCGCTCGGTGCTGGAAGAAGCTGCAGCACAACTGGAATCCGGCGATGCAGCCTTTGCCTGCAGTTCTGGAATGGGGGCGCTGACGACGGTATTTTCTTTGTTTGGACAGGGCGACCATTTGGTGGTTTCGCTGGACCTGTATGGCGGAACCTACCGTCTGCTTGAACGGATTCTTTCCAAATATGGCATCAGCGCTTCCTATGTGGATACGAATGATCTGGACGGGCTGGAGGCTTCGCGGCGTCCGAATACCAAGGCTGTATTTATCGAAACACCTACCAATCCTCTAATGATGATTACAGATATCGAAGCTGTTTGTACCTGGTCCAACCGTCATGGCCTGCTCACCATTGTCGACAACACGCTGTTGACGCCCTTTTTCCAGCGGCCGCTGGAGCTCGGAGCGGATATCATCGTTCATAGCGCAACCAAATATTTGGGGGGGCATAACGATGTCCTTGCCGGGCTGATTGTAACCAAAGGCACGGAGCTGTCGGCAGAAATGGCCATTCTTCATAATTCGCTCGGTGCAGTGCTTGCTCCGAACGACAGCTATCAGCTCATGAAGGGGATGAAAACACTTGCTCTGCGGATGGAGCGTCATGAGAGCAATGCCCTGGCGCTAGCCCGCTATCTACTGGAGCATCCAGCCGTGGCTGAGGTTTTCCACCCTGGCCTGCCGGATCATCCCGGCTATGAGATTCAGAACCGACAGTCCTCAGGCAACACCGGGATTTTCTCCTTCAAGGTAAAAGACGCCAGGTATGTTGAGCCACTGCTGCGCCATATCCGTCTAATCGCCTTCGCCGAGAGTCTGGGCGGTGTGGAGTCACTGATGACCTATCCAGCGGTGCAGACTCATGCCGACATCCCGGTGGAAATCCGCGATGCCGTCGGCGTGGATGATCGACTGCTGCGCTTCTCCGTTGGTATTGAGCATGTGGATGACCTGATTGCGGACCTTGCCCAGGCTCTGGAAGCTGCGCGGATTGAATTGGAAGAGACCGCCGGCTAGACTTAGACATTCAAATCATGAATCCTTATAGCAGCTTCCAAGCGGAGGCTGCTGTTTTTTTAGAGAATATATGGATTTATATGTATCACCTATTAATATTGCTATAACGGCACCGGTAAAGGTTTTTCAAGCTGTTCAGATTGTGATACGATGGAGGAACGAGCGTATTTAAATGTTGTGCAAATTTTATTTATCCATTCTTATAATATGGGCATAAAAAGGAGGCTGCGAACGATGAGTGCGATAGATCTGATTCTGGACAAAACGTTGAAGGGTGAACGTCTTGGTCTGGAGGACACAATTCGGCTGTTCGAGAGCAATGAAATTGAGAAAATGGGCGCTGCCGCCGACGTGATCATGAAGCGTTGGCACCCGGACCCGCTGGCTACATTTGTCATTGGCCGCAATATTAATTATACGAATGTATGTGATGTGTACTGCCGTTTCTGCGCTTTTTACCGCAGACCGGGCTCGGAGGAAGGTTATGTACTGCCTGACGAGACGATTTTTCAGAAAATCCAGGAAACTATCGATGTGAACGGAACGGAAATCCTGATGCAGGGCGGAACCAACCCGAATCTGCCATTTAGCTACTATACGGAATTGCTGCGCGGGATTAAGCAGCGTTTCCCGGAAATTACGATGCATTCGTTCTCCCCGGCGGAGATTATGAAGATGGTCGAAGTATCCGGGCTGCCGCTGGAACAGGTGGTCCGGGAGATTCATGCTGCAGGCCTCGACTCCCTCCCCGGCGGCGGTGCAGAAATTCTGGATGACCGGACCCGCCGTAAAATCAGCCGTCTCAAAGGCTCGTGGCGTGAATGGATGGACGTGATGCAGACCGCTCACAAAATCGGCATGAACACTACGGCGACTATGGTAATTGGTCTTGGCGAAAGCATGGAAGAGCGTGCACTTCATCTGTTGCGGGTACGTGAAGCTCAGGATGAGTGTATTGCGAACAAATATGATTCCGAAGGCTTCCTGGCCTTTATCTCTTGGACCTTCCAGCCTGATAATACGAATCTGAAGCTGGACAGACAGTCCCCGGAGGAATATCTGAAGACAGTAGCCATCAGCCGGCTGGTGCTCGACAATATCAAGAACTTCCAGTCCTCATGGGTAACAATGGGGCCTGAGGTTGGCAAGCTGTCGCTGCAGTATGGCTGTAATGACTTTGGAAGCACCATGATTGAGGAGAATGTCGTGTCCTCGGCGGGCGCCACTTACAAGGTGAACATCGAGTCGATTACCCAGCTGATCCGCGAAGCAGGCAAGATTCCTGCGCAGCGCAACACGCGTTACGATATTCTGCGTACCTTCGAGGACGGGAATGTGAAGATTGATAATGATTTTGTAATGCAGAACTAATGTTGCAATAATAATCTATTTATTCATAACGTTGTGTGTAAGATTTTTTTGCGGCGTCTATTCTTGGGTGATTTTGTTAATGAAAACCTCGAGAATAGGCGTTTTTTGTTTTTTTGTAAACATATGTCGTCATTTGGAACAAAAATAATAGGGATAAAGTGATATTTTACACAACTATTTAGTAGATTTAATGGTTTCTGCTAGATTCCTATTTTTGGTTATGATACAATCTTGCGGTCAGCATAAGTAGGAATAAGAAACATATGGGGAGGATATCTGACTTATGGTAGAAAAAAGATGGAACAAGCCAGTAGCTACTTTATTGGCATCCGCTGTTCTTGCAGCGCAAGTGCTGGGCGGAGTTTTTGCAGTTCCGGTTTTGGGTGCAGGCAAGGCGGAGGCAGCAAGTGCTTCAACAATCGCTGCTCCTGGGACAGTGAAGTTGCGCTTGATGAGTACCACGGATGTTCACACCAATGTGTACGGTTGGGACTACTTCAAAAATGCAGCTTCCACTACAGTTGGTCTGGACCGCACATCAACGCTGGTTAAGGAAGCTCGAACCCAAGAAGCGAACAATCTCCTGCTCGACAACGGTGATTTGATTCAGGGTACACCGCTGGGTACATACATGGCCCAGGTATCGAATTTCAAGGCAAGCCAAGACCAGATTCATCCTCTTATCGCAGCTATGAACCTTATGGGCTATGATGCTGCAACGTTTGGCAATCATGAATTCAATTATGGATTGGATTATCTGGACCGCACGATCAACGGAAGCGCAACGGATAAATCAAATACGGATGCGGATTTCCCATATGTAAATGCTAACATTTATAATGTATCTGATGGTAAAAACACATTTACACCTTACGTCATCATTCCTAAAAAGGTTACAGACAGTAACGGTAATATGGTAACGATTAATGTCGGCCTCCTAGGTCTGGTAACTCCGCAGATTATGGATTGGGACAAGGTAAACCTTGAAGGCAAGGTAATCACCAAGGATATCGCTGAGACTGCAGCCAATTTTGTTCCTGAAATGAAGGCAAAAGGTGCCAATGTCATTATCGCAATGGCTCACACCGGGTTTGATGCCTCTGCGGTTGCAGGAACCGGCGCGGAAAATGCAATCAACCTGCTAAGCAAGGTTGATGGTATTGATGCAATCACCTTCTCTCATACACACAAGGTGTTCCCGACGAACGGGGATGACACTAAGCTGGATGCTTCCTTTAAGGATCCGGCAACCAAGAAGCCGTATGATTCTGATGTGGCAAAGATTGATAACCTCAACGGTCATATTAACGGTACTCCAGCAGTTCAAGCCGGTTATGGCGGGGGTAACCTGGGTCTGATCGATCTGGAGATTGTACCTGATGGCAGCGGCTATAAAGTCGATAAGGCATCTTCAAAGGCTTCGACACGCTCGATTGCCGGTGTAGCAGTTGATCCTGCTATTGATGCAGTTGCAGGAGCTGCCCATGAAGCCACGATCAAATACGTGAATCAGCCGCTCGGCAAAACCACTGCTCCGATGAACAGTTATTTTGCTCTGGTACAGGATGATCCGACCGTTCAGATCGTAACCTATGCACAGCAGCAGTATGTTTCGAATCTGGTCAATACGGATGCTAAGCTTGCTCAGTATAAAGACCTGCCGATTCTCAGTGTAGGCGCACCATTCAAGGCCGGACGTAACGGCCCTGAGGAATATACTGAAATTCAAAAGGGCGATCTTACGATTGCGAGTGCAAGTGATCTGTATCTCTATGACAACACGCTGAAAGCCGTTGTGGTTAAAGGCTCTACAGTGAAGGAATGGGTAGAGATGAGTGCAGGAGCGTTCAACCGAATCAAGCCGGCAATCACCACGCCACAGCCGCTTTTGAACTCGGCGTTTGCTGTCTACAATTTCGATGTTATTGATGGTATCAAATACACAATTGATGTAACCAAAAATGCGAAGTACAAGCCGGATGGAACGATTAATGATGCTTCTTCCAGCCGCGTGACTTCCATAACTTATGGCGATCAACCTTTGAATGATAATCAGGATTTCATCGTGGTTACCAATAACTACCGCGCAAGCGGCGGCGGGAACTTCCCGGGGGTTAAAGCTGGGAAGATGATTATTGACTCCCAAATGGAAAACCGCCAGGTACTGATGGATTATATCAGTGCAGCCGGAACTGTTGATCCGACCGCAGACAACAACTGGTCAATCGCTCCAATTAAAGGGAATGTCAATGTGACCTTCACTTCTTCACCGAAGGCAGCGGCAGTGAAGCCTGCCAATGTTACAGACACAGGCTCTAAAGATATCAAAGGCTTTGAAATCTATAATCTTAATCTAAAAGAAGCTCCAGTTGCTCCAACCGGAGATGTGGAAGTTCACTTGCTCGGAATCAATGACTTCCACGGCCAGCTCGATACCACTTCTTATGTGGGCAGCGATGCAGTAGGGACTGCAGCAACACTCGCAGCGTACTTGAAAGAAACACGTGCGAAATATCCTAATGCCCTGCTGTTCCACAATGGTGACTCTGTAGGTGCATCTGCGCCGGTATCCTCGCTTGAGCGTGACGAGCCGACGATGGAATGGATGAACCTGATGAAATTCGATGTTGGTACGCTCGGGAACCATGAATTTGACCAAGGCGTTGAAGCCATGAAGACCCAAATTTATGGCGGTGCTGATCCTAAGAACACCAGCATTGTTCATAAAGGAGCGGATTTTGACTATATCAATGCCAATGCAGTAGACAGCACTACTGGGGCACCGATTATCAACCCATACGTTATCAAAGAAGTAGGCGGCGTGAAAATCGGATTTATCGGTGTGGTTACCAAAGCTACGCCAAGTAAAGTATCTCCTGAAGGCACCAAAGGAGTGAAATTCCTGAGCGCCAGCGAAGAAGTAGCAGCTATTGAAAAATATGCTGCCGAGCTGGTAGCAAAAGGTGTGAAGACAATCGTTGTACTTGCACATGATCCGGCGACAACCAAAGCAGATGTGACCACGGGAGAAGCTGCTGATCTGGCTAATGCTCTGCCTGCGAACTCACCAGTTGACGTTGTTGTAGCAGGGGATAATCATGCACTTGCCAATGGCGTTGTAAATGGCAAGCTGATTGTTCAAGCCTATTCTTATGGTACGGCGTTCGAAGACATCAAGCTGGTTATTGATAGTGCAACTGGTGATGTGAAGAGCAAATCGGCAACTGTAACCAGTACACTTCAAAAAAATGTTACACCAGATGCGGAAACAGCAGCTTTGGTTAACAAATATCTGGCCAAGCATCCGGAGTTGACGAAACCTGTCGGTACAACAGACGGTTCGGTCACTCGTACAGATGTTTACCTTAAAGAAGCTCCACTCGGTAACCTGATTGCCGATGCGATGCGTCAAGCTGACTTCGGTGATGGCAAAGGCTCCGCAGATTTCGCCTTTATGAATCCGGGCGGTATCCGCGCTGATCTTCCAAAGGGCAATGTATCCTTCGGAGATTTGGCCAAAATCCAGCCATTCGGCAACACGCTGGTGAAGCTGACACTGACTGGTGAACAAATCAAGACACTGCTGCAGCAGCAATGGGCAATCAAAGCTGACGGAACTGCAGATACGAAGACACTGCAAATTTCCGGATTGAAGTATACAGCGAACATGGAACTGCCAGTAGCTAGCCGTATTACTTCCCTTACTAAGGCAGACGGAACACCAATCAACATGACTCAAAGCTACACAGCAGTAGTGAATAACTTCATGGCTGCCGGTGGTGATAACTACACCGTACTGACCAAAGCCAGTGCATCATTGGCAGGACCAACAGACCTGGATGTTTTCTATGATTATATTGTGAAGACATTCAAGGGCGGTGCAATTACAGCCGCGGTTGAAGGCCGGATCAATAACGGAAAAGCTTCTGATCCGGGTAGCGTAGGAACGGTACCAACACCAACGCCTTCGGCTAAACCTGTACCTTCTGCAACACCTGCACCAACTGCTACACCTGTACCAACTGCGACTCCAGCTCCAACAGCAACACCTGCAATCACTTTTGGAGATTTGAGCAAAGTGGCTTGGGCCCAGACAGCGATCAATTCCTTGGCTGCGAAGGGAATTCTTAAGGGTGTTGACGGAACAAACTTCGCACCGAACAAAACAGTAACCCGCGCAGAATTCATAACCATGCTGGTTCGTGCCCTGAATCTCAATCTCAGTACTTCAGGAGCAAGCGCCACATTCAACGATGTGAAGCAAGGGGTATGGTACACAGATGCCATCGCAGCTGCTGTTAAAGCCGGTATTGTGAAAGGTTCCGGCAACGGCAAATTTGAACCGGGCCGTGAAGTGACCCGTGAAGAAATGGCGCTGATGATCGCTGCTGCACTTAAAGGTCAGTTGAAATCCATTGATACTAAAGCGGCATTGGCCAACTTCGGCGACAAGTCAAAAATTGCACCTTACGCCCAAGATGCAGTAGCTCAGCTTACACAGCTTGGTATTGTCAACGGGGTGGATGGACAGAAATTCGCACCGAAGAACGATGCAACCCGCGCTCAAGCGGCGGTTATCATTTACCGTATGCTGGAAAAGAAGGCTTCCTAAGTTTTGAATCCAGCATGAAATAACAGATGCAAAAAGGAGTTCCGCCGTCATCCGTAGATGGCTGTGGAGCTCCTTTTTTGATGCAAGGATAAAGATTGATGACCTGTATGGCGAGAATCGTGCATTCAATTACAGCAAGGGTTTCATTGGGAATTTACTTAGAAGCGGCTTCCCACTTGCAGCGGACCGGGGAGACAATCGCATTTTCTTTTTTTAGCTCGGTGAAGGCTTTGTCGACAGCTTTGCGTTCCAGACCGGAGAGCTTTTCGACCTCGCCTGCGCTGAGCGGAGTTGCAGATGCCTTGATAATATCCAGTACTTGTTCCTTGACACTCATGTGTTCCACTTCCTTCATAAAGAATAGTATGACTTTGGATAGATTCTTTAGTATAAGAGAAAATCAGAGGTGATGCAGTGATGTTTTTAGTTTACAACAATATCCATAAGTGATATCATATCAATATCAATTACATATCTTATGGAGGTGCCTATTATGAAAGAAAAAACACTGCATCCAGTCAGCGGTTTTCTGGTTATTGCGCTTATTGCCATCTGCTTGGCAGGGGGGATTTACGGTGCAGCATATGACTATGCTGTGGTTCCTGTAGTTCTGTTCGTCATAGCAGGTGTGCTATGCACAAGTATCACGGTAGTACAGCCGAACAAGTCGGTTGTGGTAACTTTTTTTGGAAAATACATTGGTACTATTGCCACTAGCGGACTCTTTGCAGTTATTCCGTTCAGTGTCCGCAAGACCGTATCCCTGCGGGTGCGGAATTTCAACAGCGTCAAGCTGAAGGTCAATGATGTCGAAGGGAATCCAATTGAGATTGCTGCGGTCATTGTATTTAAAGTAATCAACTCGGCCAAAGCCCTGTTTGATGTCGACAAATATATGGCTTTTGTAGAAATCCAGAGCGAGACGGCACTGCGGCATGTGGCCAGCCGTTACCCTTACGACAATTTTAACGAAACGGGAATGTCTCTTCGTGCGAATTCGGATGAGATCGCCAAGGAACTTGCAGTTGAGCTTCAGGACCGCCTTTCCTTATCCGGTGTTGAAGTGATTGAAGCACGGCTGACTCATCTGGCATATTCCACTGAAATCGCCAGCACTATGCTTCAGCGCCAGCAGGCTTCTGCGATACTGTCCGCACGGCAGATTATTGTGGAAGGGGCGGTCGGTATGGTAGATATGGCGATCCGCCAGCTGAAGGAGAGCGGTGTAGTCGAACTTGATGAAGAACGCAAAGCGGCGATGATCAACAATCTGATGGTTGCGATTGTATCAGAGCGTGGAGCGAGTCCGGTCATTAATGCCGGCTCGTTGTACTAAGGGACGTTCCTTATGGCGGCCAAGAAAAGCTTTCCGCTGCGGATCGATCCCGACCTGCACGAAGCGCTGGAGCGCTGGGCGGGAGAAGAATTTCGCAGCGTAAACGGACACATCGAATATCTGCTGCGTGAAGCTTTGAAACGCGCAGGCCGCTTGCCTGAACGGAAACGCCGGGAAGAATAGACTTGTTGGGCAGAATGCAGCTTCTGCCCTTAAGCTATTTTACGTGGAATGGTATTGCGGTTGACTTAATGCAGGGACTGACTTGACGGAAGGCCGGAGGGAGAATTATAATTACACAAGATTCACGTTATCAGCGTTGACAAAGACATGGATGTTTACATGTAGGGCCGTTTCAGAGAGAGGGAACTTCAGGCTGTGATTTCCTCCGGTATCCGGTAATTCATCTACCCCTTTGTAGCTGCGGTTATGAACTCCCAAGTGCTGTTCAATAGCGGACAACCTGTCAGGGATAGTAAGAACCGCCGGTTCATGGCCGTTATCTCCATGCTGACGAAGGATTCCTGTAAGCCGGGAATCGAATTTGGGTGGAACCACGGGTGCAATCACTCGTCCCTTTGCGGGACGGGTGTTTTTTGTGTGCATGGACATTACCGTTCCGTAACTAATCTGTCTTACCAAAATATTAGGAGGAATAATCATGTCAGTAAATATCAAGCTTCCGGACGGCTCGGTCCGGGAATATGCCGATGGCAGCAGCATTGATGATGTTGCCGCTTCGATCAGCAGCGGTCTGCGCAAGAATGCCGCAGCCGGCAAGCTGAATGGAATTGTTGTAGACTTATCTACACCGCTGCAAGAAGGTGCGTTGGTGGAGATCGTCACTTTGGATTCGCCGGAAGGCCTCGAAGTGATGCGCCATAGTACGGCCCACTTGATGGCCCAGGCAGTACGCCGCCTTTTCGGGACTAAGGAAGTTAAACTGGGTGTAGGCCCTGTGATCGAAGATGGCTTCTATTATGACATGGATCTGGAGCACCCGCTGAATCCGGAAGACTTGCTCAAGATTGAGAAGGAAATGGAACGTATCGTCTCTGAGAATCTGCCGATCGTGCGTCTTGAGGTTAGCCGCAAGGAAGCGTTGGATCGTTTCGGAGAACTGGGTGACCCCTATAAGCTCGAGCTGATTGAAGCATTACCTGAAGATAGTGTGATCTCGATTTATGAACAGGGAGAATTCTTTGACCTTTGCCGCGGTCCGCATTTGCCTTCCACTGCGAAGATCAAGGTCTTTAAGCTGATGAATGTAGCCGGAGCTTACTGGCGTGGCGACAGCAAGAACAAAATGCTGCAGCGTGTATATGGTACTGCCTGGATCAAAAAAGCTCAGCTTGATGAGTACCTGCACCTGCTGGAGGAAGCAAAGAAACGCGATCACCGCAAGCTGGGTAAAGAACTGGAGATCTTCACCTTCAACCAGCTGGTAGGACAAGGCCTGCCGATCTGGCTTCCGAAAGGCGCGAAGCTGCGCAGTATTCTGGAACGTTATATCGTTGATCTGGAAGCAAGCCTCGGTTACCAGCATGTATATACTCCGGTACTCGGTAATGTTGAGTTGTATAAAACTTCAGGACACTGGGAGCATTACCAGGAAGATATGTTCCCTAAAATGGTTATCGACACTGAAGAATTTGTACTTCGTCCGATGAACTGTCCGCATCACATGATGATTTACAAGAGCTCGATGCACAGCTACCGTGATCTGCCGATCCGTATAGCCGAGCTAGGCACAATGCACCGCTATGAAATGTCAGGGGCGTTGACTGGACTGCACCGTGTGCGTTCCATGACCCTGAACGATTCGCATATCTTCTGCCGTCTGGACCAGATCAAGAGCGAGTTTACCCGCGTACTTGATCTGATCAAGCAGGTGTACAGCGATTTCGGTATTACCGATTACCGCTTCCGTTTATCTTACCGGGATCCGCAGGATACCGAGAAGTACTTCCAGAATGATGAAATGTGGGAGACTGCTCAGCGGATGCTGCGTGAAGTGGCAGAAGAAGCCGGATTGCCGTTCTTCGAAGCCGATGGAGAAGCCGCATTCTATGGCCCAAAACTCGATGTGCAGATTCGTACAGCACTGGGCAAAGAAGAAACTTTGTCTACTGTGCAAATTGACTTCCTGCTTCCTGAGCGTTTTGAATTGGAATATGTCGGAGACGATGGACAAAAACACCGTCCGGTCGTGCTTCACCGCGGAATCCTGGGTACTATGGAACGTTTTGTAGCTTTCCTGCTGGAGAATTTTGCTGGCTCGCTTCCATTATGGCTGTCACCACAGCAGGTGAAGATCATTCCGGTGTCCTCTGCCTTTGATGATTACGCCAAAGAAGTGGAAGCCAAACTGCTTGCCAGCGGAATCCGGGCTGAAGTGGACCTTCGTAATGAGAAAATGGGCTACAAAATCCGTGAAGCGCAGCTAGAGAAACTCCCTTATATGTTCGTGGTGGGCGAGAATGAAATGAACGCCGGAAGTGTCTCCATCCGCAAACGCGGAGAAGGCGATATCGGTGCCCAGCCGCTGCAGGAAGTGATTGCTTCCTTAGTTAAGGAAGTTGCAGAGCGTGTAATCTAACGCTTCAGTAACAGACCATTTTCCGTATTTTTATTATCATTCAATTAACCTCTGTCATACGCCGCCTGTGGCCAGTATTAACAGCTGCAGGTATAAAATTTTGTGAAACGGGAAACCTTCGCTAATAGGGGGAGGTTTAACTAATGAACAAAATGGGCTTATGCCAGAGGTTTTGGTGTCTTTTCGTCACTATTGTGCTGCTGCTGACTGCTGCCGGGGTCTATCCTGATTTTGGACGCAAGCCAGTGAAAGCTAACGGGGCGGAAGACACTGCAGACCAGTTAAGTAACAACTTACACCAGTCAGTCGATTCGCAACATACCAAAGATATTCTGCAGTTCAGCAGTGTCAGCAGGAACACCCGTCCGGAAGTGTTGTCAGTGGGTCAAGCTGCACTATATGATCAAGGAGAATCTGTCTCCAGAGGGGTATCCCGTTCTGAAGCGCTCGCACAGTCCGGCAAGCCGGAAGCCACTCAGAATCCAAAACATACAGCTGCACCTCAAGCAACCAAACCACCGGGTAATGCAGCAGCCAAGCCTCTGGAAAGTGTCCAGGTAGCGGCACCGGCGCCGGAACAGATTATCACCTCATTAAAGGTTACAGCCACAGGTTACACAGCAGGGTTTGAATCTACAGGCAAAACAGCAAAGCATCCGCAGTACGGGATCACGTATTCAGGTGTTAAAGTGCGCCGGGACAAGAATGCTGTATCGACCATTGCCGCTGATCCCAAGGTGATTCCGCTTGGCAGTGTTTTGTATATTCCCGGCTATGGCTACGCGATTGTGGCAGATACCGGTTCGGCGATCAAGGGCCGGAAGATTGATCTTTATTTTTCCACTACCAAACAGGTGTATAAGGAATGGGGTAAAAAAACGGTAGTCGTGCAGCTCATTAAGCGGGGGAACGGAAGATGTACCGAGAACATGCTGAAGAGCCTGGGCAAGGCTATCCAAACCTACAATGCCATTCCACAGGATCTTCTTGAGGAAGTCATCTAGGTTTGCCCTATTCATTGGCAGTATGAAGTTTATTTCACATAAGCATGCATAATAAGGTCCCGCCTTTCCCATAATACGGACTGGGGCAGAATTCACAGCCTCTTTCGTAAGATTCTCTGGTGTGCTCTGGTATCAGACTGCATAAGAGACAAGGGAGGTGATTTCCGTGGCCAATTCTAAAAAACCAAAGGTTCAAGAAAACTATAAAACACCTAATGAAAAATACAATGCTGAGTTTGCTGTAGAAAATGACGGCGCATCCAAGCAGAGTATTGCAAAACCGGTTCAAAAACCGCAGCAATAATGCTGTAGTTCCAGATGATCAATCACCGGCTGTCCCGTTTTCGTTCAGTTTCTGAGCGGCAGGGCAGTCTTTTTTTTGTGTGGACAGAGTTTTACTGTTATTTCCATGCGCCTCGGTCCCGAGGCTGAGTCAAGTTTCCTTCTCCCGGCGCTGTTCTACGGCTGCTTGTTCCTGTAGACTAAGGCTATAAGAATGAATGAGTAAGCTACACCAATATAAAGGGGAAATGAAGGATGAAAAGACGGTTCACCAGCCAGATCCTCGGGGGCTTGATCCTGATAGGTCTGGGAGGAATGTTTCTTCTACGGCAGATGGGATATACCGATTTCAGTATAGGTTCCCTTTTTGCTGATTATTGGCCGGTTATTCTCATCATAATGGGAATGCAGAATTTTCTGTCTACGAATGAGCGCGGCTCCAAGGGTTCATCTGCTTTTTGGGGGTTCCTCTACCTGGCACTTGGGGTTTATTTTCTGGGGCGCAATCTGGATTGGTTTGAGGTTTCTGCCGGTGATTTCTTCAAATTACTGATTCCCGTGATGCTGATCGGTGGAGGATTATACGTGATCTTCAAGCCCCGGGATCATACTCCGCCAGTACCTCCGTCACCGCCAGCACCGCCACCTTTCTATCCTCCGGGACCTGGAGCAGGTTCTCTGGATGCCGAACCTCCCAAGCCCCTCGAATCCACGCTGGATGAGCAGTTCGAACAGAAATTCGGCAAGCCTGAAGGGCAACGGGATTGGAATGAGTACCTTCATAAGGATGAAGAGGAAGATGAGGATGAAACCGGGCATTTTCACTCCGCTGCAGACTCACGCTGGCAGGAGAAGCACGAACGGCATGAACGCAGACGGCAGGAGCGCAGGGACCGCCACGCCCGCCGGCATGGCGAATGGCATGAAGAGTTCCATGGTGCCGGTGAACATAAGGATTCGACGAACCGGTCTGCTTTTATCGGGGATGTTCATATGGGTAAGGATCACTTTCAGTTGAAAAATACAAATATTTCGCAGTTCATTGGCGACACCGTCCTGGATCTTACCAACGCACAGATTCCCTACGGAGAGACGAAGATCAATATCTCTGCTTTTGTAGGCGATATCAAGGTGTATATACCGGAAGATATGAACCTGGGAGTTAAGGTGAACAGCAGTTCTTTTATCGGAGACATGCAGGTGCTGGAGCAGTCGCGCAGCGGATTCATGAGTAGTGTCCAATGTACCACACCGTATTATAAGGAAGCCGGCAAAAAAATCCGCATTAATGTCAGTGCCTTCATTGGCGACATTAAAATTAAAACGGTGGGGTAAGCATGGGGAAATTATTAAGCAATACCAAATGGATGCTGCTGGTGTATTTTCTGCTTAGTGGAGGGGTAACCGCCGGACTTATGTATGCCGGGACATGCCTGGGCTATATCAAGGTTCAAGATTATCGCATGTGGCTGTATCTTTGTGTGGGGATCGTGCTGTTCACTGTAGTTGTGGGGTATATGGCCGGCCAGCGGATTCAGCGGCGGATTGACCTTTTAGACCTGAATATGCTGCAGGTGGCCAAAGGGAACCTTTCGGTACGGATGCCCGAGAGCGATGACCAGTCCTTTGCCAGGGTATATCACGAGTTCAACATGATGATGGATACTGTGGAGAACAAGATGCAGCTGCTGCAGCGGTTGGGTGAGCAGGAAGTGATTGAAAAGGAAAAGGCAGCGGAGAGCGCGGTGCTTGAAGAGCGGAGGCGTATGGCACGGGATCTGCATGATACCGTAAGCCAGCAGCTGTTTGCGATTCATATGTCCGCTTCTTCGCTGCCTAAAGTGCTGGAGCGGAGTGCAGAGCATGGCAGAACTGTAATGGATCAGCTGATTACCATGTCCCAAATGGCGCAGAAGCAGATGAGAGCCTTGATTGCGCAGCTTCGGCCGGTCGAACTGGAGGGGCGGAATCTGTTCGAGGCGCTGGAGAAATGGTTCCCGGATTATTGCCGTCAGAATGGGCTTAAAGGCGTGAAAGAGCTTGAACTGCAAGGAGAGCTGTCCGAAGCCATTGAGCATCAGCTGTTCCTGATTATCCAGGAATCGATGGCGAACATTGTTAAGCATGCGGGAGCACGGCTCGTCAGCCTGTCGCTGCGTGAAGTGCCGAGACAAGTAGTGCTCAGCATCAGCGATGACGGACAAGGCTTTGAACATGTTCAGCATAAGCAGGGTTCCTATGGACTTACAACGATGCGTGAACGCGCGGAGAAGCTCGGCGGGCAGGTGGAGATTATCAGCCGCAAGGGAGCGGGTACTACGATCCGTGTACATATACCAAAATTTGTTCAGGGTAACCCGGAGCTGGATAATGCCGGCGCTGCTGAGAACTGATACACCAGGCGAAAGCTTAAGATACTGCTTATACTGCATGCAGGAGGTTAAGCTCCAACATACTCTGAGGAGGATAAATATGAGTGTTATAAAAGTTCTGCTTGTAGATGATCATGACATGGTTCGGATGGGCCTCAAAACATATCTGATGCTGGACCCGATGTTTGAGGTTATCGGAGAGGCGGCAAATGGACAGGAAGCGCTGCAAACGCTCCGGAGCTGGGGGAAGGATGCACTTCCTGACCTGGTTCTGATGGACCTGATGATGCCGGTGATGAACGGTGCGGAGACCACACGTGCGGTATTGGCTGAATTTCCGGGTCTCAAAATCGTGATTCTCACCAGCTTCCTGGAGGATGATCTTGTTGTAGATGCCATTGAAGCCGGTGCCGTCAGCTATGTGCTCAAAACGGTCTCGGCTGAGGAGCTGATCTACGCGCTTCAAGGCGCGTTCCGCGGCATGCCGGTTATGACAGGTGATGTATCCCAGGCACTTACCCGCGGCATCCGCCAGCGAATGGTTCAAGGAGACTCTTCCGGCCTTACCGAACGGGAGAAGGAAGTGCTGCTTCTCATTGCCGAAGGCAAGACCAATAAGGATATCGGCGAGGAACTGCATATTAGCATCAAAACTGTAAAGACCCATGTCAGCAACCTGCTGATGAAATGTGAGCTGGATGACCGAACCCAGCTGGCAATTTATGCTCACCGCAAGGGCTGGGCGCAGGCATAAGGAGAGAGGACGCCCTGCGTTTGCTCGTGTTCTTTTGGTGGCAGTGTGTGTTACCTTTTAACTGCAATATTAATTTCTTCCCTTTAGTAGTTTCTGGCCCGGCGCGTTCTGTGCGCTCGGGCCTATTTTCGTTTCTAGACGCGAACAACTTAGCAAGGCCTATTCTCTGCTCTCCTGCAGGGCACTAGGGTCAACCACTTTTTATCTCCGCTTAAATTGTTTTTAATGTGACCTTAAGGTTTAAAGTACAAAATAAGACCAAGAAAACAAATTAATCCTTGCCTGATGCGCAAGGTGCGGGAGGAAAGAATAACATGGACGATAACAAAAACAACTATGATCGTGACAACAACCTTAATCGTGATAATGATCTGTCTCCGGAGCGGGAATGGGATAGCAACAACAGCGACAATGTAAACAGCAATGATAGCGTAAATAACAATAATAATAACACTCCGGAATCCGGATCTTCCTACTACTATTCTTACGGTCCTTTTCAATCTTTGAACAAAGATGAGAAGAATCCGGAAGACCCTCAGCATTATAACCGCCGGGAACCGGAACGTGTAGAGATTAATCCTCCGCAGCCGATCAGACCGGTGCCTTACAGCACTTCACTCCGTACAACCGGAGACGGCAACGGCTCGCGGGGCGGTAATGGAGCAGACGGAGGCAACGGCTGGCAGTACAACCGCAAAACCAAGAAACCTGTAAAAGCGGTGCTGGTCTCTTTTCTGGCCGGAATGGTTGTTCTCTCAGGCTCGATGTTCATGGCGGATCGCGGTAACTGGTTTACAGGAGATCAGATAACGACAGCGGCTGTATCTAACACTGCGGCCAAGACGGCTAATGGTAGCGCAAATGTTGCACCGGCAACTACCACAACGTCGCTGCTGACAGGAACAACGGATGCTTCCAAAGTAGTTGATACCGTAGGGCCGGCAGTTGTCAAGATTGAGACTTTAGTGAAAACCAACGCTGGTAGAAATTCCACCAATCCGAATATGAGTGATCCGTTCTCGCAGTTTTTCTTCGGTGATCAATTCGGAAGCAACGGCTCTTCCCGTTCAGATTCAGGATCGAATTCAGGATCAAATTCAGGGTCGAATTCTTCCCAGCTTACGCCGTATGGAATCGGTACAGGTTTTATCTATGATGCGGCCGGGTATATCTTGACCAACCAGCATGTGGTTGACAATGCCGATGTGATTCAGGTAACTGTTGACGGCAATACTAAACCATATGAAGCCAAATTGCTCGGTGTCAGCAAAGATCTGGACCTGGCTGTTCTGAAGATTGAAGGAAGCAACTTCCCGACTGTAGAGCTTGGCGATTCAGACAGCATCAAGGTCGGTTCTGAAGTAGTCGCTATCGGTAATCCGCAGGGCTTCGACCATACAGTTACTGCAGGTGTGCTCAGCGCCAAAGACCGCAGTATTGATATCAATGAAGAAGACGGAAGCGGCACCCGCAATTATAAAAACCTGCTGCAGACGGATGCCTCTATCAACCCTGGTAACTCCGGCGGTCCATTGCTCAATCTGAATGGTCAGGTTATCGGAATGAACGTAGCCGTTAGCACAGATTCACAAGGGATCGGTTTCGCTATTGCGGTGAATACCATCAAAGAGGTTGTAGACAAACTCGAAGCCAACCAGGAAATTCCTAAAGAGCCGGTTCCATTTATTGGTGCTTCGCTGATGACCATTACTGATGAAGTAGCCAAACAGATGGGTACGGATATCAAAGAAGGTTCTGTCGTAGCCGACATTATCTTTAAATCGCCAGCCTATACTGCTGATCTGCGCCCATACGATATCATAACCGGTGTGAACGGAAAGAAATATGCAACCAGCCAGGATCTGATTACCTACATCCAGACGCTCAAAGTAGGAGACAAAATCACACTCGATGTCGTTCGCGACGGCAAAACACTGGAACTTTCCGTAACGATTGGCAACAAAAATGACTTCAACACTACTCAGACTCAGCAGCAGTAACAGACACCGGACGGTGAAGTGCACAGCGGAAGGGGAGACCCTTCCGCTTTTGCTGCACTGGCTGAGAAACCATGCAATCATGTTACAATAGAGATATACGATTTGGACAATGGGGGCTGTTTGGATGCGACCGAATATTTTGATTATTGATGATGATGAAAAAATTATTTCTATGCTGCGCCGGGGACTTGCCTTTGAAGGGTATGACGTAAAGACGGCTACAAATGGGGCCGATGGCTTGCGCGCTGTTCTGAACAGTGATCCAGACGTGGTAGTGCTGGATGTCATGATGCCTCAGGTAGATGGTTTCGAGGTATGCAGACGTCTGCGGGAGGGTGGCAGTACGGTTCCGGTACTCATGCTCACAGCAAAAGATGAAATTGAGCACAGGGTAAAAGGGCTGGATCTGGGAGCGGACGATTATCTGGTCAAACCGTTTGCGCTGGAGGAGCTGCTTGCCCGTGTACGCGCATTACTGCGGCGTAAGAGCGAGCAGGGCGGAGGTTCGGATCAGGCAGTCTCCTACGAAGATATTACCCTGGATGTGGATTCGCGTGAGGTAACCCGCGGGGGCAAACGTCTGGAGCTGACCGCAAAAGAGTTCGAGCTGCTGCATCTGTTCATGCAGAATCCAAAACGGGTGCTGTCCCGTGATCTGATCATGGATAAAATCTGGGGCTATGATTATAGCGGGGAATCCAATGTGCTTGAAGTGTATATTGCCATGCTTCGCCAGAAAACCGAGGAGCACGGCGGCAAAAGACTGATTCAGACGATCCGGGGAGCCGGTTACATCCTAAGAGGTGACTAATATGTCGATACGATTGCGGCTGACTGCCTGGTATTCAGGGATTCTGGCCGTTATGCTGCTGGCCTTATCAGCCGCAATTTACGGATTTGTCTATTTTAATACGTATGGTGATTTGAAGGACCGGCTTACCCATCAGGCACAGCAAGTAAGCCTCAAGCTGGGAATTAACTACGATGGCACATTACAGCAAGTGCTTGGCGGTCCTGCAGGTCAAAGCCTGTTTGCCCAAATGTATATTTATGATCTGGAAAAGATGATCTCCAGTCCAAATATGTCTGAGATCAATCTTGAATTTAAGGTTCCGGCACAGGAAGTTGTTATGAAGCAGCAAGGATTTTCGCAAGCCTATTACAATGGAAACCCCTTTCTGATCTACCAGCAGCCCATTGAAGTCTCCAGTTCTAACAGCAGTCATTCGGCTGTGCTTCAAGTTGCGGTTTATACAGGAGAGCAAGTGTCATTGCTGAACAGGCTGAAGAACATCCTGATTGTCGGCTCTTTTGCCACCTTGATTGCAGCCTTCACCTTCGGCTTGTTCCTTGCACGCAAAGCGATGAGCCCGATCGGCAAGGTCATTGAGGCGGCCAATGGGATTCAGACAGGGACCGACCTGAGCTCACGTATTGTATATGACGGGCCGCAGGACGAGATTGGACGGCTGATTCAGACGGTCAACAGCATGCTCGGGCGGATGGAGGGTTTTTATACGGAGCTGGAGGATTCTTATGCCACTCAGCGCCGTTTTGTATCCGATGCATCACATGAGCTCCGGACACCGCTGACAACGATACGGGGGAATATCGACCTTCTGCAAAAAATATGGGAAATGAATCCCGAGGAAAGCCGGATGACGGACGCTGAGGTCCGCCAGCTATCGCTTGAATCGGTGAAGGATATCGCGGATGAATCCAAACGTATGAGCCGCCTGGTGGCCGACATGCTGTCGCTCGCCCGGGCAGATACAGGCCGGACGTTTGATATTGAGCCTGTAGCGCTGGAGCCAATGATGACAGAAGTGGCCCGCAGAGCAGCCTTCCTGCCACGGCAGGCCGAATGGACCGTTGGGGATCTCAGCCAGTTGAATGGCAAATATATTGTCGGCAACAAAGACTATCTGCAGCAGATGATGTTTATTTTTATTGATAATGCCTTCAAGTACACTCCATCGGGTGAGGTCACGCTGGATGCCGTATTTTATCAGAATCAGGTGGGTATTCGCATTACAGATACAGGGATTGGTATGGATAAAGACGAGATTCCGCATATATTCGACCGTTTTTACCGTGCGGATGAATCGCGGGGGATTACGGAAGGAATCGGTCTCGGCTTGTCGATTGCCAAATGGATTATTGATGAGCATGGGGGTTCGGTAGAAGTGGTTACGCGTCAGGGCGAGGGTACGACTTTTGTGATCTGGCTACCGCTGCTCTTTGCTCCCCCGCTGGAATAGGGTATAATTAGGCAGGTCCTATTACAGCAGTTCAACGACAGCAGAAAGCCGGTGAATATATGGAAGTCATCAAAATTTCTCCCCGGGGTTATTGCTATGGCGTCGTCGATGCCATGGTTATGGCACGGCAGGCCGCGCAAAATCTTGATTTGCCCCGGCCGATTTATATACTTGGCATGATTGTGCATAACAGCCATGTCACCAACTCGTTCGAGGACGATGGAATCATTACACTAGACGGACATAACCGTCTGGATATTTTGGATAAAGTAGACAGTGGCACGGTGATTTTCACTGCCCATGGCGTATCGCCGGAAGTACGCCGCCTGGCCCGGGCCAAAGGTTTGACCACAGTGGATGCTACCTGCCCGGATGTGACAAAGACTCATGATCTTATCAAGGAAAAGGTAGAAGAAGGCTGCGAGATTATCTATATCGGCAAAAAAGGTCACCCCGAGCCGGAAGGCGCCGTGGGTATTGCACCTGAGCATGTCCATCTGATCGAGAAGGAGGAGGACATCTCCAGCCTGTCGATCTCTTCTTCCCGTATCGTGATTACGAACCAGACCACCATGAGTCAATGGGATATCAAGCACATCATGAAAAAACTGCTGGAGACCTTCCCCGGAGCTGAGGTGCACAACGAGATCTGCATGGCAACCCAGGTACGCCAGGAAGCTGTGGCTGAACAGGCCGGACAATGTGAGCTCGTCATCGTTGTGGGCGATCCTCGCAGCAACAACTCTAACCGCCTGGCCCAGGTGTCAGAAGAGATTGCCGGTGTGCCTGCACACCGGATTTCCGATTTGTCAGAGCTGAAGACGGAATGGCTGCAGGGGATTACCAAGGTAGGAGTAACCTCTGGTGCTTCTACACCTACGCCAATTACCAAAGAAGTCATCAGTTACCTCGAGCAGTACGACCCTGAACTTCCTGAGACATGGGAGATCAAACGTACTGTGAATATGGCGAAGCTATTGCCGCCTGTGAAGAACAAGAGCGCAAGCGCGACCTGAACTAATGATATTCTGATGGACTTATACCGTTTGCAGAGAGCACGCAACTTCCATTTTTGGGGGATGCGTGCTCTTTTCTGTGGCTATAACTCCCTGCGAACCCATAAGTTACCTCAGGGAATTAGAGGAAACCAGCCATAATATGGACACAGTCCCGAGGATATAGCAGATTACGGATTGACTAATGCAGGGGAATACGTTAAAATTGCTTTAGTGCTTAAAAGCGTACACGCGTCGTAGCGAAATAGTATATTCTTTTTCTTAAAGTCTAATTCAGTATATTTGTCCAAAAGGGGAGCTATAATATGATCGTCATCACATCCAATCAAACACCACAGGAACAGGTCAACGAGATTATTGCCGTCATTGAAAAAGAAGGCCTTCAAGTCCATCTCTCACGCGGTGCAGATCATACCGTTATCGGCCTCATAGGCGGAGTTACACCTATGCTTGCAGAGCATCTGCGTCAGATGAAAGGCGTCGAGAACGTGGTGAAGATCTCCAAGTCCTATAAACTGGCCAGCCGTGACTTCCATCCCGAAGATACGGTGATTGATATCCGTGGAGTGAAGATCGGCGGTGAGAATCTGGTCATCATGGGGGGGCCCTGCGCCGTGGAATCTCCTGAACAGATCGATGAAATCGCCCGGCTGGTCAAAGCTTCCGGGGGCCAGGTACTGCGCGGCGGAGCATTCAAACCTCGCACGGGTCCATACAGCTTCCAGGGTGTAGGTGTGGAAGGTCTTACGATGATGGCGGAAGCCGGCAAACGCCATGGTCTGTTGACCATCACCGAGGTAATGACACCGGAGTATGTTGATATTTGTGCGGAGCATGCGGATATTCTGCAGGTAGGCACACGCAACATGCAGAACTTTGACTTGCTGCGCAAGCTGGGTACCTGCGGGCGGCCTGTGCTGCTCAAGCGCGGCTTCAGCGCGACTTACGATGAGTTCTTGAATGCGGCTGAATACATCCTTGCCGGTGGCAATCGTGATGTCATGCTCTGCGAACGCGGTATCCGCACATTCGAGACGTACACACGCAATACGCTTGATCTGTCAGCTATTCCTGTGCTCCAGAACCTGAGCCACCTTCCAGTCATTTCCGATCCGAGTCATGGTACGGGACGGCGTGAGCTGGTTGAGCCTATGGCCAAAGCTTCGGTTGCTGCTGGGGCTAACGGACTGATTATTGAGATGCATACCGATCCGGACAATTCTATGACGGGAGATGGAGTGCAATCTCTGTTCCCTGAGCAATTTGACAAGTTGCTGAGAGATTTAGAGAAGCTGGCGCCGCTTGTGGGACGCAAGTTCTCCAATTCTCTGGAGGCGGCTCCCGCCCTTTAACATTACCGCTGCATACGATGTCTATCAGTCCTCCATCCTGCTTATGGGCGGGGTAAGAGGACTGTTTTTGCATATAGCGGAGTGAATGTAACATGTGAATGGACACGATGTGCATTTTTCACCAAAGCGTCAGAATATCTTACATTGTCTCAAGAAATACCTGACATAAGCATTGACGATGTTAGGTCTGAGATTTATAATGACGACAGTAAAAAATTAAAAACAAGAACATTTTGATACTGTGAGCGGCCTAATGTTCGGAACTTGGGGAGGAATAAATTCATGTCGGTTGAAAAAGTGTTGCAGACGATCAAAGAGAACAATATCGAATGGGTGGATTTTCGTTTTGTAGATTTGGGTGGACGCGCCCATCATATCTCACTGCCAGCTTCTGCGGTTGAAGAAGAAACATTTGAGAATGGTGTAGCATTTGATGGTTCTTCCATTGCTGGTTTCCGTGGAATTGAAGAATCAGATATGGTCATGATGCCTGATCCAAGCACTACATATATCGACCCTTTTACAGCTCACCCAACGCTTAATATCATGTGCGACATTTTCACACCTGATGGCGAACGTTATGAGCGCGACCCGCGCGGTATCGCAGTAAAAGCAGAAGAGTTCCTGCAAGCAAGCGGTGTAGGTACAGCAGCATTCTTCGCACCTGAATCCGAATTCTTCATCTTTGATGATGTTCGTTATGAGAGCGGAATGAACAGCTCCTCCTTCTTTGTAGATTCGGAAGAAGCGGCATGGAACACCAACCGTAAAGACGAAGGCGGCAACATGGCATTCAAAGTAGGCGTTAAAGGCGGTTACGTGCCGGTTGCACCAGTGGATTCCCAACAGGACATCCGTAGTGAAATGTGCCGTTTGCTTGGTGAAGCAGGCCTTGAAATCGAACGCCATCACCATGAAGTAGCCACTGCAGGCCAAGCGGAAATCAACTTCCGGTTTGACACCCTGAAGAAAACAGCTGATAATCTCCTGACTTACAAATACATTGTGCAAAACACTGCACGCCAATACGGAAAAGTAGCGACTTTCATGCCAAAACCGCTGTTCGGCGATAATGGTAGCGGTATGCACGTTCACCAATCCATCTTTAACGGCGATTCTCCTTTGTTCTACGAAAAAGGCGCTTATGCCAACCTGAGTGAAATGGCTTTGCATTACATCGGCGGTATCCTGTATCATGCTCCGGCATTGATCGCGCTGACTAACCCAAGCACCAATTCGTTCAAACGTCTGGTTCCTGGTTATGAAGCACCGGTTAACCTGGTATATTCCAAAGGTAACCGTTCCGCTGCAGTCCGTATCCCGGTAGCTGCTGTGACACCTAAGGGCTGTCGCATCGAGTTCCGCACACCGGATTCCACAGCTAACCCTTACCTGGCTTTCTCGGCAATGCTGATGGCTGGTCTGGACGGAATCAAGAAGAAGATTAACCCTGAAGAAATGGGTTACGGTCCACTGGACAAGAACATCTACGAATTGTCCGATGAAGACAAGAAGCAGATTCGCAGCGTTCCTGGTACACTAGAGGAAGCATTGGATGCCCTGGAAGCTGACTTCGAATTCCTTACAGAAGGCGGCGTATTCACTAAGGACTTCATCGATAACTACATCTCTCTGAAACGTGGAGAAGCTCAAGCGGTTGCCATTCGTGTTCATCCGCATGAATACTCCCTGTACTTTGATGTATAAGATCGTCTGACCCATATTTAAGCAAGAAGCCTCCGGGAAACCGGGGGCTTTTTCTATTGCTTCTGTTGGGATTAGTAAATGGATGGAGCGGCAGGAAACCAGCCATTAGAGTGTGGGAATGCATGTATGATGCGAGTGTGACGGTGCTGGCTGCCTCTCTAATGGCTTTACAGCGGCGCAGTGTTGCATTTATGAAGCGAGAGCTTTGAAGCTGTTGTGAGGGCATCTGAGACGTATGGATTCACATTGGATTGATACGAAAATTTTCGATAATATCATCCGGAAAGACCATTGATTTATTTCAAATATTTATGGTTGCGTTTGCAAAGGAGTAATTTGCTTACTTATCTGGCGGAAATATAAATTTATCAATGAATAATTAGTTCTTTTTAGATTATGATTGGTCAATTTCGAAAATGGTTTCGTAAATAATGTGACCGGATTTTTTTCGATAAATGCTGTTTATATAGGGTTTATATGATGAAGGTTAATGATAAAGAAAAAACTTTACAAAGAAATCCCGCGATGTAATAATAAAAATCGAAACCGGTTTCTGTATTATGGGCGGTAGAAAGGATGATATTAGTGAATCACAAGAGAGCGGGATGGACTTTTACCGGAAATAATGGGAATTTCAGTCTGAGACAGCCAGACCGGAGCAGCTTCTTATATTTTCCTCTGGTGAATGAGGGGGGCATGATGTCTTCAGTAAGCCCTAAGCTTCACGGTCAGGTGACTTCGGGTCACAATACCTTTTTGACACCTCCCCTGTCGGTGGAGGATCTGCATAACTCACGGGCTTCCCGTAATTTCTGGGTGTATGTAGAAGGTAAAGGCGCCTGGTCCGCAGCAGGGAACTCCGCCCGGCAAAATGCCAAGATGTATGGGGATGAAGCTGACGAAGCACTGTTAGAAGCTGGATTGCTATGGCACCGTGTAACCCGCGAGAGCCGGGAGTTAGGGATCAAGGCAGAGATCACCAGTTACGTACCGGCGGGTGGTGATAAGGTTGAGCTTATGAAGGTGGTGCTCACTAACTCTTCTCTAGAGGAAATAACAATTACGCCGACAGCGGCGGTTCCGTTGTATGCGCGTTCAGCGGATGATCTGCGCGACCATCGTCATGTCACTTCATTGCTGAACCGGATTTATATTTCTGAGCATGGTATTGAAGTACAGCCTGCTTTATCATTTGATGAGCGTGGACACAAGGTTAACCATACCACTTATGGAGTGTTTGGGACCTCAGAAGGCGGAGAGCAACCTGTTGGTTTCTTTCCTGTGCAGGAGGAATTCATCGGTGAAGGCGGCAGTCTGGATTGGCCGGAAGCAGTGGTGTTGAATCTGGAGCCGCAAGTTGGAGCAGGTGGAGGCGAACGTAAGGAGGGCTACGAAGCGCTTGGTGGTCTGAGGTTTGCCACAGTAGCTTTACAGCCAGGTCAGAGTATTAGTTATGTGGTTCTGCTAGCAATTGGGAGTGACAGAATCGATGTGTCAGCATTGATGGACAAATACGGTTCACCCCATGCTTTTGATCAATGGCTTCAGGAGAACCAATCGTTCTGGGCTAATAAGGTGAATACAGTGGAGTTCCACACCAGCGATCCGGATGCCGATCAGTGGATGAAATGGGTCACGCTGCAGCCGGTGCTCCGCAGACTGTATGGCAACTCCTTTTTACCGTATCATGACTACGGGCGGGGTGGCAGAGGTTGGCGTGATCTCTGGCAAGACTGCCTGGCGCTGCTGATCATGGAACCGGCGGATGTCCGCAGTCTGTTGCTGAATAATTATGCAGGTGTGAGAATTGACGGCAGCAATGCGACGATTATCGGACAGCAGCCAGGTGAGTTCCTTGCCGACCGTAACAATATTCCGCGCGTATGGATGGACCACGGGGCTTGGCCATTCCTCACAACTATGCTGTATCTGGATCAAAGCGGTGATCTGGATTTCTTGTTTGAGCAGCAGAGCTATTTCCGTGATTCTTTCATGGCCCGCTGCAGGGAGCGCGATGCATCTTGGGAACCTTCCACAGGCAGCACGCTTCGGACCGTAGATGGTGAGCAATATTCAGGGACGATCCTGGAGCATATCCTGCTGCAGAATCTGGTGCCTTTCTTCAATGTGGGCGAACATAACAATATTCTGCTGGAAGGTGCGGACTGGAATGATGGTCTGGACATGGCTGCACAGCGTGGTGAAAGTGTTACCTTCACGTCCTTCTATGCCAGCAATCTTCTGGATCTCTCCCATTTGCTGCGTACGCTGAAAGAGCGTAAAGGGCTTGAAGTAGTGGAAATGGCAGAAGAAATTACGCTGCTGCTGGATTCATTGTATGAAGCGGTGGATTATGAGTCTGTATCTGCCAAACAGGCACTCCTCGACCGGTATTATGCTGCAGCACCAAATAAGGTGAGCGGAAGACAAGTCAAGCTTGCTGCGGACAATGTAGCGGATGATCTGGCTCATAAAGCGGAGTGGATCTTTGAACATCTGCGTCAGAGCGAGTGGGTACAGAGCGCACAAGGAGACGGCTGGTTCAACGGTTATTATAATAATGACGGGGAACGTGTGGAGGGCGAATTCGAAGACCATGTCCGAATGACGCTTACCGGCCAGGTGTTTCCGCTTCTCGGCCATGCCGCCTCTGCGGAGCAGATTCCGCAGATCATCACAGCGGTGGAGCGCAATCTGTATGATGAGAAAATCGGGTACCGGCTGAATTCGAACTTTGGCGGTATTCAACAGAATTTGGGCCGTGCGTTCGGATTTGCCTTTGGACATAAAGAGAACGGCGCTATGTTCAGTCATATGACTGTGATGTATGCGAATGCACTATATAAGCGCGGCTATGTAAAAGAAGGGCGCAAGGTACTGGATTCACTATACAGCCTTAGTGCCAATTTTGAACTCAGCCGGATGTACCCCGGTATTCCTGAGTACATTAATGAACAGGGAAGAGGCATGTACACCTATTTAACCGGTTCCGCAAGCTGGATGCTGCTGACTATGGTGACGGAGGTGTTCGGGGTCAAAGGTCAAGTGGGCGATCTGCTGCTTCAGCCGAAGCTGATGAAGGAGCAGTTCGACCTGGAAGGCCAAGCGTCGCTGAAGACAATTTTTGCGGAACGTCTGCTTGAGGTCGTCTACGTGTCTCTAAGCAGTGCGGATTACGGAGCATATCAAATACAGTCCGTTAAGCTTAATGGTGCTGAGGTGACGCTTCAGCGCGTCTCAGAGGGTGTTGTAATTCCCCGCGGAGAGCTGACGGCTTTGTCTGAAGGAGAGGTTCATCTGCTTAGGGTGGAACTGATCTAACTGAAGAATAGATAAGAGGAGCGTCAGCTTACCCGGATATACGGCGGCGGACGCTTTTTTTCTGAATGCACAGACGTGTGGCGGTATACGTAACCGCAATAGTGCGGCGTTAAGATGAATGTTATGGTTAATAAGTATGTGTGAAGTCAAGACTAGCAGTTGTGGAAAGGAAGGTTTCAAACATGGCTTACAGTCTCTCAAATGGCATTCTTAAGGTAGATATTGCCGATATCGGGGAGTACAGCGGTACGCGATTCGATTGGACTGGATTTATTACAGGAGTGACTTTAGTACAGGGGGGACATACCTTTGGTGTTCCGGAGAGCCTGGTTCCAGGTCAGGGAAGCGGCGGTATGGGCTTCTGTAATGAGTTCGGCATTTCCCGGGCAATTGGTTATGAGGATGCAGCGGTTGGCGAGTGGTTTCCTAAGCCTGGAGTTGGGTTGCTTCAAAAGGTAAGTGATGCACCATACGATTTTTTCGGGAGTTATCCGTTGATTCCTTTCGAGGTGGTTGAAGAACGCAGCGGGGTGTCCGCTATTTATACCGTTCAGCCGATGGAGTGCCGGGGTTATAGCATGCTTTTGACCAAGTCCATTGTGCTGCAGCAGGACCGGCTGAATATTTCCTATACACTGGAGAACATGGGAGACAAGCCGCTGCATACCGAAGAGTATATCCATAACTTTGTGGGAATTAACGAGGCAAATGTCGGGCCTGACTATGAGCTTAGAATCCCGGCTGGACTCAAAGTGGAAGAACCGGAATCTTCCTATACGGCAGAGCTGCTCATGGTATCGGGAGATACCCTTAGCTGGAGGGCGGAGCCTGACCGTCCATTCTACTGCAGACTGGGAGGCAGGGGGCATGGGGAGGCCGATTGCTTCTGGGAGCTGCGTCATTCCACAAGTGGAGTCGCAGTGAAAGAGAGTGGAGATTTCACAGTTGACCGTATGGCGCTGTGGGGTGAAAAACATGTAATTTCTCCCGAGGTTTTTGTGGACGTCAGCATTTTACCGCGTCACAGCAAGCATTGGAGCCGCAGCTATCGGTTTTTCAACATATAATGGCCGCAATCTTACCTCTTATGTGAATAATTATACTTGATGGTGTGTGAGATTATTGCTATCATAGCGATATCCATATTCATAGGAGAGAAAGGGTGGGGAGCAATTTTGAACAAGAGAGCATACAATTTTAACGCTGGTCCAGCGGCACTGCCGCTCACAGTACTTGAGCGCGCACAAGCGGAGTTTGTCGAGTTCCGGGAGAGCGGAATGTCCATTATGGAGATGTCGCATCGTGGGGCGATATACGAATCCGTGCATAATGAAGCGCAGGAACGTCTGCTTTCGCTCCTCGGCAATCCTGAAGGCTACAAGGTTCTGTTCATTCAAGGCGGAGCAAGCACGCAGTTCGCCATGATCCCGATGAACTTTATCTCTGAGGGCCAGGTAGGCAGCTATGTTATGACAGGAAGCTGGGCGGAGAAGGCGTTCAAGGAAGCGAAGCTGGCAGGCGGTGCACATGTCGCTGCTTCTTCCGAGGATAAGAAGTTTCTGGCTATTCCGGAGCTGAGCAGCATCAAGGCGGCCGATAATGCAGCTTATCTGCATATTACTTCGAATGAGACGATTGAAGGAACGCAGTACGCGGAGTATCCGGATTCCGGTTCTATTCCACTGATCGCGGATATGTCCAGTGACATTCTCAGCCGTTCCTTTGACGTGAACCAATTTGGGCTGATCTATGCTGGTGCGCAGAAAAATCTCGGACCTTCCGGTGTAACCGTGGTGATTGTCAAGGAAGAGCTGGTTGCCAAATCTCCATCGAATATTCCGACGATCCTGCGTTATGATACACACCTGAAGAACAACTCTTTGTACAATACACCACCATCCTTCTCTATATATATGGTTAACGAAGTGTTAAAATGGATTGAGGAGCAAGGCGGACTGGCCGGTATAGAAGTTAAGAACCGCGATAAAGCAGGTCTGCTGTATGATCACATCGATGGCAGCGACGGTTTCTACCGCGGGGTGGCGGAAGCGGGCAGCCGTTCCATTATGAACGTTACATTCCGTATGCAGTCGGAAGAGCTGGAAAAGCAATTTGTCAAAGCGGCCGAGCAGGAAGGTTTTGTTGGGCTGAAGGGACACCGCAGTGTTGGTGGCCTGCGCGCCTCCATATACAATGCCGTTCCTTACGAGAACATAAAGGCACTATCCGATTTCATGAAGCATTTCCGGCAAACTCAAGGTTAATGAATGCGAATTTTGCAGCCTTCCGCCTGTTGGCGGGAGGCTTTCTGCTTTCAAATCCTACAACACCAACAGGCTGTTGAGCCTGAAGAGAGGAAGTTCACTACGTTATGGCATTACATATTGTACTGGTGGAACCGGAGATTCCGGCCAACACCGGCAACATCGCCCGGACCTGTGCAGCAACGGGCACCCATCTTCATCTGGTACGTCCACTCGGCTTCCGTACCGACGATGCCACACTGAAGCGTGCAGGACTGGATTATTGGCATGCGGTGCATATCGAATATCACGACTCCTTTGCGGAGGTACTGGAAAAGTATGCAGAGGGCCGGTTCTTTTATGCAACAACCAAGGCAGACAAGCGCTATAGTGATTTTGCATTCCAGGACGGGGATTTCTTTGTATTTGGCAAGGAAACCAAAGGCTTGTCTCCAGAGATTCTGGAAGCTGGCAGGGAAACCGCCATGCGTATGCCGATGAGTGAGGCTGTAAGATCACTGAACTTATCGAACTCGGCAGCGATTATTGTTTATGAAGCACTGAGGCAAATGAATTTTCCGCAACTTTTTTAAAAATTATCCTAATTTTTTTGATTTTTTCAGCAGGATTCGACATTTTGGTAACGAAATAGAAGAATAGTGCCGAAATAAGTAGTATAGAGCGTGAACTTACTAATGTTATAAGAGAAGTTGCCGGAAAATTCTGTGTATCAGCTTTTCTGGCAACTTCACTGCCCCAATCTTAAGTTCATCTTATATAGCTACTAATTTTTAGTTGAACAGGAGAGTGTAAGTTAGATATGAAACCTGCTGGCGTAGTTCGAAAAGTAGATCAGCTGGGTAGAATTGTTCTGCCTAAGTCCCTGCGTAAAAGGTACCAAATGAATGAAGGGGATCCTGTAGAAATTCTGGTGCAGGGAGATCATATCATTCTGGAGCGTTACCGTCCCAAATGTGTCTTTTGCGGATCGATCGAAGGCGTAAGCGAATATAAAGATCGTTATATTTGTGCTGAATGCCTGACGGAAATGACCCAATTGCCAAGACACGCCTAGAACAGACCGGGCATTTCAGGAGAATGTTCGCAAGAGGCAACATGTACATAGGTTAGACATCAACTTGCGCCCTCTTGCGGAAACACCATTCAAGTTCCAAAGTGGGCTGCAGCCAAGCGGCGACTGCTGTACTGACAAAGGACGGTGACCGTCCCTGAGGGATAGAAGGATGTATCATGATGTGAAGTTCTACATCCTTCTCTTCCCAAAAAAGAGCGCCGCACATTTGTGCGGCGCTCTTTTTTATAGGCCGTTGGTCTTGTCATCGTTGTACGAAGCAGTAAGAATACCTGCAAGAAACAACAGAAATACAAGGGTGATGATCCAAAAAGTCAGGGAAAACGACATGCGTACACCTCCGTGAGTGACTGTATTCGTTTCCCTGATTATAACCCGCAGTTTACCAAAAATAAACGAAAATGTGATCAGCTTCATTGACAATACATAATTATTATCTAAAGAAGAGAAAACTCGTAGGAACCTTACGCAGATTTCCATCCGATGGCTGATTGATGACCCTTCCATTGAAAATCAGGGAAGAAGAACCTCCGCCATCCAGATTGTAGGCATCCGTAACACCCATGCTCGACAGTTTGTTTTGAAGCTCCGTTAGAGTTGCGCCGGAGTTCCCATTTTCATTATAACCGTCTGCTACCATAATCAGCAGCTGATCATCCTTATACTTGCCGATAACTGTGCGCGGGGCACGTTTGGGGGACACTTGCCATTTGGATGGAATGGGCATCTTGCTGTTATTCTTCAGCAGAACCGGGACAAAAGTAGCGCCGAAAACAGGCTGCAGCCGGTCCAGCTGGGTCCGGCTGTAAAATTGTCCTCCGATCAGCTGGCCTGAAGCGTTTAGTCCAACAAAACTGAGATCCTTATAGCTGGATTCGAAGCCGTACAAGTATTTACCGCCGATGACTGTTGTGGAGAGCGGGTAACGTTTGCCGTCCTGGTCCGCAAATCCGCCGGCGTTGATGCCGGCAGTTGCGCCATAGCGGTTCACGGCCTGAAGTGTCGTTTCTGCTCCGCCTTTGCCGTTTCCGGCCAGACTCATTTTCATGGCGGTAGGGTCCTTGAGTTTTACTTTGAGAGCATAAGCTTTATAGTTGCCGGGGTTCAGCCGGTAGAGTTCAATGGTTATCCGGTCGCTTTGTACGACATCGGCAGGAATGCCGAGCCTAGAAGTGATCCGGCGGTTGTAGATATTCTCCGGACGTTTTGCCTGGGACTTGGCCATTTGGACCAGTGCATTCATGGCATTAGTAGTCTGATTATACAGTTTCGCACTGGCTCCGATGGAATCTATAGTATACGAGGCCGATGCTTGAGCAGCGGTCAACTCATTGAGCAGCGCGGCTGTTTCATGGACAGGTCCAGGTTCTGCAGTGAACTTGCCTGCATCCAGGTTCAGTTCAAGAGGTGGCTGATACCACCATAAACAGAGAAATAATCCGATAAATGGCGCGGTCAGAAGCATGAAGAAACGGTTGACTCTTTTAACCGGCGTCATCATTTCAGCAGGTCCATTTCTTGTTGCAGGGCAGCCAGTTGTTTGCGCACTTCGTTAAGCTGGGTGTAAAGCTTATTGCTGTTATCTGTTTTGTTGCTGGCATTATCTTTGGTAAAGGTGAGAAGCTCGTTAAAGGTTTGCACCGTATTCTGCAATTCCTTGACTTGTTGGGAGAGCACTCCAATTCGCGTCTCGTAATCGGTCTTCAAAACGGTAAGCTGCTGCTGGCTCTGGGTGCTAAGCTCGCTCAGCACCTGCTCTTTAAGATGGTTGGTATAGCTGTACACGGCGTAAAATCCGAGTCCGATCATCAAAATCCAGAACAGTAAAAACCATTTTACGGAAGATCGGCTTCTCGCTGAAGTAGAACGCGAGTGTATCGGTGTCGATTCCGCTAGCGGTTGCATGTAATCACCTCAGGCAAATTTTTTTCAAGTTCTCATTCTATCAGACTTTTACTATTTTCGCAAAAGTGAAAAGGCTTATGAAAACATGAAAAAGTAATTGCACTTTATCAAACTACTGGATACAATTTCTATAGATTGGAAGTTATGAGGGGCGTATTCAAGGAAAAAGAAGGGAATATTGACAAGTCATCATGGAGCCTTGCTTGTGTACCGACAAAAAACGCTACGGCGCTTCTCTTTCTGGGTAAATATATATAGTAGCAGGAGGTTTGGGCAGTAATGATGAAGGTGTGGCGGGTGATCATCGTGGGATGTCATCCCACAAGTATGCTGGGTACAAAATTGATTTTAGAGGAAGGAAAAGAAATTGAAGTCGTAGGTATGTTCTCCACGTGGAATGAGGCTGTTAATACTGTTCAACAGGAGCAGCCGGATCTGGTGCTGACCGATTATGAAATGCCGGAAGGCAGAGTGGAGGGTCCGCTGGTAGAAATGAAACAGAGCTCGAAAGAGTCTCATTTCATTATTATGACCGAGGAAGAGGACTGTGACCTGTTCCAGCCGCTCATGGAGCTGGGCGCAAGCGGCGTATTGTCCAAGGGGGCTTCTCCCCGTCAGCTGCTGCAAATGATCAATGGATTGCGTGAAGGATTTCTCTCTATTCCGCTGAACTGGGTGGAGAAAGGGCTTCGGCCCATGACAAGCTCCCGGGGACTGGACGGGCTGCTGCAGTTGACCCAGACTGAGATGTTCATAATGGAACGGATTGTTCAGGGAATTACATACGATAAAATTGCTCTTGAAATTGAAGTCAGCCGGCGTTCTATTGATAACTATCTGAGAAAAATATATGTGAAGCTGGAGGTCTCCACCAGAGCGCAGGCTATTGAGAAATTCGCGCTTTTCTCCAGACAAAAAAGGCAAATGTACGCATAACCCAAGCATGACGACATATTGCAGGCCCGGAAGGAATATTCTTGGTACCAGGGAGAAGGGGGGAGCATATGAAATATGAGTTTTCTGCCCGCGCACATACATTGAATTCTTCACCACTGCTGAGCATACGTACAGAGACACGCAGGGGTACGTTGATTTCATTAGCCGAAGAGCTGCCGGCCGAAGAATTGTTTCCATTATCTCTGCTGGCTGAAACAGCATCCACAGTAATCTCGGAGGATGCCGGAGCCCTGCAATATGGTGATCCTGAAGGGTATGGGCCGCTTCGTGAATGGTTAACCGGAGACTGGCTGAAGGCCAAGGGTGTGAGTGTTCCCGAAGGCGGAGTTCTTCTGACAACGGGAAGCCAACAAGCGATTGATCTATTATCCAGGGTGTATATTGACCCCGGAGACCGTGTATTGGTGGAGAACCCGACATCTCCGGGAATTCTGCAGGTGCTGCGGATGCAGGGTGCTGTGATTATTCCAGTCCGAAGTGACCGGGACGGGCTGCTGCCGGAGCACTTACGGACCCAGATCCGACTGCATCGGCCCAAGATGCTGTTCGCTACGCCGAGCTTTACAAATCCAAGCGGGATGTTATGGAGCTTGGCCAGACGTAGGGAAGTACTTGAGCTGTGTACCTCGCATAACCTGCTGATTGTTGAGGATGATTCTTATGGTGATCTTCATTTTCAGAGGTACACTGAACATCCGTCAAAGAAATATCCGTCTTTGTATGCACTTGAGAATATCAGTGAGGGTGGACATGTGCTCTACATTGGTTCCTTCAGCAAAACCGTTGCACCTGCCCTGCGGACGGGCTGGGCGGCAGGCAGCCGCGAGTTGATCGGAATGATGGCCGCAGCGAAGCAGATGGCCGATTGGCAGTCCAGCTCGCTTAATCAGCGGCTGCTGCATCATCTGCTGGATGCGAGCGCTTTTGACCTGCGCGAGCATATCGCCCTGCTGAACCGCGAATATAACACCCGCCTGAAGCTGATGGCGGAGCTGCTCAAGCGTCCGGCGTGGAAGAGCTGCAGCTATGATCTGCCGTTAGGCGGTATGTTTCTGTGGGTGACGCTTCCAGAGGGCCTGGATTCCATGGCGCTCCTGAAAGCCTCGCTGGCAAAAGGCGTGGCCTTTCTGCCCGGACCGCTATGCAGTGTAACCGGCGGAAATGACCGTATCCGGCTTAACTTCAGTCATCCCGGCCGGGATGAGCTGCTGCTGGGCATGAACCTGATGAGCGAGGCGGTTACGGAGTTCACGGCGCGGAGCTGAGGGTTCAGGGGCCAGGAAATCTGGGGTTGAAGGTATGGTTGTGTACAGTCTGTTATGAAAAACGAGTCTCCTGAATTCAGGGGACTCGTTTTTTCAGTGTTATCGGGCGGAGAGAGAGGTCATGGGCGGAATTATAAATGAAGCCTAGGGCAGCTGTGAAGACGGCCGAAAGCGGGGCAAACGCACTTATTCTAGCGTTGGCCCCGCAGTACGGAGCGGGAAGGCTACAGCTTGCCCGCGCTGATCTCTGCGATCGCGGCATATTCAAGCAGCGCCGCGGTCCCGGCGGCCGTGAGCGTGTAGCGGCCGCGCCCCACCCGGAAGAACCACCCATAGTAGTTCTTCTGCAGGAATGCGGCGGCGCCCGGCACGCCGCTTCTCTTGCGCAGCTCGGCGGGGGTCACGCCGAGCGGTGCCTCCGCCCGGCTGCGCTCAGCCGCCGGGCTTAGGGCGAAGCCGGCCGCGTGGGCGGCTTCGGCCTCGGCCGCCTGCAGCGCGAGGGCCACGCGCAGCGCCTTTTCGCGGTAGGCTGTCACGAGCTTGACGCGCGTGCTGCCGCCGGTGTTGTAGTCCCCGCTGCGCCCCTTGAACTCATAGAGCAACCGCTCGCGGCGTCTCGCGCCGCTGCGGACTTGAGGCGGCGCGTCGCCCGGCTCCGCGAGCACCTCGACCAGCGGAGCCTTGGTCTTGTAGAAGACCACGGTGATCAGCCCAAGGCCGAGGCGGCGGCACAGCGCGGTAAGCTCGCCCCAGCGCTGGTTCACCGCGCCTTTTTTGTCCCGCACGCGTTCTACCGCGAGGAAGACATTAGGACTGAGCCGGAGCCGTTCAACCCCCTGCAGCAGCAAAGCGAGGTTGAACGATTTTTTCATCTCCACGATTAGCGGCAGCTCTTCATCCTCACGCAGGCCTACCAGATCGCAGGTCCTCACCTCGCCTTTGATCGAATAGCCCTGTTTCTCAAAAAAACTCTTCAAAGGAGCATACAGCTCCGTTTCATGCTTAACGGCCATAGTTGTCACTCCTGCGCCCTAATTTATAGGTATATGCATTTTACTGGATGATTCATGATTCTCTATTATAGCACAGCAAAAAAGAGGTCAACTATTCCGGGCCCGCCGCATAGTTATGTAATACACTTTCTAAGCTGGTGGAGCAAGTAGGAGCGCAAGAGGAGGTAGCGAGCAATGGATATATTTGAGCGTATAGCTTCGTATCGGGCTGAGAACGACCGTTTGGCGTGGAGCGGCACCTTCAAGGAGTATATAGAACTGCTGAAAAAAGATCCCTCTCCCGCGAAAACGGCTCATTCCCGCGTATACGACATGATCAAGTCACACGGCGTAGAGGACATTAACGGACGCAAACGGTATAAGTTTTTTGAACAGGAGATCTTTGGACTCGACCGTGCGGTGGAGAAGCTGGTGGAAGAGTATTTCCATTCTGCCGCCCGGCGGCTGGATGTGCGCAAACGGATCTTGCTGTTAATGGGGCCGGTCAGCGGGGGCAAATCGACACTGGTTACCCTGCTGAAGCGCGGACTGGAGCAGTATTCGCGGACGGAAGAGGGTGCGGTATATGCGGTGGAAGGCTGCCCGATGCATGAAGACCCGCTGCATTTGATTCCGCTGGAGCTTCGTCCGGAGATTGAGCGGGAGCTTGGTGTACGCATCGAGGGCAACCTGTGCCCGTCCTGCCAGATGCGGCTCAAGAATGAATACCACGGCGATATCGAACAGGTTAAGGTGGTCCGTGTGCTTTTGTCGGAGGAGGAGCGTGTCGGCATAGGGACCTTCAGTCCATCCGATCCGAAGTCGCAGGATATCGCCGACCTGACGGGCAGCATCGATTTCTCGACCATTACCGAATACGGTTCGGAATCCGATCCGCGCGCCTACCGCTTCGATGGGGAGCTGAACAAGGCCAACCGCGGACTGATGGAGTTCCAGGAAATGCTCAAATGCGACGAGAAATTCCTCTGGAACCTGCTGTCACTGACCCAGGAAGGGAACTTCAAAGCCGGCCGCTTCGCGTTGATCTCTGCCGATGAGATGATCATCGCCCACACGAATGAGACGGAATACAAATCCTTTATCTCTAATAAAAAGAATGAAGCACTCCAATCCCGCATGATCGTCATGCCTGTCCCGTATAATCTCCGGGTGTCTGAAGAGGAAAAAATCTACGCCAAGCTCATCGCCCAAAGCGATATGAAGCATGTCCATATTGCCCCTCATGCGCTGCGCGCGGCGGCGATTTTCTCGATTCTGACCCGCCTTAAGGAGAGCAAGAAGCAGGGCATGGATCTGATCAAAAAGCTGCGCATGTACGACGGTGAAGAGGTTGAAGGCTACAAGGAAGCCGATCTCAAGGAAATGCAGACCGAATATCTGGACGAAGGGATGTCAGGCATCGATCCGCGTTATGTTATCAACCGGATTTCCAGTGCCTTGATCAAAGGCGATCTGCAGTGTATGAACGCGCTGGATGTGCTTCGGGCGATCAAAGACGGTCTGGACCAGCATCCTTCGATTACGAAGGAGGAGCGCGAGCGCTATCTGAACTTCATTTCCATTGCCCGCAAGGAATACGACATTCTGGCCAAAAGCGAAGTGCAGAAGGCCTTTGTCTACTCTTTTGAGGAATCCGCCAAAACGCTGTTCGAGAATTATCTCGACAACATTGAAGCCTTCTGCAACTGGACCAAAATCCGCGATCCGCTGACCGATGAGGAGATGGAGCCGGATGAACGGCTGATGCGGTCCATAGAAGAGCAGATCGGTATTTCCGAGAATGCCAAAAAAGCTTTCCGTGAGGAGATCCTGATCCGGATTTCGGCCTACTCCCGTAAAGGCAAAAAGTTCGAATATAACAATCATGACCGGCTGAGGGAAGCTATTGAGAAAAAGCTGTTCACAGATCTGAAGGATATCGTCAAAATCACCACCTCCTCCAAAACACCGGATGAAAGCCAGCTGAAGCGCATCAACGAGGTCTCCAGACGCCTGATCGATGAACATTCCTATTGCCCGATCTGCGCCAACGAGCTGCTGAAATATGTCGGAAGTCTGCTAAACCGCTAAGGGAGCATGCAGCCTGTAATGCATAACAGACGGAACATCCGCTTGTTAGCCAGCATGTCAGGTTATTAGTAGAACAATGCACGGACTGCCTGCTGGCGGTCCTTTTTGCTATGCATGAAATTCCCTGAAATCGATCATTGGAGGCAAAACTAGTGTAGAGGCTTGTCCCATAACGGTTTAACCCTTACATACGACAGGACAAGAGGAAGGAGATTTTCCGCTCCCTCCTCCACAGTGAGAAGCTTAGTTATCCTGGTTTATCGTCCCGGCTTACTTCTTAGACTCCTTAGATTCTGCAGATTCCGGGTTCTTACCGCCAATATTAAAGCCTAATTGTCCATTATATTTACCCACCTGCCCGGCAACGCCCAAGCCTGCGCCTTGACCGCCGCCGTACTGTGCTGTAGCCTGGGCGCCGAGACCGTTATCACCGCCAAGCTGCAGCTGGGTTTGAAATCCTGCGCCTTGGCTGAAGCCCAGATGGCCTTCCGCATCTGCACTCAGACCGTAGGTTCCACCAACTTGCGCCCCTGTGTGGAAACCTGCGCCTTGACCGCCGCCCAGCTGGGTTTTGGCCTGGGCTGCAATTCCGTATTTCCCTAAGGCCTGAGCTTCTGCATTCAGCCCCAGACCCTGACTGCTGTCCAGATGGGTATTGCCTTGCGCATGGATGCCATAGGATGTGTTGCCAATGTGGCCGCCTGCATGCATCCCCGCGCCTCCATAGTTTAATTTCCCGCCAGCTTGTAAGCCAATACCGTGTTTGCCGCCTACTTCTCCTCCAGTATCAACATGAATCCCTTGCCCGCTGCCCACACCTGCGTTCATATAACCACTTACCAGTTCCTTGTTTGTGGTTGGGCTGTCTGCTGGCGGTGCTTCCGGGCTGCTGTCTGAGCGAACCAGATGGTAGTAATGAGAGTAGGGGTAGGAAGTGGAGCGGGAATAAGGATACACGGATGAATAAACCGGACTGTTTGAATATTCGTTCCCAAAGGTCATTTGGAATACCTCCATTATTCAATTAATTACAACAGCCTATTCAGGGTATCGTTGAAATGATACATGACTTTGGTGGGTCATACCGGTATGATCCATGCTGTGAGCCGGTTCCCGGCTGGTTAATGACATGAACAAGGGATGTCCTAAGCCATTACATGGTCTTTGGGACATCCCCTGTTGAGCTGTGGGAACCACAGCTTCGCCTGCTGCGACTAAGGATTATTTTGACTGCTTGGCGTACCATTCCGAGAACTGTTTCTGGTACTCGGCGATATATTTATCAATCCCCGCCGCCTTCAGTCTATCCAGCGCTTTCGGGAATGCCGTGTCATAATCGCTAAAGCCGCTGCCGATTGGGGCGAGGTATTCAGTGAACACTCCATTCAGCTTCGTCTCTTCATTCTTGACCGGCGTGTTGTCAAAATTAAAGCCGGCACCTTTGGAGATGATTGCTCCATCATCCCATGCTTTGTATTCGGCAATGAAATCATCCGGTACGGTGTTGTCGAAGCGGATGAAGTTTTTATTCATCAGCAGCCAGTCGGGAATCAGTGAATCGGTGCTGATTTTGGTCAGGCGGCCGTTCTCATCCAGGGTATAATCAGTTCCCTTGATGCCATAGGCAAAGAGGTCGTACAGCTCCTGATTTTTTTGCAGGAGATTGAAGAACATGACATAGCGTTCAGGGTCCTTGGCGGCAGAAGAGACGAAGAAGGCGGTGCTGTAAGTGCCGCGGCTGATTTTCGGGCGGCCCGTGCCGAGGAAATAGTTAACCAGCTTGGCGTCAGGTACGGCTTGGGAGATGGTTGCCGCACCCTCGAACGGACGGGCCGCTGTGCCTGCCCAGAACATTGCTTTGCCGGAATTCCAGTCCGACTGCAGCTGCGGAACATTGGTGGCGGCATATTTGGGGATGATGCCTTTTTCATACCAGCCGCGCATCAGCTTGGCATAAGCTTTGAACTCTTCGGATTCAAACCAGTTGATGATCTGATCGTCCTGGGCTGATTCATCAAGCGCAATGAAGTCATTCTGCCAGTACAGATTTTTGTCAGTGAAGTCATATTGCAGCATTCTGCGGGCATCGGTACTGGCGTAGCCGATCAGCTCGGGATGAAGGGCATGCGCTTTATCATAAAATTGTTCGAGCTCTGCCAGTGAAGTTATCTGCTTCATCCCGGCTTCTTCCAGCAGATCCTGGCGGACGAGGACGCTGTAGAATTCTGCGGAATTCGGTTTGTTGCCCACCGGGATGGCATACTGTTTGCCATCGAGCTGAAAGGCGGTGAAAGAGGCTTCATCCACCGTTTTGCTCAGATCAGCTGCAGCGGGGACATAGGAGGTAAGATCGGCATAGAGTCCTTTGGCTACCGATTTCACCATATAATTGGCATCGGTATAGGTGGCGAAATCCTCACCCGTTGAGAGCATCAGATCGGTTTTGCCGCCGCCGTATTCAGTCCAGGGCAGGAACTGGAACTCTACCTCGGCATTGATTTCTTTTTTGATTACATTATAGAACTCCGTCTTTGCCAGCTCCTTCATCCGGTTCGACTCATCCCCGTACAGGACAATCTTCAGCTTGGCGGGGGCCAGGGCGCTGCCTTCAGTTCCGCTGTCCGCTGACGCTGCATTTGCTGTACCTTCGTTGCCGCTATTGCCGGATTTACTGGAGTTAGCGCTTTCATTATTGCCCTGCGAGCAGGCGCTTAACAGAAACACAGCAGAGAGGAGCAGATTGTACCAACCTTTTTTCTTATTCATGATGAACCCTCCTGAAAATAGAATGTACATATGAGGCATATATTGCAAAGGCTGTGCTCCCTTCACCCATTGTACAACAAGTTGGCTGCGGGGAGCAGGGGCCTGAAGCAATCCATACTGCTGCATTGTGCAGGAATCAGCCCTTGACTGAGCCGACGATAATGCCCTTGACGAAGAAGCGCTGAAGAAAAGGATACAGAATGGCTATCGGCAGAACAGTCAGGCAGGTCATGGCCATCTTGGCTGTCTCAAGCGGAGGAGCGATCATCGCGCCACCCACCTGTGCGGCGTTGCCGGAAGCGAGGAATTGGATGTTCGCCATCATGTTGTACATTAAATACTGGATCGTGTAGAGATCCTGGTTGGATACCAGCATCAGCGGCAGATAGAAGTCATTCCAGAACTGCAGCGCATAGAACAAGGAAATAGTGACAAGCCCGACCCGGCCGAGCGGAATCATAATGTAGAAAAAGATCCGCAGATGGCCAGCCCCGTCGATTTGCGCCGATTCCACAATTTCGTGCGGAATGCTGCGGAAATAATTCGCCATCAGGAACATCAGAAACACACTCAGTACATAAGGGATGAACAGCCCGAGCAGCGTATCGTCTAAGTGATAATATTTGGTGCTCAGGAGATACCAGGGCAGCGTTCCGCCGCTGAACAGCATCGTGAAATAAGCGAAGAAGGCGAAGAAATTTTTGAGTCTGAAGCCTTTGACCGAAATGACGTAGGCGTAAGCGGTAGTTACGAGCACGGCGGTCAGGGTACCCAGCACGGTTACAATCACCGACATGGAGTACGCCCGCAGAATCTGCTCTGCTTTGGAGCCAAACAGGAATTCGTAGGTTTCAAAGGTAAAACCTCTGGGCCAGAACGAGTACCCCTCTGCAGCAATCCGCGATTCGGTAGAGAGTGAACCGGAGACTGCCAGCACAAACGGCACAAGACAAATGGCCGAAAAAACGGCTATACAGACATAAAAGAGAATGAGCATGCCTTTGCTTTCGGTAGTATGCATGATAGTTGTCTCCTAAAATAGTTTGCTGTCTTTGTCGTACCATCCCGCCAGCTTGTTCGCCAGCAGTACCAGAATGAAGCCAAAGACGGATTGATATAGCGTAATAGCAGAAGCGAAGCCGAACTCACCGGAACGGATGGCGGTGCGGTAGACGTATACGTCGATAATGTCGGTTGTAGGCAGCAGCAGCGGATTGAGGAAGGTTACACCCATAATCATACTGAGATCTCCTTTGAGCATTCCGCCGATACCGAGCAGTGTCATCAGAATAATGGAGGGAATCAGCATCGGTATGGTAATTTTGGTTATGACCTGCCACCTGGAAGCACCGTCGATCCGTGCGGCCTCATAGTAGGAGGTATCGATCCCCTGCAGTACAGCGTAGTAAATAATCGCCCCGTAGCCTGCACTTTTCCAGATGTTTGCCAGCACCAGAATAATTACGAATAGCCACGGGCTGGAATACCAGTCCATTTGGGCCAGGCCAAGCGCCTTAAACAGCTGGTTCATAATACCTTTGTCGTAATCAAGCAGGGAGAAGAGGATGGCTCCGATAATAATCCATGAGATAAAATACGGGAAAAACATCACGCTATGCGTTACTTTAATGAACCACTTGCTGCGCAGCTCATTCAGGATCACGGCGATAGCGACGGAAAAGAAGGTACCGGTCAGCATATAAAGCGCATTCAACATTACGGTGTTGCGTGTGGCTCTCAGGGCGTCCTCCATGCTGGAGAAAAAGAACTCGAAGTTGGAGAAGCCTGCCCAGGGGCTGCCGAAGATTCCGTCGTTATAGTTGTAATTTTTGAAGACGAGAATCAGTCCACTCATTGGCAGGTACGCAAAAAGAATTAAAATGATAATACCCGGTAGAGCGAGCAGGTACAGGGAGCTGTCTTTCCTTAGGGATCTGCGGAGGCTTCCGGTTCTGGCGGCCTTAAGCTTCAGGCTCAGGCTTTGCCGTTCCGGCTTCTCCGGTGCAGCCTCTTGAATCATTTACAATTCACTCCTTTGTGACTAGCGTTATCCTATTTCCCCGTATCTCAGGGGGGTGCTTTACAAGGCAAATCATAAATCAGCAGTAAATGTAAACGCTATCAAAATAAACGGAAAAAGGTTAAAAAAACAGAAACATAGGCCTTAAAAAAACGAAAAAGGCATCACTTTTCTACTTTTTGAGAGCATAATGGCCTTTTTCGGCCCAAAAAAAGATGCCCAGGCCATTTAAACGGCTGCTGGACATCCTTGGATTTATTATTGACTGCTTGGGCAAGCGGAGAGGAGAGGCTATTCCAGCTAATCCTGATGCTGCAGAATATGATTCATTCTCCATTTGGAGGGCGTTACCCCATATCGCTTCTTGAATTGGGTTGTAAAATAGGTGCTGCTGTTGTACCCTACCTTTCCGGCAATTTCCCGTATATCCATTCCGAGCTCGGTAACCAGCAGCAGCTGTGCCTGATCCAGGCGCAGGAGATTGATGAAATCGGGGAAGCTGCTGTTCACTTCATCGGCGATCAGTCTGCTGAGGTAGGCAGGGCTAAGCGACATCTTCTCGGCAAGCGCGTTCAGCGACAGCCTTGGATCGTCATAATGCTCCCGGATATAACAGATAGCTTCGGCTGCGATACTCCGGGTCTGTACGGCGCTCATGGCAGAGATCCGCGCGAGGGCGGAATAACAGCCGGCTTCAATCCAGCTGCGCAGCTCGTCATAACTTCGGATCTTCCAGATCCGCTGGTAATCATCCAGAAACCCGGAGTGCTGAACCTCGCTGCTAAGCTCAGCGGTGCGGCTCAGCTCAACAGCAAGCCTTGACAAGGCAATAGTGGCAGGTTCAGCACGATAGCTGGTCATAACCGCCAGCAGCCGTTCTACCGCCTGCGGAATGTGTACGCCCTGCTCCGGCAGCCTGACTGCCTGCAGCACAGGCTCGAGCGTATGCTCAGGTACCGGACTGCTGTTCAGGTGGATGGTATCATCAGCAAAGACAATATTCTGCTTATCGTGAAATTTAATATACTGCAGGCAATCGGCAGCTTCATTGTATTTGGACTTTAGCTGGCTCAGGTCATCCGACAATCCGCTGATTCCAAAGGCGAAGCGTACACCGGACGGGAGAAGGAGGGTAGCGGTCTCCTCCCATTTACTGCGGTACATGGCATAATCCCCGAAGCTTCCAGTGTTAAGCTCACTGAGAATGAGGACTGCGGACCCTTCATGCGGCTGGAAGGACTGCACCTCAGCCAGTGCGGCGAATGCTGAGCGGATCTGCTGAATGCCTTCACTGCCCACACCCCAGGCATCCCCGGGTGCTCCTTCCGCTAATACCTCCATTACGCATACGCAATAAGCTCCTCCAGGCGAGATTAAGCTCATATTGGGATTCCCGCTGTGTTCCGGAGCTCCGCGGGGCGAGAGCAGCCAGCGCATCAAGGCGCTGTCATGATTCTCCTTCTTCAACTGCTCCAGCTTGACCCCGATCATCGCTAATTCCTGACTGGCTGTATCGAAATCCCCGCCTGTCTTCAGTGCCTCATCATTTCCGGACAGATGGACGATATTGCCGAACAGACGGCCGATAGGCTTGTAGATGTGCCGGGAGAGCAGGCCCGAGATAATGAACGCAGCCAGAATAAGGGCGAGGCACAGGCCAATCATCAGATTACGTGCGCTGGAGATATCCCGGATGCTGTCCTTATAAGAAGTCTCCGACACGAACCACAGCTTATCCCCCGGTGAATACACAAAGGTAACCAATTGGGGTTGTTGCCCCTCAGCTTTATAGACAAAAGAACCTCTTTCATCAGAAGAAGCGACGATCTTCTCCAGCATGTCAGAATCCAGGGGAGTTCCGGACAGTGCGCTGTGCATAAGCACTGTAGCGTTCGCATCGAGCACGGCATAACGAGTCGCTTCACCGTCTGTCTGCGTAAACAGATTATTCTGCAGCTTGGACAAATTGACTGTTAACGCCACTGCCCCATAATACTCACTGTCCGCGAAGGCCCGGTCATTATAGAAGACGGTCAGCAGTGTCACGGGACTCCCATTGTTCAAAGTAGCCTTCCAGAGGAAGGGAGATTCAATAATGCGGCTGTTCCGCATCCGCTGTGACAGCTCCAGCTTGGACGAGGGGCTTAGTGGCATATTCTCAAACATGGCGACGGGCTCTTTTACACCAAAGATGTATGCGTTCTCAAGATACTGATTGACTACCAGTGCGCCGCGGATCTGGCTTAGGGCACTATAGAGCTGGTCGCTCCAGTCAGTATCTCCGCTCATCATCAATGCATGGATATTCGGATTGGCATAGAAGTCCATTGTATAGTTCTGGACAATCTCTTTATAGTTCATAAATACGGTTTCTGTATTCAGTAGTACATTCTGGTTCGCTTTATTGACACTTGCTATCGAGATATTCCGGTACCAGTAAAAGATTACAACTGCCAGCACAAGGATGCAGCAGACAGATATTGTAGTCAGGCTGATAAAAAAGCGGGTGTATATTTTCCTGTTTTTGCCCATGCTGATCGCCCCTTTGTGTAATCCTACTATACTCATTCTAGAGGGACAAGTCATTCTCTGACAAGACAGGAAAAGTGATGGATTGAGCATAAAAGTATAAAATCGGAGAAACAGAGCATGAAAAATGCAAGAAAGTTAAATCTGGACGAACTATAATTGGTTGTGCTTACATTTTAAATGCATTGAGGAGGCTTCCTATATTGAGAACATTCCGCAACCCGGTACTGCCGGGCTTCTATCCTGATCCTTCGGCCATCCGTGTAGGTGAGGATTACTATCTTGTGACTTCCAGCTTTGAGTTCTTCCCCGGTGTTCCGGTCTTTCACAGTAAGGATCTGGTGAACTGGCGGCAGCTCGGGCATGTGCTGGACCGTCCGTCGCAGCTGAATCTGGATCATACGATTCCCTCTATGGGCATCTGGGCGCCGACCATCCGCTATCATGAAGGCCTCTTTTATATGATTACTACCTATATTGACAATGACAAGAATCAGCACAATTTCTATGTTACGGCAACCGACCCCGCCGGGGATTGGTCTGATCCCGTGTGGCTGGAGGATGCGCCGGGCATCGACTCTTCCTTATTCTTCGATGATGATGGCAAAGTGTACTATACCGGCAACCGGGTTCCGCCGGAAGGCCAGGATTATCCGAAGCATATGGATATTTGGCTGCAGGAAATCGATCTTATAGCGGGCAAGCTGACAGGACCCAAGATCAGCATCTGGCAGGGGGCACTCAAGGTGGCCCATGCACAGGAAGGCCCGCATGTGTACAAAATCGGAGATTGGTATTACGTCCTGATTGCCGAAGGCGGAACCGGCCATACCCATGCAATTACCATTGCCAGAAGCAGGAATGTGATCGGCCCTTATGAAGGCTACAAGGCCAATCCGATTCTGACTCACCGGCATCTCGGCAGACAATATCCTATTGTGAATGTCGGCCACGGGGAACTTGTGGAGACCCAGCATGGGGACTGGTGGATGTTCTGTCTGGCCTCCCGGACGAACGGCGGTTATTACCGCAATCTGGGACGCGAAACCTTCCTCACACCGGTCAGCTGGGAGAATGAATGGCCTGTAGTGAATCCCGGCAAAGGGGTGTTGGAATTGGAGGCGGCTGCTCCGGATTTGCCGGAGACGAAATGGCCGGAGCTGCCGGTGCGTGATGATTTTGATGATTGTGAGCTTGCGCCGGTATGGAACTTCCTAAGGACACCGCGCGGTGGATTCTGGAGTCTTGCGGAACAACCGGGGGTACTGCGGCTGCAATTGAAGCCCGAGCGGCTCTCCGAGATCAATAACCCGTCCTTTGTCGGAAGACGCCAGCAACACCTCAGCTTCAGAGCCGCTGCAGATATGACGTTTAGTCCGGGTACGGAGAATGAAACGGCCGGGTTTGTTCTCCTGCAGAATGCAGATTATCATTTCCGGTTTGAACTGGGGATGGATGCAGGTGAGCAGATGCTGCGCCTCATCGAACGCCGCGGTGGAAGTGAACAGCTGCTTGCAGCATTGCCTTATCCGAAGGATAAAGTGCAGTTTAAGGTAGAGGCCAAAGGGCAGGAATACAGCTTCTTTTTCAGATCTTCGGAAGCTGACAAGTGGAGTGCTCTGTATGAAGGAGCGGACGGAAGGGTACTCAGCACCGATCTGGCCGGAGGTTTTACAGGGGCTTATATGGGGATGTATGCAAGCTCACAAGGGACAGTAAGCGGGAATCACGCGGATTTTGACTGGTTCAGCTACGATGGTCTTGAGTAAAAGGAGGGATAAGACGATGAACGGCAAGCAGAATTCACATGCTTATCCACTGCCTGAGCTTCCGCAGATTCCTGAACGGATATTTAGCATAACTGATTATGGAGCCTCACAGGGCGACGGAGTTTCACTGTGCACCTCTAGTATACAGGCTGCGCTGGATGACTGTGCTGCTGCCGGAGGAGGAAAAGTAATCATTCCGCCCGGAATCTGGCGCACGGGTCCGCTTACCTTGCATAGCCGGATCAATCTCTACGCTGAGCGGGGAGCGCTTGTGTTGTTTGCTGCCGATCCGGAGCTGTACCCCCTGCTTCCGTCGCATTATGAGGGAACGTCCGGCTGGCGCTGCCAGGCGCCTCTGGACGGAGAAGCTTTAAGTGACGTGGCGATTACAGGAGAAGGCATCTTCGACGGCAGCGGTGAAGGATGGCGGCCGGTAAAACGGTTCAAAATGACAGAGCAGCAGTGGCAGAAGCTCACTGGCTCCGGCGGTGTAACGGATGTGGAGGGTGAAATCTGGTGGCCTTGCCGTGAAGCGATGGAAGGGGAGGCCTTCGTCCGTAAGCTGCAGGAGAATGGAGAAAGCGGGATGGAGGCTTATTTGCCAGTGCGGCCATATCTGCGTCCGGCCTTGCTTAGCCTGCGGAACTGCCGCAGAATACTGCTTGAAGGGCCGACGTTCCAGAATTCTCCGGCCTGGTGTCTTCACCCCATGGGGTGTGAGGAGGTTACTGTGCGTAATATTCAGGTGCGCAATCCGTGGTATTCACAGAACGGGGACGGCCTTGATCTGGAATCCTGTACACATTCGCTTGTCGAGCACTGCAGCTTCGATGTCGGGGATGACGCGATCTGTCTGAAGTCGGGCAAAGACGACGAAGGCCGCAGAATGGGTATGCCCTGCCGGTATATTACGATCCGGTATTGTACCGTGTATCACGGACATGGCGGGGTGGTGATCGGCAGTGAGATGTCCGGAGGAGTCCATGCAGTAAGAGTCCATGATTGCCTGTTCATCGGCACGGATATCGGCCTGCGGTTCAAAAGCACCAGAGGCAGGGGCGGAGTAGTTGAGGATATTGTAATGGAAAATATCACGATGAGCGGTATTCTCCACGAGGCGGTGTCTTTTCATATGTTCTATGCAGGAGTTGAAGGCTCGGAAGGGCATGACAGCCAGCTGTTCCCGGTAACTGAAGCAACCCCTGAATTTCGGGATATCATCTTACGGAACATCATCTGCCATGGAGCGGCCACCGCACTGCTTGTAAACGGGCTGCCGGAAATGCCTCTCTCCCGGCTTGCTGTCGAGAACTTTCATGCCGTAAGCGAACGCGGGATCATTCTGCGTCATGCCGAAGGCGTGCTGCTGGACCGCATCAGTCTTCAAACCCCGACTGTGCCGGCCCTGCAGATGCAGAGCAGTAGCGGTGTCACAGTAACGAACTCAGCAGATTTGGTTGGTACGGAAAGATAACGACCTTCTGCGCACCTGAAACCGGAATTCACACTATACCCTGGATGAATGGCGCATCCGTGCTTCCTTCCGGTATTGGAGCGGGGTCAGTCCGGTTGATTTTTTGAAAGTCTTATTGAAGTGAGAGAGATGTTCGAACCCGACAGCAGCGGCGATTTCCTGGATTCTGTCGTCAGACCCGGCGAGCAGCCGCTCGGCTTCCCTTACCCTGATGTGGACGATGTATTCACGGAAATGGAAGCCCGTCAACCGGTGGAATACCCGGCTTAAATAAGAGGGGCTGATGAAAAAATGTCCTGCCGTCTCTTCAAGGGTCAGGGACTCCCGGTAATGACTGCGGATAAAGGTAGCGACTTCCGTGACCAGCTGATGCAGCGGATGTTTTGTTCCTCCGGCCTGTGATGTGGTCTCTGAGCGCTGCAGCAGGATCATCAGCTCGGTCAATAAAGTGCTTACGCAGGTTTCATAATACGGGCGCTGCAGGCGGCATTCCTCCAGCATCCGGGTCAGCAGGCTCTCCGCCTCGTCCTGTTCACGCAGCGTTAACCTGAACAGGCGGTAGCCCCGGCTGTGGAACCACTGTGCTCCATTTCGCAGCACGGGCGGCAGCAGACCCGGATCATAATTGATCAGAATCCGCTCGAACTCGGCCATCTCTGAACTGGCAGTGGCATGAAGCTCGCCCCCGGGAATCAGGATCAGCTCGCCTTTATGCACTGTAACCACCCGGTCGTCCACAAAATATACGCGCTCCCCTTCCAGCAGGTAGTATAGCTCGGTCAGTTCGTGGCTGTGGGGACGCGGCATGGCGGTAATGCCTTTACGCTTCATATGCTGGATGCTGTACCGGCCGTCTTCAATATAATATTTGGGATTTGGGCTACTTACGCTGGTCATGAATCTCCTCTTCTCTCCTAACCGTTACGGTTATTATAGAATAAACACAGGCTGATATGAAAGGAGCGGCACATGCTAATTACAGTCTCCAAAAATAGCACTGAAGGATATGCCAGTCTGCAGGCAGCGCTGGATTCCATCCCGCCGGAGCATACCTCTGAGGTAACGATCCGGATCAAGCCCGGCATTTACGAGGAGAAAATCACTGTTGGGCCTAAGGCGCCTCCGATCCTGCTGCTTGGCGAGGACCCGCAGTCGACCGTCCTCACCTGGTCCGATAACGCCCATACGCCTGGCTCTGACGGAGAGCCGCTGGGTACGTTCAGATCAGGAACGCTCAATGTGTTCGCCGAACATTTCACAGCGGAGAATCTGACGATCTGCAACGCCTCCGGTCCGGGCACCGGTCAGGCGGTAGCGGCTTTCATCGATGCCGGACAGGCGGTCTTCCGCCGCGTACGTCTGCTTGGGGATCAGGACACGCTGTATACCGGAACAGGCAAGCAATATTACGATGATTGCTATATCGAAGGCGATGTGGACTATATCTTTGGTGCCGCTACGGCTTTATTCGACCGCTGTCACCTGCACAACAAGCGCTCCAGAGGCTATATCACAGCCGCTTCCACACCGGAAGGCGCAGCATTCGGCTATGTATTCCTGGACTGCCGGATTACCGGAGGGGAGGGTGTAAGCGAGGTGTATCTTGGACGCCCTTGGCGTCCCCACGCGCATGTCGCCTTCATCCGCACACTCATGGATGGTTCAGTAATCGGCGAAGGCTGGCATAATTGGGGGCAGCCTGAGCGGGAGGAGACCAGCCGCTATGAGGAATTCGGGAGTATGGGCCCCGGAGCCCAACCGGAAGCCAGAGTAGCATGGTCCCGGCAGCTGAACCCGCAGAAAGCTTCGGAGTACAGGGTACTCACTATATTGGACGGCTGGCATCCGGAGGGTTACTAGGATTAGGGTAACCGTTTGCAGTGCGGAAATAGTTTAGGAGGTGAACCATGGATGGATGCACTACAGCAATACATGAATAAGCTGACGGATTCAGCACCCCGCAGTGCCGAGTTCCGCGCGGACCTTCCTTACGGGGAATGGCGTTCTATGCTCGCTAGCGGCTTCACCGGGCAGCTGGGCGGATTCCCGGAGGCTCCGGCTGAGCTGGAGCCGGTATTGCTGGAGCGGGTTGCCTGCTCCGGCTATACACGGGAGCGTATAGAGATCACTACCTATGACGGAATGAGGATGCCTCTATACCTCCTCATCCCGGAACAGGCGGCTACTTCAGCGGTGCCTGCCGTGATTGCAGTTCACGGACACGGCTACGGCAGCCGGGAGATTACCGGCTTGAATCCGGAGGGGTCAGACCGTGAGGGAGAAGCGGGACTGCATAAGGATTTTGCTGTCTCTCTGGTCAAGGAAGGGTATGTGGTCGCTGCCCCGGAAGTGCTTGGATTCGGTGACAGACGGCTGGCAGAAGACCTGGCCAGTGGTGAACCGGGGCGGAATTCCTGCTTCCGCCTGTCCTCGGCACTCTTAATGGCCGGTCAGACCATGGCTGGCTACCGCATCTATGAAACGATGCGGACACTGGATTATTTGCAGACCCGGGATGAGGTTATAGGTGAGCGTATAGGGATCATGGGCATTTCCGGCGGAGGACTGGTGGCCGGGTTCACGGCAGCACTTGACGAGCGGATACGCTGCGCAGTGGTAAGCGGATATGCGAATACCTTTGCAGACAGTATTCTGACACGGAACCACTGCCTGGATAATTATATCCCCGGAATTCTGCTCGAAGCAGAGATGCCGGATCTGCTGGGGCTGATTGCACCAAGAGGCTTATTCCTGGAGTCGGGGGATGCAGACCCTCTATTCGGTCCGGCAGGGGCGAGGCGAGCCTTAGCCAGACTGCAGCTTATATACAGCGCGGCCGGACAGGGCGGGCAGGTGGAGGCGGATTTTTTCTCAGGCGGTCATGAAATTCATGGAGAACCGGCATTTGCCTGGCTGCACAGGCAGCTTGCCGGTAATTAAGGCCAAACTTAGCTTGCACGACAAGCGACAGGAGGAATTGGGATGTCTATTACAGAAGCAAGTACTGCAAGCTGGTCCCGCAAAATTGCGGATTCGATCCTCAGTCAGTGCAACGAACAGGGTGAGCATGCCTTTGTGCTGGAACGCTGGGCTTATGTCCCGGGCATGCTGCAGATGGCGGTGGCACGGGCCGGTGTCCAGCTTGGTAAGCCTGAATATGTCGGCTATATGCAGCGGCACATGGACAGCTTCATCGGCGAGGATGGCTCGATCCGCACGTACAGGCTGGAGGAGTATAATCTGGACCAGATCAACCAGGGCAAGAATCTGTTCCTCCTATACCAGCAAACCGGAGAACAGCGTTATGCCGAAGCTGCTCATATGCTGGCTGCTCAGCTGATTGGACATCCCCGCACTTCCGAGGGCGGATTCTGGCATAAGAAAATCTATCCGTTCCAGATGTGGCTGGATGGGCTGTACATGGCATCGCCGTTTCTAGCGGAGTATGGTGCAGTCTTCCAGCGTCCTGAACAGATTGACGAGGCGGCTCATCAGCTGCTGCTGATCGAACGCAGAACCCGGGATCCGCGCACTGGTCTGCTCTATCACGGCTGGGATGAATCGAAGGAGCAGGAATGGGCCAATCCGGTTACCGGCTTGTCCGCCCATTTCTGGAGCCGGGCGATGGGATGGTATGCGATGGCGGTAGTGGATTGCCTGGAGCATTTCCCGGTTACGCATCCTAAACGGGGAACGATCATCGGAATATTCCAGCGGATGTGCGGGGCACTTGTGGAGGTACAGGACGAAGAGACCGGACTCTGGTACCAGGTGCTGGATCAGGCAAGCCGCAAGGGCAATTATCTGGAGGCCTCCGGCTCATGCATGTTCGTCTATGCAATGGCCAAAGGATTAAGACTCGGTTATCTCGAGCCTTCCTTCAAAGAAGCTATGTTAAGCGGCTATGAGGGTATTCTGACGCACCTGGCCAGTGAAGATGATCAAGGCGTGCACCTGCATCGAATCTGCCATGGGGCCGGGCTCAGCAAAGACCGTAACGGTTCCTATGACTACTACATTTCGGAAGCCGTATTGTCCGATGTGCCGATGGGCGTTGCTCCTTGGCTGCTGGCTTCACTTGAAGTGGAGAAGTACTTATCCGTCTGATGCCAAAGAATGATGTGAATGATGTGTTGGATACGTGTGATTAACATTAGATGTACAGCCCGTTCTTTCCTTGGAAAAGGAAGGAGCGGGCTGTTTGCTTTTTGCCGGGACCACAGTCCGTCAGGTTAGAACGATTGCTGCGTGAAGATCTCAAGTATAGCAAAACAGGAACAGCCCGCTTGGCAGCCAGTTGCTATAATAAAATCACCGATCGGGGAAAGGCTGGGTGGCTGCTTGAATTACAGTAAGGATATCGAGAGATCCATAGAATATATTGAACAAAATATAAAAGAAAATTTGACTGCTGAGGAAATTGCCGCGCAGACGGGATATTCGCTGTATCATTTCAGCCGGGTGTTCAGCCTGTGTAAGGGGATGTCTGTGATGGAATATGTGCGCAGCCGCAAGCTGTCTTTGGCGGCAGTAGAGCTGTTCAGCGGAAAGCGGATCATTGATATCGCACTGGAGTACGGCTTTGAGACGCAGAGCGGGTTCACGAAGGCGTTCCGCAAGGCTTTTGGCTACAGTCCCTCGCAATATGCGGCGCGGATGAATGGTTATCTTCAGGATGGTCCTATTTTTGAAATCGGAGGTTATCTAATGAATCCAGTGATAGTACAGAAACCGGCTTTCAAGGTCGCAGGCTACGGCATAGCCACAAATGTGGCGGAAGGCAGTTATACAAAAGATATTGCTTCCTTCTGGAGCCATTATGAAGGTGAAAATCTGGAGTCCAAAATGTATGCTCTTCTACACCCGCCGAAGCATGGAGAGGTTGGGTTATGCGTGCCAGGCTCTGACGGCGGCCATGCCACCTATTTGCTGGGTGTGATCGTGGACGATTTCAGCCGGGTAAGCGAAGACATGGTCACCGCCGATGTGCCGGAAGCCCTGTATGCGGTCTTCACTACACCGCCCGTGGATACATCGGAGGGGAAGGATCAGGAAGCGTTCGTGCAGGTGATCAAGAGCACCTGGAAGTATATTTTTGAAGAATGGTTTCCGGCGGGTGAATATGATTATGATGAGAGCAAACTGGATTTTGAATTCTACGACGAGCGCTGTCATTCCCGGGTGGATACGGTGATGGAGATTTATGTTCCGGTGAAGGGGCGACTTTGAGAAAAAGAAAAACGGGGCAAGGCTATCCGGTGTATGGCCGTAACTGCGGGAATGTTTGGACTTACGGCCGCTGTTAAGGTTGGATCTCTTGATTTGAACCGCTGTACAGCGGTGGAAATCCAACCTTAAAGGAGGACGCTACCGCTCCTTCAGTTCCAAACTTCCCTCCGTTACTCTCACCCTTACAGCTATTTCCTAGAATTCCTATTTTAGCGGTCGCTAAGGGGTAGCGACCGCTAATTAAGGCCCGCTAGCATCTTCGTGTGCTGGCGGGCTATTGAACATGCCGGCGGTTCTTTCAGAAATAGGGGCAATTTCGGCCTTGTTTTCCAAAAGGAACTGTCTTACAAGCCTACCAATACCGTAAGATCGAGTTACAAAAATGTAAGTTAGATGTAAGGCAAATCGAAAGCTTAGGACAGCCTGGCAGGATAAGATTGGAACAAACGCAAATAGAAAGTTTTAAAAAAGGAGAATCGAGATGAGACTGTTTGAACTGTTGCTTTTTGTATCAAACATCGGCTTGTTTGCTTGTACAGTCCTATTAAAAAAAGGACGGCGTAAAATTCCAGTATTCGTTGCAAGCGGGATCGCTACCCTTTTACTGGTCATTCATTGGACGGTGGAAGGATACAGAGTGCAGCTATTTTTCCCATATTGCATAACCATCCTGTTTTTAGCCGTATCAGGTTATAGCTATTTTAACAAAAACGGTCCCAAAAAAATTCCGCGATTCCTATTGGGTGCAGCTTATACCGCGATAGCGGCAATGCTGGCCGGAACAGCAGTTCTTATGTATGCTTTTCCTGTATTTACACTACCTGAACCGACAGGCGAATTTAAGGTAGGAACGCAAACTTTTCATTTCGTGGATACCAATAGGAAAGAGATTTTTGACGCAGCCGGAGAGGGAAATAGAGAATTAATGGTTCAGGTATGGTATCCGGCTCAAGCGGGCTCCGGCAAGTATGCTCCCTTTATCCCTGATACCCGGATTTTACGTTATATGGCCGCGGACTATGGACTTCCCGGGTTTACTTTTGGACACCTGAAGTACGTATCCAGTCATACTTATTCTGGGGCCGAAGCCTCTTCAGCACAGACTTCATACCCGCTGATCCTTGCGAATCCCGGCAACGGCTCCTCCAGGTTCCTCCACACGTCGCAAGCTGAAGATCTCGCAAGTCACGGATATATCGTGGCAGTGATCGACCACACCTACAATACCTTTGCCACTGAGTTTCCGGACGGGCGAATCACGACCAGCACAACCAACGACTTATTTTCACCCGACAATGACTACCAGACAGGAAGAGAAATTCGCGACAAGTTAGGAAAAGTCTTAACCGAAGATGTGGCGTTTGTGCTGGACCAATTCGAGCTCATCCAATCTGGGCAGATTCCAAGTCAGTTAAAAGGGAAGATTGATCTCGGTCATGTCGGGGTATTCGGTCACTCCATCGGCGGAGCAACGGCTTATGACGCTTCTTACGATCCGCGAATATCAGTGGGCATAGACCTTGATGGAGGGCTATATCGTCTGCGGGACAGAGAGGGTCTGCGAAAGCCGTTTTTGTTCATCAACTCGGAAAGCTATTTCGAAAAATTAAAAAGGGTGATGGATAACAGGGTCTACACGGATGCAGAGCTTAAAAGTATGGGCTCGACTAGAGAGTGGGAGGATCAAGTAACGGAAGATAAAAAGCTGGAGCTTGAACGGATGCGCGAAACGGTCGGCGTAGGGGGGCAAGCCCTATATATTGACAATACGGAGCATTTAAATTTTACCGACGTACAGTTTGTTTCTCCGATTTTCAAAATGCTGGGCATTACAGGAAAGATTAAGCCCGAAAGAGCGGACTTCGTTATCAATGCCTATATGCTGGATTTCTTCGATATGTATCTGAAAAATCAAGGCGGAAACTTAATGAAAGGGCCAGATAGCCGCTTTCCGGAGGTGAAGTTCGTATATTCGCCTTCATAAATTACGGAACAGGCTATCCCAGCCGCGCACAACTCAGTTTGCTTATCTAAAAGAAAAGGGCACTATCAGCGCATTTCCGCCAGAGAAACGCGCTGATAGTGCCGCATTTACTTCTACATGAATTTCCGCTGCACCCTTTTACCGTCATAGGTAAAAAGGGCTTTTTTGTCTTCGACCACGGTCTGCAGGTGTACGGTACGGCCCCAGAGGGCATAGATGTGCGGCAGGGTGCGCTCCAGGTACTTCAGATCCAGCTCGATGCTCTCATAGCGGTGGGCGATCAGCAGTTCCCCGTTGCGCTCGTAATCCGCATCCTCTATTACCAGGTAAGGCGAGCCGCCATTGACACGGGCCAGCACCAGTTGGTCACGGACATTTTCCCAGGCCTTGTCTGTGATTTTCCATTCCGGGCCTTTTTTCTCGAAAACATACAGATCCAGGTCTTGGACCAGTTGCTTCGACAGGTAGCTGCGGATAAAAGAGATGTCGGAGTCCAGCTCCCGGACCTCGAACATTTTGTCACGGTCCCAGCGGCGCTCGATGTCCTCAAAGATCTTCAATCCCAGATAGTAGGGATTGAGGCTCTGCCGGGAGGGCTGAACGACCGACGAATTCAGCTTCGCGAATTCCACTGTCTCTTCGGACGTCAGATCCAGCTCACGCATGATCCGCTGATGCCAGTAGGAGGCCCAGCCTTCGTTCATGATCTTGGTCTCCATCTGCGGCCAGAAATAGAGCATCTCGTCATGCAGCATCGTCATGATGTCGCGCTGCCAGTCCTCCAGAGCGGTCGAATACTGCTGGATGAACCAGACGATATCCTTCTCCGGCTCGGGTGGGAACTTGCGCTTCCCGGCGGTTTCTGGTTCCGGGACAGCGGCCTTGCCATTCTCCAGATCCCACAGCTCATCATAGGGATTCGCCGGGCCGGGAGTTCCGGGAGGCGTATCCTTGCGTTCCTTCATCTTGGCTTCGAGCAGATGGGTCTTGCCCAGCTTGCGGGGCTGAATCAGGCTGGGGTCGATATGCTCCTGGACGGCCAGCACGGAATCGATGAAGCTCTCTACAGCATCCATGCCGTAAGTGACCGAATAATCGGCGATCCGGTCCGCCGTGGCTGACATACTCTCGACCATGTCCCGGTTCGACATGGAGAAACGCATGTTGTTCTTGAAGAAATCGCAGTGGGCGAGCACATGCGCCACGATCAGCTTATTCTGGACCAGCGAGTTACCGTCCAGCAGGAACGCGTAGCAGGGATTGGAGTTAATGACAAGCTCATAGATTTTGCTGAGGCCAAAATCATACTGTGATTTCATCTTATGAAACGTCTTCCCGAAGCTCCAGTGCCCGAATCGGGTAGGCATCCCATAGGCACCGAACGTATAGATAATATCAGCCGGGCATATCTCATAACGCATCGGGTAAAAATCCAGCCCAAACCCGGAAGCAATCTCCGTAATCTCGGCAATCGCCCGTTCCAGCGCTTGAATCTCATCTCCGGGCATGAATCCATCTCCCCCTCCAGCTTGGGCTTAAGACTGCAGTATATTCAGGCCAAGCCGCAGATGTGCGGCGACGACCGGAACTGTTCTACTTATGTATATGGGTGGAGGAGGGGGAGTATGATGGGTGAGGCGGTAGTTGGGCTTATAGACTTCGTATGATTTGGTTGTGAAAATAAAAATAACCTAACAATAAACAGATCGTTTATCGTTAGGTTATTCTTCATCTGGATCTATCCCCCAAAATACATAATGGGACAACCCCGTATTTGCAAAGTAACAAGCATCGACATACACTTCGCGAAGCTCGTCATCAATCCTGTATATAATGATCACATTACCAATTAACACCCAGTAGTATCCGTTAAACTCAAAACCAGGGAAGTCAGAGACTCCATCAGCTTTGTATTTCGGCTCATCAGCCAAGACGGATTTAGAACGTCTGAAGACATTCATGGGGTCTACTTTATATTCCTTCATTCGGGCAAGCGCTACCCGAGCATAAGTGGTCCAGAGAACCTTGAATCGGTCAGATATCATTCTGAGCCTCTTTCAGTAATTGTGTAAACTCCTCTTCGCTGTCACTGTATGTGGAAATACCATCGTTACGATCCTTTTGAGCTTGCTTCAGTTGGGACAGAACACCTTCATCTTTAAAAATTACTGAAGTCATCCGCTTTTTTTGTTCATTTGTAAATGTAGGCTGCTCATCTTTTCTTTGCAGCGTAACGTTGAATCCAAAGTTTTCTTCGATTAGCTGGACCAAATCTTTAAGGTCTACGTAAGATTTGCCCTGAAAGCTCTGTTCCAATTGTTCCTTGGAAATGGACATTCTTCTCACCTTCCTTTTGCCCATTATATCATAAACCAATAGCAATCTTATTGTGTTAAGATTACATTTATTAACACTTGATATCATGATTTTCTAGATCTAAAGGGGGCCAATCTGTATGAGCCAACAATGTTGTGACTTACATAGGATCGTCAATAATATGACTCGGCATCATTTTCCTTTTGAGGACAACCTGATCCCCAAAAATGGGGTCTATGTACTCTTTGAAACGAAGACAAGTTCACAAGCTAAGTCTTGGCTGCACGCTGGCTGGGAAATAGATTCAGTCACGCTTGGAGAGAAGACTGCATTCAGAAAAATAGGTGAAGAGGTGTAGCTCTGTTGAAAATAGAAATCGGAGAATCCTTGATGCTCTCATGGCTGAGACATGCAAAGAATTGTCAGCTTGTCCAATTGAATTGGAAACCATCTGTGAAGTCGTGGGAGATCCATAACGAAGCTGTTGTCGAAAGTATGATGAAAGATTCGGACCGACATTTTAAAGACAAATACAGCCTTGATTTGTTTAAACAGAACAGTTCATTCTCCCAACTACTCCAACAGGCGGAGATTGATGCTTTGGGTATGGAAGTTGGAGGGCTAAATGGTGTTGAGAGTATATACGGTATAGATGTAGCCTTTCATGAGAATGGCTTGAATTACGGCTCCAAGGAGGAAACAACTTCCAGAGTACTGAAGAAAATGATTCGCACGGCTATGGCGATTCATGGGTATTTCAATTTGAATGCTGGAAATATTATATTTGCTGCTCCAAAAATATATGGTGCAATTCGTGAACCTCTTCACCTCTACATAGCCGAACTCCAGGAGCTGTTCCATGCAAAAGGTTTGGATTTTCGTTTTGAGCTTTTATGCAATGAAGACTTCAAGGAGAAAATCTTCAATGTGGTTACAGCCTTATCCAATTCTGTGTCTGATACTTCGGAGCTGTTTATGCGCAGCATACAAATGTACAATCTTTTTGTAGAAGATAAGCAGCCAGTAGGCCTACCGAAATCGACAGTAAAAGCAAAAAAGTTACCTGCTGATTTTAAAGGATCTGAGGAAATAAAGATTGGTGCTTTGGTTAGATCTAGTTTTGAGCGACTGGTTGCAGATGATCTATTAACAGAGCGCGAAATTGAGCGATTGCAGCGACTGGACTACGCCAAGAGAACATTTAACATCACTTATCCTGTATTAAAAAAGATCGATCATACTATTTCCATGACTGAACAGCGAAATGTAAACGGGCGTCCTAGATTCTACGCCGATCCATACAAGATTAATGGGATCTATTACTTGTTGTGCAATCATTGGGTGGAGGAGCTTAGCAGAAGCTATTTTGATGCATGGCTTATAGGTATAGATTAGATGAATGTAGAGGACTCAATTTGAGTCCTCATTTTTTTATACTCCCCTAGTATTTAGACATGTTATTATGGACTTAGGAATATTTTCCTATGAATCATTTTACATTTCAAGAATAAATCATCCAGAGGTGAATGGTATGAGTAATAGCAATTTCACTTTTTTGTCGAACCATTGGAATATTCTCTCCAATCTGGCCGAAATGGCCGAGCGGAATGTTCATATTGACCCGAATACTTCCCTGATCAAACTCCGCATGTTTGGGGAGACGATTACAAAATACATATGTGCTTTTGAGGAACTGCAACTATCAGACAGAGCGACTCAGGATGATAGGCTTAGAATTTTGAAGCAAGAAGATCTTTTGACGGAAGAACTGTTGGATATTCTCCATGCTATTCGCAAAATTGGGAATAAAGCCAATCATGAAGAAGGAATTTACGGAACTACGGAGGAAGCCAAAGCTTTGCTGAACATGGCTTTTCGCTTATCTGTATGGTTTATGCAGGTTTATGGTGAGTGGGATTTCACAGCTCCAGAGTATATCGAACCTTCTAAGGTAGAGGATTCACAGAATCAAGAGCAGCTTCAGTCACTGGCTGCTTCTTACGATGCGAAGGTACAGTACCTGGAACAGGAATTACAGAAACTTACTCAGCAGCAAGATTCCAAAACCCCAGACGAGAAGCAAAAACGCCATACGAAGGCCAGACAACTAGGCAGTGCTCTTAAGCTTACTGAAGCGCAGACCCGTATTATTATTGACGAGAAGCTCGTTCAGGCTGGCTGGGAGGCAGATACCTTACAACTGCGTTATAGTGCAGGGACTCGTCCTGAAAAAGGCAGATACCTCGCTATATCCGAATGGCCATTGAAAAACGGATTTGCCGATTATGCTCTCTTCTATGGAATGGAACTGATCGGTATCGTTGAAGCTAAAAGACAGAGCAAAGATGTTCAAGCCGACATTGAACAGGCGAAGAAATATGCCTCCTATGTGCTTAAACATGGTGATGAGATTATTCATGGACCATGGGGGAATTATCAGGTACCGTTTCTTTTTGCGACCAATGGACGCCCGTATTTAAAGCAGCTTGAACATAAATCTGGAATATGGTTTCTGGATGCGCGCAAGTCTACGAACCATGCCAGAGTGCTACAAACGTGGTATTCACCTGAAGGGCTAAAAGCTCTTTTACAGCAGGACATAGATAAAGCGACAAAGGACCTTCGCGATGAATCGCTGGATTATCTACATTTGCGTGAGTATCAGGAAGATGCGATTTTGTCTGTGGAACATGCGATAGAAGCTGGACAGCGCAGAATTCTGGTAGCCATGGCAACAGGTACGGGCAAGACGCGAATGGCCATTGGCTTAATTTATCGTCTGATCAAACATAATCGTTTTAAAAGAATTCTATTCCTCGTGGACCGTTCAGCATTAGGCCGTCAGGCTGAGGCTGCGTTTAAGGATTCCAAGCTGGAAAGCTTTAATTCCTTCACACAGATATTTGAACTTCAGACGCTGGATGATAAGAAACCGAATGTGGAAACGAAGGTACAGATTGCTACCGTTCAGGGTATGGTGAAGCGGCTGTTTTATAGCGAAGACGATAAAGGCATTCCTTCTGTAGATCAGTATGATTGCATCATCGTGGATGAGGCTCACCGTGGTTATACGCTGGATAAGGAAATGACTGAGATCGAACTTGAGTTTCGGGATCATGCCGATTATGTAAGCAAGTATCGGAAGGTACTGGATTATTTTGACGCTGTGCGAATCGGGCTTACGGCTACACCAGCTCTTCATACGGTTGAGATTTTTGACAAAGCGATCTTTAACTACTCCTACCGTGAAGCTGTCATTGACGGCTATCTGATCGACCATGAGCCGCCTGTTCAGTTTGAAACAGAACTGAAGAAAAACGGCATCAAGTGGCAGATTGGTGAGGAAGTAGCTGTATATAATGTAGACCTGGGAACCGTGGAGAAAGAAATGCTGGAAGACGAGGTCAACCTCGAAGTAACCCAGTTCAATAAGACGGTGATCACGGAGAATTTCAATCGGGTAGTGCTGGAGGCGCTCACTGAATATATCGACCCTGAAGCGGATGGTAAGACCTTGATCTTTGCTGCAACGGATGATCATGCGGATATGGTGGTTCGGATCTTTAAGGAAGAATTGGAGAAGGTCTACGGCCCAGTAGATGATGGAGCAATTCTAAAAATCACAGGTTCGATCAAAGATCCACTGCATGCCATTAAGCTCTTCAAAAATGAACGGCTGCCGAACATCGTTGTGACTGTGGATCTGCTTACGACTGGAATAGATATCCCTAGCATCTCCCATGTGGTCTTCTTGCGGCGGGTTCGCTCCCGTATCCTGTATGAACAAATGCTGGGACGGGCTACCCGACGCTGTGATGAGATCGAGAAGGATCATTTTATGATCTATGATGCAGTAGGGATTTATGAGTCGCTTAAGCCCTATACAGACATGAAACCTGTTGTGACTAGACCTCAAGTCAGTCTGGATCTCCTGGTCGATGAGCTGAAGCAGATGAAGAGTGAGCATCACCTCAAGTCGCATCAGGAAGAGATTGTGGCTAAGATGCAGCGGAAGAAGCAGAGCTGGACACCTCAGGACCATGAGGATTTCAAAGCGCTGTCGGATGGGCAGACTATTGATGAGTTCATTGATAAGGTGAAAAAGGCCAGTGCTGAGCAGGTTAGCGAAGCTTTATTAAGCAAACCACAATTGCTTCTGTTTATTGAAGAGAACAAAGGGCGGCATAATCGCCAGTTCATTTCGGATCACAAGGATAAACTGATCGGAGTTACACGCGGTTATGGGGATGCCAACAAACCAGAGGATTATTTGGAAGGATTCAACGGGTTTATCCGTGAGAATCTGAACTTGATTCCAGCACTAAATATTATCTGCACCCGCCCGAATGATCTGACCCGTGAAGAACTGCGGAAGCTTCGTGTGGCTCTGGATCAGAAAGGCTTTACCGAGAAAAATCTGCAAACCGCATGGCGAGATGTGAAGCAGCAGGATATTGCCGCAGATATTATCAGTTTTATCCGTCAACAGGCGCTCGGTGATCCACTTGTCAGCCATGAAGAACGGATCGAGAAAGCTATGAAGAAGATTTATGAGATGAGAGTATGGCCGAAAGTGCAGAAGGATTGGCTGAAGCGGATTGAGAAGCAATTATTGCAAGAATCTGTTCTGGACCCGAATCCCGAAAAAGCATTCGATGTGGAACCTTTCCGCAGCAAGGGCGGCTATAAGCAGTTAAATAAAATTTTTGATGGTCAATTGGACGAGATTGTTGCTACAATAAACGTTGCGCTATATCCAACCAGACAGAAGGAGCAAGCTTAAACCATGAGGAATCAGGAAATTGTACAAAAGCTTTGGAACCTGTGTAATGTACTGCGTGATGATGGCATCACGTATCACCAATATGTAACGGAACTTACTTATCTGCTATTTCTTAAAATGATGAAGGAAACGAATAACGAGGGCATTCTGCCTGAACAATATCGCTGGGATTCTTTAGAGGAACGCCACGGGCTTGAATTAACCAACCATTATCGCCAACTGTTGCTTGATCTTGGGAAAGACAGTCACGAGATCATTAAGCAGATTTATATGAACTCAAGCTCCAACATCGATGAACCCAAGAATTTGGAGAAAATCGTGCGTTCCATTGATCAACTTGATTGGTATTCCGCCAAGGAAGAAGGTCTGGGGGATCTTTACGAGGGACTGCTGGAGAAGAACGCGAGTGAAACCAAATCAGGGGCGGGCCAATATTTCACCCCGCGTCCGTTGATTGATGTGATCGTAAAACTGGTTGATCCACAGCCAGGCGAACGCTGTAATGACCCAGCCGCAGGTACTTTTGGATTTATGATTGCAGCGGATAGCTATATTCGGAGTAAGACAGATGAATATTTTGAGTTGAGTCAAAAAGAAGCTGAGTTTCAAAGAAACGAAGCTTTCACAGGGGTTGAGTTAGTTAAGGACACACATCGCCTAGCGATGATGAATGCAATGCTTCATGATCTGCATGGGGATATTATGCTTGGAGATACGCTTTCAGATCTGGGGAAAGGTTTGAAGAATTATGATGTGATCCTGACCAATCCACCGTTTGGTACCAAACAAGGTGGAGAAGGACTTACTCGGGATGACTTAACTTTTACCACTTCGAACAAACAGTTGAACTTCTTGCAGCATATCTATCGCGCGTTAAAAGCGAACGGAAAAGCCCGCGCAGCGGTAGTGCTTCCTGACAACGTGTTGTTTGAAGGTGGAGTAGGAGCGAAGATTCGTGCGGACTTAATGGACAAGTGTAATCTGCACACCATTCTGCGTCTGCCTACGGGTATTTTCTATGCTCAAGGGGTAAAAACCAACGTTCTGTTCTTCAGTCGTGAGAAGACAGATAAGGATAGTACCAAAGATGTATGGGTATATGACCTACGGACAAATATGCCGAGCTTCGGGAAGCGGACTCCGCTGACTACTGCGCATTTTGATGCGTTTGTGGAGGCTTACACCGCTGAGGATCGCAGTAGTGTACAGGACGAAAGATTTAATGTGTTCACTCGCGAGGACATCCGCAAGAAAGATGACAGTTTGGACATTGGACTAATTGCGGATGAGTCTTTGTCCGCTTATGATAATCTACCTGATCCGATTGAATCTGCGGAATTGGCGATTGCCAAGCTGGATGAAGCAATGACATTGCTGCTTGAGGTTGTGGCGGAGCTTAAAGCTGTTGAGACGAAGTCAGAGTACGCAGCTGAAGAGCGACAAGAGCTGCTTCAGGTTGCAGAAGCGCGTGGAGAATATAACGTATGAGCAAGAACAAAGGAAAGACAGCAGAGGAATTGCTGCAAGAGGCATTGGTTCCTGAGGAGGAGCAGCCTTATAAGGTGCCTGAGAATTGGGTCTGGACGAAAATTCATGTCATAGCAGAAGTTAAGGGGGGAAAGAGACTGCCTCCAGGGCATGAATTTGTCGAAGGTACAACTAACCATGCATATTTAAGAGTGATTGATCTTAAAGACGGTACTGTATTAGACCACGACTTGAAATTTATTTCTGAAGAAACACATCAGCTAATCTCTCGTTATACCATTTCTAATGATGACGTTTATATTTCTATAGCAGGAACTATTGGGAGAACTGGTATAGTACCTAAACATTTAAATGGATCAAACTTAACTGAAAATGCTGCTAAAATAACAAATATAAAGGGCTCATTTAATAAATTTATTCATTTTCTATTAAATAGTCATGAATTGAAAAATCAAATTGAATTATCGATGAAAGCTACCTCACAACCCAAACTGGCCCTTCATCGGATTCAAGAACTAAAAATCCCACTTCCACCAATTAATGAGCAAATGCGGATAGTTAATAAAATCGAAGGACTCTTGAACAAAATTAAACAAGCCAAACAATTAATCGAACAAGCCAAAGAAACATTTGAACTTCGTCGAGCGGCAATTTTGGATAAGGCTTTTCGTGGGGAATTGACTTCAAATTTTCGCGATGAACATTTAAAGAAAAATGGGAATATCATTATTGAAAAGAGTCATGTTAGTCTATTTGAGATACCAAATGAGTGGAGATGGGTGAAAGCAGGCAGTCTGTTTTTTTCCTTCCCGAGAAATGGGTATTCCCCAAAATCAACAGGTGAAAGTTCTCTTGTGAAAACATTAAAGCTTGGTGCAATAACAAAGGGGTACTTTAAGAAAGAAGAATTCAAATTTATAGATGAGGAAATACAGACTGACTCATATTTGTGGCTTAAAACTGGAGATTTTCTAATACAACGTGCGAATTCCATTGAATATGTAGGGACAGCAGCAATTTACACTGGTCCTGATGATGATTGTATATACCCCGATCTTATTATGAAGGGAAAAGTAGATGAAACAATTATTCTCCCGCAGTATTTAGTATTTTGGATAAATTCATCTTTTGGAAAGAATTATATTAGAGAAAATGCAACTGGTACGGCTGGGAATATGCCTAAGATAAATCAAAAAGTTGTTAAGGAATTCCCCGTTCCATTACCTTCTATAAGTGAGCAAAAACTAATACTAGGTACAATTGAGAAAATAATCAATAATGAAAAAACCATCAGACAGTCAATTGAAGAAATAGAATCTAAGCTTGATACAATGACTAATGGGATATTAACCAAAGCGTTCTCTGGAGAGCTTGATACAACTGACATACAAAATGAGTCTTCAATAGAGCTACTGAAAGAATCTTTGTTGGGAGTTTCTAATATTTCCAGTTAAGTGATGTTATCAATATACTATCAACATATTCAATTTTCATGCTGCACGACTCCCCGTAATCCAAGAAGCGAACGAATCTCAACCTTCAACTCATCGTTTGCGGTGTGGGATACAATCACGCCATCCTTAGACGGCAGCAATTCTTTTGTCGCTTCTTTCGGGTCTTGAATGGCACGAATGAGTGCGACTTCATCAACAAACTTGGTATTACCTTCGGTATGTGACGCAAGGATTTGCAGCTTAACGTATTGATTGGGATAAATCTTCCGAACTTCTTCCCATTGCATGGCTGGCACCTCCAATTAGGCTTGTCCTTTTATTGTATCAGATTATTGGCCATTAAAAGGCTCTCCAAAACGATGTATATCGTTCATGGAGAGCCTTTTTGCGTAAGCACCTTGGAGATACGAAGCCCAGCCTTCGTTCATGATCTTAGTCTCCATCTGCGGCCAGAAATAGAGCATCTCGTCATGCAGCATCGTCATGATGTCGCGCTGCCAGTCTTCCAGAGCGGTCGAATACTGCTGGATGAACCAGACGATATCCTTCTCCGGCTCGGGCGGGAACTTGCGTTTCCCGGCGGTTTCCGGTTCCGGACCGACAGCCTTGCCGTTCTCCAGATCCCACAGCTCATCATAGGGATTCGCCGGGCCGGGAGTTCCGGGAGGCGTATCCTTGCGTTCCTTCATCTTGGCTTCGAGCAGATGGGTCTTGCCCAGCTTGCGGGGCTGAATCAGGCTGGGGTCGATATGCTCCTGGACGGCCAGCACGGAATCGATGAAGCTCTCTACAGCATCCATGCCGTAAGTGACCGAATAATCGGCGATCCGGTCCGCCGTGGCTGACATACTCTCGACCATGTCCCGGTTCGACATGGAGAAACGCATGTTGTTCTTGAAGAAATCGCAGTGGGCGAGCACATGCGCCACGATCAGCTTATTCTGGACCAGCGAGTTACCGTCCAGCAGGAACGCGTAGCAGGGATTGGAGTTAATGACAAGCTCATAGATTTTGCTGAGGCCAAAATCATACTGTGATTTCATCTTATGAAACGTCTTCCCGAAGCTCCAGTGCCCGAATCGGGTAGGCATCCCATAGGCACCGAACGTATAGATAATATCAGCCGGGCATATCTCATAACGCATCGGGTAAAAATCCAGCCCAAACCCGGAAGCAATCTCCGTAATCTCGGCAATCGCCCGTTCCAGCGCTTGAATCTTATCTCCGGGCATGAATCCATCTCCCCCTCCAGCTTGGGCTTAAGACTGCATTATATTCAGGCCAAGCCGCAGATGTGCGGCGACGACCGGAACGGTTCTTTTTATGTATATGGGAGGAGAGATAAGTGTATGACGTTAGGTGAAACACTGCAAATAAAGGAAGCTCTCCACAAACGATCCCATATCGTTTGTGAAAAGCTTTTTACTATTGCTGAGTGAGCAAGGTGAGACTCCTGCAACGGGTGTGAACTTGAACTGAACCAGCAAAAAGGGAGTAGTGACGGAGGGGAAGTTTGGAACTGGAGGAGCGAACGCGTCCGCCTTTGTCTCCAGATTTCAACTGCTACAAGCAGTATAAATAAAGAAATCTGGAGACAACAGCGGCCGGAAGTCCAAACATTCACCGCAGTCACGACCGTCCCCTATTGGAGTCTTTTAATTTTCACCCCTCAATACACAAACCTACGCTGCGCCCAGAAGCTGAACAGGAAGATCGAGACCTCGGTCAGCACCTTGGCGGCGACCAGCGGAATGATCAGCTTTTCGTTGTAAATATAGAGCAGCCCGTAATTGAACAGTAATACAAGGATCACCAGTGCAAAGTATTTGGGCAGCGACTTCTGAAGCTTGGAGGTTCTGCCGCTGGAGAACACGTATTTCCGGTTCATGGAATAGTTGAAGATGGAGCTGCACAATCTTGCGGCGGCAACTGACAGGAACAGATTGTTGCTGAGACGCTGGAACAGGAACAGCAGGGTGAAGTCGATCAGAGCAGATACCAGCGAAGAGGTACTGAACAGCAGAATCGGCAGATATATCCGGAAGGAGTCCACCAGTGGCCGGAAATGGGATGATTGATTATCATCCAGGTAGACGGTTTCGATGAATTCCTCGGTAATCGTATAACCCTCTTTGTGGGCAGTCAGCAGCATGTTCATTTCATATTCGAACCGTTCGCCGGGAATCCGGCACAGCCAGTCCAGCATCTGGTGGGAGAAGCCACGCAGACCGGTTTGGGTATCATATATTTTGGTGCCAGTCGTGAGGGAAAAGATCCCGCGTGTTACCGAGTTGCCGAAGCGGCTGCGCAGGGGAATGGTCCCGCTGAAACGGCGGCTGCCTAGTACAATTCCAGGGTTAGTCTGATTCTGGAGCACTTCGCCGATCCGTTTGATATCGTGGGGCAGATGCTGCCCGTCGCTGTCTGCACAGACCACGTAACCCGGTAGTCCAGCCTCCTGGATATAGCGGAACCCTGTCTTCAGAGCGAGGCCTTTGCCGAAATTGATCGGATGGGTCAGAACCGTACAGCCGAGCGTTTCAGCAATGTTGAAGATCCCACGGTAATCCGGGCCGCTGCCATCATCCACAAGGATAATCGGTCCAAGCTGGTAATCGCGGAGCTGTTCAATTAAATGAAGCAGACGTTCATCAGGTTCATAGGCCGGAATGAGTATAGTCATGATGCTGCCCCCTCTGTGATATACAGAATGTCGCTGACGCCGCGTTCCTGATTCTTGCCCTGCGGATTATTGACGACCCGTCCATTAAAATACATGGTGGATGAACCCCCGCCGTCCAGATTGTAAGCTTCCGTAGCTCCAAGATCCGACATGAGACTGGCAAGTTCCGTAAGCGTCATTCCGCGGCTGTAGCCTTCACTGCGTCCGTCCACCACAACGAATACATAATGGTTCGGTGCAATCATGCCAATGGCGGTCCGGGGATTTGCATTTTGGATCGAGCGGTTGCCGAAGTTGGTATCGATTTTGACATTGCTGAAGTCACTGACGATCTTGCCGTCCTGGATCAGAATCGGTCCAAAGGACAGCGTGTTGGTAGCCCCTTGTGCCAGCAGGTCGGACGAAGATACCTCCTCTTCGTTGTAAGTCTGCATCGTACCGTCATCGAACAGCGCCATCGCATCCCGCACCGGATCATCCCGGTAGACCGTACCGTTGCGGATAATCACCCCGTTGTCGCGGAAGCCATAGTAATCGCCGTTGATGGCAAAAATCGCATGGTTGCTGGAGGCAATCTCCGAAGTATCCTCGGTGATGTTCGTACCGAAGCTATTGTCGGCAAAAGCTGAGCGCAGGCTGCTGGCATTCTTAAGGACTACATCTGCGACAAAATAGGTGATTTGGTCCGAGCCGGACCCGGTCTGAACCTGGTCGATCTGGATCTGGACATCGTCGCTGGAATAACTCCAGTCGTCTGAAGTTGCGTGAACCTCGGCTGCGGCAGTAGTTGCTGTTGTGCCGGAACCCGCTGCGGTTGTGGTTGTATCATCTGCTACGACGACCTCGACATGCTCGATCAGGTACTGGTCTGCGAGACTATATATCACTGTACCGAGACCCAGGAGGACTACAATCATCACGATCAGCAGTTTGCGTTTAAAGCTCCAGGCTTGTTTTCTTTGGGGGTTGTTCATTGAAGGATCACCTCATCAAGTAAGTTGTTAAGGTCATCTTACCTGGGCTACCTTTAGTGAAACTGAAATAGAAATGGCCGGATGATTTTTAACAATGGTATACTTTAACAAATGCTAAATTCCGTCCGCCCTGAAAAGGAGGCTTCATGCGATGAGTCCACACCGTTCTTCAAAATGGCCGGGTCTACACGAGGCGATCCATAGCCACGCTATGAGACTATTGCTGATGGTTCTAACCGTCTTGCTGACGCTGGTTGCATTTACAGGCTGCTCTCTGCTGCCTTGGAATAAAGATACGGCAGCCCTCCCGAAGATCAGCCACAAGCTGAACGAGCAGGAGGATGTAATCAACCGTAATAGCTTAGGCACGGAGAATCTGGACAAGCTGGATGCTTTTATCGGACGGAGGAGCGGTGTACAGCGGGTGGTGCAGCATACCATAGAGGGTGATCCGATATTTACGGTGTTGGAGTACAAGGAAGGAAGACTGGAATACACAATCGATACAACGGAAGATGCCTTTGGAAGTCCTGAGGTGCGTACAGTTTCCTGCGCGAAGCTGGAGCGGGTGGAGAATGATACTCTGCTGAAATATACACTAACAGGCTGCAATGTTGAGCCATCCGAGCGCCAACTGCTATCGGTCGAATATGATATGGCGAAGCAGGACCGGTTCGAGTTCATGTTGAAATATGGGGTGAACCGCAAGAATGAGATCAATACTGTAGAGCAGAAGCTGGTCCAAGTCCTGCGGAACGGTACGGTGCGCGTTACTGAGGATTATAAGCTGCCGGACAAGGACCTACAGAGCATTTTTCGCGAGCTGGTACTCCGTAATATCCTGGAAGACAAGCAGCTTTCCACAGAATGTAATAGGAAGCCTTATGAAAGCTATGAACTGATGGTCCAAGTGAATGGCGCAGAGCGTCAATATGCCTGGAGTGAATGCGATACGAGCAAGGACGGCCAGAGCATGACCCGTGTGGCTCAGTTCATTATAGATAGGATTGAAGAAAGCGAGGCTGTTAAGTGGGCCGAAGGCGGGTACGAATAAGACAATTCAGTGATAGAACTGCATAGCAAAGACTGATAACCTTTAAGGACTCAAGCTATAAATCGACGGTTGGCTGTATGTGTGAACAGAGCGGAGGGTCGGAGGGATTCTGGAGAAACGGAAGTGTTCGCCTTTAAAGATCAATTTCAACCTATAATCATTGTACAGTCAGGAAGTTGGGCTTTAAAAGCGATCGTAAGAACCCTCCGAACCCGTAGCGGTTCTAATTTCGAGAGTGAAACTGCTGATTTTGGTTTTTACCACTTTAACCAGCCTATTGTCAATTACAGGGAGGTTCGGACATGCCACAGCGCGTGCTGCTGATAGAGGACGACGAAGCGATAAGTGAAATGGTTCGCTCGTATTTGGTAAAAGAGGGGTATGAAGTGGAGACGGCGTTTGACGGGGAGGCTGCGGAGAAGCTGTTTCATCGCGGCGGCGTGTATGATCTGGTGCTGCTGGATCTGATGCTTCCCAAGCGGAGCGGTAGTGATGTGCTGCAGACGATCCGCCGCGACAGTCTGGTGCCTGTGCTGATCATGTCCGCGAAGGACAGTGATGTCGATAAGGCGCTGGGCCTTGGCTTCGGCGCGGATGACTATATTACGAAGCCGTTCTCGATGATCGAGCTGGCGGCGCGGGTGAAGGCTGCGATCCGGAGGGCCGGTTATGCTGCTGCAGGAAGTTCCGGCCTGACAACTCCTCCGGTGGAGGAGAAGTCAAACCGGATATCGCTGCGCGGACTAACCGTAGATCTTGATAATTTCTCGGCCCTGAAGAACGGTGAGGAGGTCAAGCTGACCGCCAAGGAATTTCAGATTCTAAAAATGTTCGTAAGCAGCCCCGGCCGGGTATACACCAAAGCGCAGATCTATAGCAGTGTCTGGGAAGACGATTATTACGGGGACGAGAATGTCATTAATGTACATATGCGCAGATTGCGTGAAAAGATTGAAGATGATCCATCCAAGCCGGAATACATCAAAACATTATGGGGCATCGGCTATAAGCTGGGGGATGTGCTGGAATGATAGTATTGCTCAGTGTGGCTATTTTGCTGCTTCTAATTGTGATCCTCTGGCAGTACCTGCGTCTGCGGGAGCGTTCCCGCCAGCTTGATTATATCCATACGAAGCTTGATGGGATTATGGACAGGGGCTCGCACGAAAGGCTACTACTGTTCAACAGCGATCTCCATCTGCAGAAGCTGCTTACCGATCTGAACCGGCTGCTGGACGTCAACCACAAGGGTGCAGTGGAACTGGCCAGGCTGGAGAAGTCCATGCGCAGCATGCTGGCGAACATGTCTCATGATCTGAAGACTCCGCTGACCGTAGTGCTCGGCTATATTGAAACGATTCTTCATGATTCCGCGATGACAGAAGAAGAGCGGGATCATATTCTGCGGACGATTCACGGCAAGGCAGAAGAGGTCATCCGGCTGATGAACAGCTTCTTTGATCTGGCCAAGCTGGAGTCGGGGGATAAGGAGATCACCCTGTCGCGGGTGGAGCTGGGGGAGGTCTGCCGGCGTAACATTCTTTCCTTCTACGATATTCTGAGTGCCAAGGGCAGTGAAGTGGAGATCGAGATTCCGGATGAGGCGATGTACATCATGGGCAACGGAGAGGCGCTGGATCGGGTGTTATCTAATCTGCTGTCCAATGCCATCCAATACGGGGATGCCGGCGGGGTACTTGGACTTCGGCTATACAGCGACGGGGATCAGGTGTGCATCGAGGTATGGGACCGGGGGAAGGGCATTACCGAAGGGCATCAGGATAAAGTCTTCGAGCGGCTCTACACGCTGGAGGATTCCCGTAACCGGGATTATCAGGGGAGCGGTCTGGGGCTGACCATCACCAAACGGTTGACGGAACAGATGAACGGCAGCATTACGCTGCGCAGCAAACCTTTTGTGCGGACAGCATTCACGCTCTCTTTTCGCAGGCTGACCTTCTAATAGCTATCCTGGTCTGGCGGTTATACCTGGATTACAGCAGCTTAAGATTTTCGTAAGATTCAGGTAATAAAAAAGAAAATTCCGCTGTGTACAATAAGAACCAGGAAGACAAACGAAGAGCCAAAAGGAGATAACGGATATGACTACCATATTGCGAACCTGGGATTTAACCAAGGAGTATCAAGGCAAAGAGGTTGTTAACGGCGTGAATATGAGCATCAAGCAAGGTGAAATCTACGGGTTCCTCGGACCCAATGGCGCTGGCAAGACCACGGTAATGAAGATGATTACCAATCTGGTAAAGCCGACGGCAGGGAACATTGAGTTTTTCGGTGAGAGTATGACAGACCGCTCGTATGAAATGCTGAAGCGCATGGGCTGTATTATAGAATATCCGGTGTTCTATGATAAGCTGACCGCCAGAGAAAACCTCCAGCTGCATGGAGAGTATATGGGATACTACGACGCCAAGGCCATGGAAGAAGCGCTGGAACTGGTAAAACTGAAGGGTGTGGACAAAAAGCCGGTCAAGCAGTTCTCCCTGGGAATGAAGCAGCGGCTGGGTATTGCCCGGGCGGTGATGACAAAGCCGGAGCTGCTCATTCTGGATGAGCCGATCAACGGGCTGGACCCCATGGGCATCAAGGAACTGCGCGAGGTGTTCCGCATGCTGAGCCGGGAATATGGGATGACGCTGCTGATCTCCAGCCATATTCTAGGGGAGATTGAACAGGTCGCCGATACGATTGGTGTGATCCGTGAAGGATTCCTGCTTGAGGAAGTGGCGATGGATACGATCCGCAGCCGGGATTCACAGTACATTGAACTGATTACCGGAGAGAGCAGCAAAGCGGTGTATATTCTGGAGCACAAGCTGGGCCTTACCAACTTCAAGGTGCTGGATCCCCGGACCATCCGTATTTACGATGCTGTACAGCAGCGGGAACTGAACAAGGCACTGGCAGAAGCGGATGTAGAGCTGGAAAGTCTGAGCAAAAAGAGTCATACGCTGGAAGATCATTTTGTGGAATTGATGGGGGGTGAAGGCATTGCTTAAGCTGATTCAACTGGAAATCCGCAAAAACAAGCTCTTAGGTATGTTAAAGGGCGTCATCATTACCAACCTGGCTATTCTTGCCTTCATGATTCTGGTCACCTACATTGATACGAGTGAAAACGGCGGTGAATTCAAGTCGTATGCGGATATGTTCGAGGGCGTGTATATCTTCACGAAGGCAGCCTTTATCATTTTTGCTTCAGTGGTGCTGAGTAAGCTGGTGATCGATGAGTATAAGAATAATACCATTACTCTATTGTTCATGTATCCCATTTCCCGCAAGAAGCTCATGACTGCCAAAATCATCATCGTGTTCCTGTTTACAGTCGTCAGTATTTTTGTCTCAGATATTTTGCTAAACGTAATTCTGGTAGGGATTAACTCCTTCACCCACGTGATTCAAGGCCCGTTTGATCTCAAGATTATTCCGTCTGAGCTGATCAAAATTAGTGCGGATGCGGTATATGCAGCAGGTATTGGCTTAATTCCATTATTCATCGGGATGCGTAAAAAGTCTGTACCTGCCACTATCGTTACAGCAGTGCTGCTCGTTAGTCTGCTTTCCTCCGGCTTCGGTGAATTCCGGTTGGGCAACCAGGTAGGGGTTTCTCTGTCGCTGGCCCTCATTGGTGCAAGCATCGCCTATCTGTCAATCCGTAATATAGAACAGAAGGATATTGCCTAACCTAGTTCACAGTTCCTTCCTCTGATGTCAAGGAGTTACTTCTATCCTTGCTCATCCGGTGGAGGGAATTTTTTTTGCTTAAAAACCGTATTGCATCAATGTTTAGATGGCGGTTTATCGCGGTTTTTTGCTATAATAGTATATATTTCAGCATTTTTTGACCCTATCCATGAATAGCTGATTGCAGTTGCTGCCTTGAGCGCAGTCTGGATTGGTAATATATAGTTTATCCGCAGCTTCTTACAGACTAACGCAAGATTGAAGCGCGGAGGAGGTGGGCTATGCCTAAAGAGTGGACATCCATTCTGAACCGGGTGCTTTCGGAAGAAAGTGCCTATAAAATGTTATATGATCATCATCCTGATCTGATTATTGTGCTGGACAGGCAGGGGCAGTATGTGGACAGCAACCGTCCATTAGAGGATGATGCTGCTGATGCAAATGCTGAGATACACATGCACTCCTCCGGTGTGATATCGCAGCTTCCTGGGGAAGAACATTTTGCCGCAGCACTAGGCGGGATCTGCTCCGGTTTTGAGTTGGAGACAGCAGAGGATGCAGAAGACAGCCCGGTTGCAATTACTTATGTACCGGTGAAGACTCCCGAAGGGATCGCAGGCATTTTCGCTTTTATCCGGTATAACCGCAGCTGCGGATTGCCACTTCCGCTACAGAAATGGTTCAGAAGACTGCTGGCCGGACAAGATCAGCCTCCCATGGTCTGGACAGATGACCGGAGACCAGAGCTGGAAGAGAAGCAGAGTGAAATCGTTGCAGCGGAGGAACAGCAGAAGGCGGAGCTGGTACTGGAGATGTCTGAGGATAAGCATCTTGCCCTGATCCTCAACTCTGTTGCAGCAGGAATCTTTGGACTGGACACGCAGGGCAGGACTTTCTTTATTAACCGGGAAGGGGCAGATATGCTGGGTTATGCGCCTGTCGAGCTGATTGGACGGAGTCTTGCAGATCAGATTCATCACATCCGCGGGGACGGGTCGAGGTACCAGCAGAATGAATGTCCGATCTGGCAGACCCTGCAGGATGGCATTACCCGCAGCAGGACGGATGAGATTTTCTGGAGGAAGGACGGAACCAGTTTCTTTGTCAGCTACCGGATCGCTCCGCTTCTGCATAAAGGAATCATATGCGGTGTGGTGGGTTCCTTCAGTGATATTACCAATGAACGTGAGATTCTCCGGGCCAAGGAAATGGCGGAGCAGGCGGCCCAGGCCAAGGCAGATTTTCTCGCGATGATGAGCCATGAGATCCGCACCCCGATGAACGGGATGATCGGGATGGCCGATCTGCTGCTGGAAACAAAGCTTGCGGAGGAGCAGCATACCTATGCCGAGATTTTGCGCAGCAGCAGTTACAATCTGCTCAAAATCCTGAATGATATCCTCGACTTCAGTAAGATGGAAGCTGGTAAAATGCCGCTGCAATCGGAAAGATTTGATCTGCGTGAAATGATTGAGAGCATCATTGATCTATTTACCCCCAAAGCGGAAGAGAAACAGCTCGCGCTGAGATGGTGGGCGGATACGAGCGTGCCATCCATTGTGACAACAGATCCCAGCCGTTTGCGGCAGATTATTGTGAATCTGGTAGGCAATGCACTGAAGTTCACGGAGCGGGGGAGCGTTACCTTATCTGTGAAGAATATCCAGCTTCCGGCTTCCGAATATCTCCTGGAATTCTCCGTAAGGGATACTGGGGTCGGGATTGCGGAGAGCAAGCAGAATCTGCTGTTCCAATCCTTCTCCCAGCTGCATCCGTTCATCAACCGCAAATATGGAGGCACGGGTCTCGGGCTGGCGATCTGTAAGCAGCTGGTGGAGCTGATGGGCGGAACGATCTTTGTGGAGAGCGAAGAAGACCGGGGTTCAACCTTCCGCTTCATGCTTCCTTTCGTCAAAGAAGAGGTAGAGGCGGATATGACATTCTGATTTAACCCTGGCGTGCCGAACAGCCGGAGGACTTTTACAGCATGATACAGCAAGTCTCGGGTGAATGATATGACCAGGGACTTGCTTTTTTTGTGTGCAGTAGCCCGTAAAGTGTAAATCATGCAGAGGCGGGTAGAGATTGTAATGAAAAAACAAACCCATGTCTCTACAAAATGTAGACCATGGATTCGTCTAAGTGAACTGTAGCTATTTCTATTGAGGCTGGAGCACGATCGCTTGCCAGCCCGCAACAGTCTATTAATGCATGTACATAAGGCCTACTGTTCCTGGGCCGCAGTGGCTGCCGATTACACAGCCTGCGTGGATGCAGGCGATTTCGTCCACTCCTGTCTGCTCCCGGAGTGCTTGTTCCAAGTACTTGGCATCCTCTTCTGCAAGGGTGTGGGCGACAATCAGAAGCTCCTTGTCGATATCTCCAGTGTGGTCCAGAACATGCTGCAGCATCTGCTCGACGGCTTTCTCCTTCTTGCCGCGGACTCTGCTGACTGGTACGATGGCACCGTCAATCAAGCGCAGCACAGGCCGGATCTTAAGCAGGCTGCCGATCAAATTCTGCATACCGGAGCAGCGCCCGCCCATATACAGATAGTCCAGCGTATCTACAACAAATTCTGTCTCTACCCGGCTGCGGCACGCTTTCAGCATAGCAGCAATCTCCAGGGCGCTTTCGCCCTTTGCTGCCGCACGGGCGGCCTTCATAACCAGGAGGGCTATGCCTCCGCACAGCGTTTCGGAATCAACCACCTGCACCCGGCCTTCCGGGAACTCTCCGGCAGCCAGCAGGGCATTCTGATATGTAGAGGATAATGCAGAGGAAAGGCTGATATAGACGATGTCTGCCCCATCCCGGATCACCGGTTCGAAGGCAGTTATGAAATCGGCAGGCGAGGGTGCTGCTGTCTTGGGAAGGGCACCCCGTGCTGCTACCTGTTGGTACACTTCCTCAGGAGTGATGTCCACCCCATCCTTGTAAGTAGCATCATCGAATACCACGTACAGCGGGACGATACCGATATCATACGTTTCCTTCCAGCCTTGAGGCAGATCAGATGTGCTGTCTGAAAAGATTTTTACGATAGACATGAATTTCTCCTTCACCGATTCTCGGATGACAATCTTTCATAGTATAAAAGCCGTATAATCTGTAATTATACCAAGCCCGCACCAATTCTCAAAATGAAAATAATAGTTTCACTTCTGTCCCGGCAAAAAGACCAGCCGCACCTGCGGCTGGTCTTGAACTTCCAACATAGACGGTTACTTCTTCATTACCGGAATCCACACTTCACATACGTAATCTTCTGCATTCGGATCTCCTGGCGGATATAGCTCAAATTCGGGTCCACCTGTATGCTCATAGCCAGTTCCCGGGAACCACTCCTGGAAAATCCGCTGCCACACCTGTTGAATCGCATGGGGCATAGGTCCAGTTGATGTGAATACGGCCCAGCTTGCAGCCGGAACGACAGCAGTCTCATAGCCCTCTGGGTTAGTTCCCGGGCTCCCCTCCACTGCAACCCAGTAGGATAACAGTTCTTGTTCCATGTTCATACTCATACAGATCCCGAGCCAATTGGGTTCGGTGCCGAGCTGAATCAGCTTATCCGAAGTACCGTCTGCATTGCATTGATTCCAGAATTCAGGGATTTTGCGGAAATTCTCTCCATCCCTTGTAGTAACCTCCATAGACTTACCGATAACAGTAAAAGCTGATCTCTCCACGATCTTGTAGTCCATTTCCTGATCTCCCTTCAAAGATAGATGGAAGGAGAGGCGGGGGAATGCTTTGAGTTGTACCCCGGGCTCGCGCGCGGAGGATGGGGTCAGCCCATGCGCCCTGCGGAATGCTTTGGCGAATGCCTCAGGCGAGTCGTAGCCGTATTTCAACGCCACATCCAGCACCCTGATTTGTGAAATAGCCAGCTCCTGAGCTGCCAAGGTCAACCTGCGTTTGCGGATGTAGTCTGCCACCGTAACTCCTGTCAGCATGCTGAACATACGCTGGAAGTGAAAAGGAGAGACATGAGCCACCCTTGCAATATCCTCAATTCGCAGCGGCTCAGTCATCTTGCTCTCCATATAATCCAATGCATCTTTCATGCGGATCAGCCATTCCAAGTCTGCCATCTCCCTTTGATTCCATACTATCATGCCAATCCCAGGGCGGTCCTGTTATTCTCTGCTCATCGCTGACAGGTCTAATCTTCAATCTCCCGTCTGGCAGGCATGCTCTTTTAAGTATAGCTCAAGTGAGAAGAAGACGTCAGTTCCCCAGCCGGCAGACTCTGGCTTCATAAGGGCGCAGGGTTCCCCGGTCCATATCCGCCTGCTCTTCGGGATAATTGCTGATGATGATTTCAGTCACATGGTTCAGCTCATCCAGAAACTCCACGGTTTGCGGAGTTTCACAGAAATTCAGCAGCACCAGCCACCGCTCGCCCGCAAGCGTCCGAGTATAGGCATAAATATGTTCATGCTCCGGCAACAGCAGATCATAATCGCCGTAGACCATAACAGGATGCTCTTTGCGCAGACGGATCAGCCTCTGATAATAATAAAATATCGAATCCGGGTCGGCCAGCGCCTGTTCCACATTGATCTCCTCATAACGCGGATTGAGCTTCAGCCATGGAGTGCTCTCCGTGAATCCGGCGTTGGCCGAAGAGTCCCATTGCATAGGTGTACGCGCATTGTCACGTCCTTTGGCATGGATGGCCTTGAGGATCGTATCATGATCCCCGCCGCCTTCGGTAACCTTTTCCCGGTACATGTTATGGATTTCAATATCCTTGTAATCTTCAAGGCGCGGGAACTCCACGTTCGTCATGCCGATCTCCTCACCCTGATAAATGTAAGGGGTCCCCTTCAAGGTATGGAGGAGGGTAGCAAGCATTTTGGCCGAAATAATGCGGTAATCCCCGTCATCGCCGAACCTGGATACCATACGGGGCTGGTCATGATTGTTCAGATACAGGCTGTTCCAGCCGCGTTCCGCCAGACCTACCTGCCATTTATGCAGGATGCTGCGCAGATTGGTCAGTGTCCAGGGAATCACATTCCACTTGCCGCCAGGGCCGGAGTCCACGTCCATATGCTCGAATTGAAAGACCATCTGTAGCTCCTGACGGTCTTCTGCAGTGTAGAGGATGGCATCCTCCACCGTAGCACCCGGGGTTTCACCGACTGTCATCACATCATATTTGGAGAGAACCTTACGGTTCATTTCCTGGAGATATTCGTGGACGCGAGGCCCGTTCATATAATATTCTCCTCCACCGGCCAGTTCGCCGGGAGCAAGACCTTCATAGTGGGCAGAAGGCAGGCCTTCGACCTTGGAGATCATGTTGATGACGTCCATGCGCAGTCCGTCAACTCCTTTGTCCAGCCAAAAAGCCATCATCTTGTACAGCGCGTCCCGCAGCTTCGGGTTCTCCCAGTTGAGATCCGGCTGCTTGCGGGAAAACAGATGCAGATAGTACTCGCCTGTCTGTTCATCCAGCTCCCAGGCGGGGCCGCTGAAGATCGAGCTCCAATTGTTCGGCAACTCGCCATCCAAACCGCCAGGACGCCAGATATAATAATCCCGGTACGGATTATCCTTGGAGGAGCGGGACTCCAGGAACCATGCGTGTTCATCCGAAGAATGGTTGATCACAAGGTCCATCATCAGCTTGATCCCGCGTTCATGCAGCCCGTTCAGCAGCTCCTCCCAGTCCTGCAAGGTGCCGAATTCATCCATAATATCTTCATAGTCGCTGATATCATAGCCGTTGTCGTCATTGGGGGACTTATAGACCGGTGAGAGCCAGACGACATCCACCCCCAGCTTCTGCAGATAATCGAGGCGTGAGATAATCCCCTGCAGATCCCCGATCCCGTCTCCGTTGCTGTCCTGGAAGCTGCGCGGGTAGATCTGATAGACTACGGCTTCTTTCCAAAAGGTTCTGTTCATTCGGTTAGCTCCTTTGAGTGTTTTGAATTTGAGCCAGAGAAGTTTCCAATTTAGATGTTGGTCGTAACTGCGGTGATTTTGGACTTCCGGCCGCTGTTGCCCCCAGATATCTTCAATTTATACCGCTGCCAGCGGTTGATATCCGGTGACAAAGGCGGTCGCTACCGCTCCTACAGTTCCAAAAGTCCCCTCCGTTACTTTCATCTTGTAATTCTCATCGCAAGTTCAAATTACAAAAAAAGCCCCGAAGTACTAAAAGCCTCCGGGGTAACAAAGATTATACAGTAACAGAAGTTCCCTCAGATGTAACGCTGCTCAGTCCGTTCACTGTATAGTCCTTGCCATGAATCGTGATGGACGCCGGAATATCGGTTTCATTGACAACGGTAACCAACACATCGGTCACACTTACCTTCAGACGGGAGCCGCGGAACATGATTTTGAACGAATAAGCCGTCCAGTGACCTGGATTGGATGGGTTCAGAATCAGACGGTCTGAATGCACCCGAAGTCCGCCAAAGCCGTGTACGATGGACATCCAGGTTCCCGCCATGCTGGTGGTATGGCAGCCGTCTTCCGTATCATTGTTGTAATTATCGAGATCCAGTCTCGACGTGCGCAGGTACATTTCATAAGCCTTCTCCTTATACCCCAGCTCGCAGGCGAGAATAGAATGGATACAAGGGGAGAGGGAGGATTCATGAACGGTGATCGGCTCATAGAAATCGAAATTGCGCTTTTTGGTCTCCAGGTCATAACGGTCGCCCAGGAAGTAGAGTCCCTGCAGCACATCAGCCTGTTTGATGAAGCAGGAGCGCAGGATGCGGTCCCAGGACCATTTTTGATTGAGCGGCAGGTTCTCCGGCAGTACATCCTTGACCTGAATGATCTCCTTGTCGAGGAATCCGTCCTGCTGTAGGAAGATCCCGCGTTCCTCGTCCGCAGCATAGTACATCTTGGCAATAATCTCATTCCACTTCACCGTTTCAGCCTCATCCAGCTCCAGCTTGTCGACCAGTTCTGCATAGCGGGCGGACTCATTCTCTTGCAGATACGCCAGTGCTTCCAGTGTATATTCCATCGTCCAGGAAGCCATCCGGTTCGTATACCAGTTATTGTTGACATTGTTCTCATATTCGTTCGGGCCGGTGACGCCGAGCATTACATATTTGTCTTTGTGCGGTACATAGTGTACACGTTCTTCCCAGAATCGGGAGATTTCCACTAGCACCTCAAGGCCGTATTGGCCGAGATAAGCTTTGTCTCCGGTGTAATTCACATAGTTATAGATGGCATAGGCAATGGCGCCGTTGCGGTGGATCTCTTCGAATGTAATCTCCCACTCGTTGTGGCATTCTTCGCCATTCATCGTTACCATTGGATAGAGCGCGCCTTTTTTGAACCCGAGCTTGCGGGCGTTCTCCTTGGCTTTTTCCAGATGCTTATACCGGTAGATCAGCAGGTTGCGGGCAATCGAGGAATCCGCAGTACTTAAGTAGAATGGCACACAATAAGCTTCTGTATCCCAATAGGTGCTGCCGCCGTATTTTTCCCCGGTAAAGCCCTTCGGTCCAATGTTCAGCCGGTCATCTTCACCAGTATAAGTCTGATTCAGCTGAAAAATATTGAACCGGATCGCCTGCTGCGCCGACACATCACCCTCGATGATAATGTCGCTTTCCTTCCATTTGTCCTTCCATGCTTCCAGCTGTTCAGTCAAAAGCGCCGAAAAACCAGCTTCCCGTGCACTATGCAGCGCAGTTTGTGCGGCCTCAACCAACTGGCCCAGCCCATGATTACGTGAGGTGACATTTGCGGCATACTTATAAATAACCACCTGATCACCGGACTTTACCGGAAAAACTACTTTACTGGCAACATATTTTTCCTGCTCGATCGCTTCGGCTGTGCGTGTAAGCTTGTCACCATTCACGAGAATGTCGAAGAGATAGGCCGAAGTCACGTGAAAATCGAGTTTCTTTGTTTTCAGAGTCAGGTGTCCGCCGTCCGGTGCGCCTTTTTTCTCGACTTCGTTCCAGAATTTCTCGTCATAGTTGGCATCTTTGTTCTTGATGTCACCGTCGAGGTAAGGAGTGATAGTCAGCTCCCCGGCAAAATTAAGCGGAGTGATGGAGTAGCGGATCGCACCTATCTCGCGGCGGGCCATGCTGACAATACGGATGCTCTCAACCTTTACTTCTTTACCGCTCTCCATTGTGGCCGTGAAGCTGCGGGACAAGGTACCTTCTTTCATATTAAGTTCCCGGTGAAATTCGCTGACGGTGCAGGCTGCCAAATCCAGCGGAATGCCGTCGATGTCAATATTGATCCCGATCCAGTTCGTACTGTTCAACACTTTGGCAAAATACTCGGGATAGCCGTTTTTCCACCAGCCCACCCGTGTTTTATCCGGATAGTAGACACCAGCCATGTAGCTGCCTTGCAGGCTATGCCCGCTGTACTGCTCTTCAAAATTGGCGCGTCCGCCCATGTACCCGTTCCCGAGACTAAATACGCTTTCGGAAATTTCCTGGGTCTGCGGATCAAAAGATTCTTCGATGATGGACCATTCGTCGATTTTTAAATATTGTTTCATGGGTACCGGCTCCTTTTAAATGGGGGATGAGGATATATAATGAACTAAATCTCTTGTCTTAGAATTCTTGTGACAGCGTCGCCACTACGCGGAATGTTTGGACTTCCGGCCGCTGTTATAATCAGATTTCTTAAATTTGAAGACACTTTTCAAGGGTGAAATCTGATTATAAAGGCGGACGCTGACGCTCCTACAGTTCCAAACTTCCACTCCGTGGCTTGGTCACCATAACTCTAAAACGTCATTTTTAATTCATTTATAAAAAAAGTAGGGCAAAAGAGACTCACATTACCGATAACTGTTAATGTTCGTCATACGCGTGCAAATGATTCTCTTAGGGCAGCCACGCTAATGTGCGCCAGGGAAGGGACAACGATATCCGCTGCCGCAAGGGTCTCCGGCGAACCGATGCCTACGCTGCGCATGCCGGCGCGGATGGCGGCGGTGATTCCTGCTTCGGCATCCTCAAACACCACACATTCACCCGGTTCAGCGGATACGGCTCTGGCTCCAAGAAGGAAGACTTCAGGATCGGGCTTGGCTGCGCTGGTGTGTGTGCCGTCGATAATGGCATCGAAATAAGGCGTGAGACCGGTGTTCTGCAGGATCATCATTGCGTTTTTGCTGGCGGAGCCGAGAGCGGTCTTGATCTTCTGCGCCCGGCATTCCTTCAGGAAATCCAAGGCGCCCGGCAGAATCTCCGAACTGTCCATCTTGGCGATGTATTCGACATAACGTTTGTTCTTCTGCTCGGCGAGCTCGGCTTTGCGTGCTTCATCCAGGGTTAGTCCGCCGATTTCCAGCAGAATGTTGAGTGATGCCGTCCGGCTGACGCCCTTGAGGCGTTCATTATCCTTCTCGGTGAAGTCGAAGCCGAGTTGCTGAGCCAGCTCTCTCCAGGCAATGAAATGATATTTAGCGGTATCTACGAGCACTCCGTCCAAATCGAACAAACAGGCTTTAATCTCTGACATGGTAGAACCTCCTAGTAATAGTTTTTCAGACAAGGTAGACCTCAAGTTGCACTAATTAAACAGGCGGAAAGTGTGGTGCGATGTTCCACAATACGGTTGCCGAGCACATATATTTGGTGGAATCCTGTATGATGTACTGCAATCGGATATCCTTCATAGTGTGCAATAAACCGTATTCCCAATCTCAACTGAATGAGGGTAAGTCGAGTTGAGCAATTGGAACAATATGTAGCGCAAACGTTTGTACAAACTTCGAAAAAATAAATGAAGCATCAATAGCTTCATTTATTTGGTTCTGCAATTACTTCTTCACTGGTGAATACATGGATGATTCTCTGACGATTAAGCGGTGCGGGATCACGAACCGGTTCGTATATCCGTCATGGTTATCCGGTTTCTGGATGCTCTGGATCAGCACCTGGGAAGCGGTGTAGCCAAGATGGTAGATACCGATGTCGATGCTGCTGATCGGCGGACTGGACAATTCCGAAAGCGGAATATTGTTAAAGCTGACAATCGCCAGATCCTCAGGAACCTTGTATTTCAGCTCATTCAGCCCGCGAAGTACGCCGAAAGAGACCATATCGTCGACTGCTACTAGTGCTGTGGGACGGTTCGGGAGATTCATGAAGAAAGACATCGCCCGGTAGCCGCTGTCCTGCAAAAATTCACCTTCAACGATCCATTCGGCCCGCATTTCCAGTCCGCTCTTCTCCATCGCTTTGCGGTAGCCTTCCAGCCGGTCGCGTGAAACGATGAGATTGGGAGGGCCGCTTACAAAGCCAATTCGTTCATGTCCCATGGATATCAAGTGGTTGGTAGCATCGTAAGCAGCCATCACATTATCATTATCCACCGATAGGATGTCCTCATAGCGGTCACTTCGCCCTACCAGAACAAAAGGGTAGCCACCCGATTCCAGAAAATCAATCACCGCATCGTCTTTGCGTGAATACAGCAGAATAACGCCGTCAACACGGCGGCCTTTGAGCAGGCGGGAGACGGATTCAAGTTCTTCCTTCTCGTTCGCACCGGAACTGATCAGTACATCATAGCCGGATCGGCTGGACTGTGTAACAATCCCACGGATCAATTCCATAAAAAATAAATTGGAGAACAGCTCTTCAGCAGGTTTCGGCAGGATGATGCAAATGCTGTTCGTGGTCTTTGAAACCAGGCTTTTGGCCATCATATTCGGAGTGTAGCCCATTTCCTCCATAATTACTTTGACTTTACGGGAAGTTTCTAGGCTAATTCTGGGATGACCTGACAACACCCGGGATACAGTGGAGGGAGATACTCCCGCTTTCTTAGCCACGTCCTTGATGGTAACTGTCATAGAAACCTCCTTATGGAACCGTTTGCTTTACTCTGTAATATTAATCGAAGAGCTGTTAATTGTAAATAGTGAAACTCTTGCTAAGGGCCATAGGCAGGCGTCCTGCAAGACTAGCAAAGACTATTCGCTTCCTGAAATTCACTTGTGAAATCAGGTGGTTAGGAGGGAGAGATACGATAGTTTTTGATAGCTGAGATGCAAGATTGCGCAACTTCCGGCAGGATTTGTGTGCAAAATGGCAAGAGTTGCAGAAGGCCGTTCCAGATGCTGGCTACTTGTTCATTTGGAAATGGTTATTGACAACGATCCAGATAGGGGATTAGTATGTTGAACAGAATTAAAAAGCGCTTACATTTGCTGTTTCTACTCGATTCGTCATGCCGGACCCTTAGTTTCTATGGTTTATCTACTGCATGCCGTTAATTGCAAACGTTTGCGCATTCTTAGTGAAGCCATTCGCAGAAAAGAAGCAATTCGCAGTAACGAAGCAGTTCAAAGGATCGATAACAAATTTATTTATCGGGAGGAGGCTGCCAAAGCAGAATGAAAGGGCTCAATTGAAGCCGCAAAGAATATCGCGAAAGATCCATGTAAGAGCCGTGAGATGGTGGAACAGTAGCGTTTTTAGGCAAATTCAATGATGGGGGTATCAGCCAAAATGAAATGGGCGTTATGGGGCAAGAAGGCATTTGCCATTTGTATGAGTGTGGTTTTTGTGTGTTCTTATTTCTCTTACCCGGGCAACGTGCAAGCGGAAGCGTCCAAGGTTGTGCTCGTGGGCGATCTTCAGTCCGAATTATCAACGGGGGCAGCGCCTACCGCAGACTGGAATCCTGATGCCAGCGTGACACAGTTAACCTATGTGGACAATGGAATGTACAAGTTCACGGGTACCTTGCCCGCAGGCGTATATGAATACAAGATCGCTTTGAACGGTACCTGGGATGAGAGCTACGGATACAGCAGCTACACCAATCCCGCTGGAGTCAACAAAAACGGCAATATTATGTTAACGCTTACAGCTGAGACCAGCGTAACCTTTTATTATAATGACATCACCAAGAAAATCGCTGATTCCACCTATTACACACCGATAGCGGCCGACAGGCTTCCCAAGCTGACTGGAACGCTGCAGACGGAGCTGGGCGATGTGCGGGATTCTTCTCCGGCTGACGCGGCGGCCGCGTTATCCGATCCTGATATGGACGGGATTTATGAACGGACCGCCAATCTGCCGGCAGGTGAATACACTTATCGGGTGTATGTTCCTGGAGATACGCCGAGTGTGGATCAGCTGTACCCAGATGTGGACCAGACCCTGAAGCTTCCGAACGATCTGAAGGTTACCTTCAGGTATAATGCACAGGACCACGGGGTTAGTGCCTCTTTTACAGCGCCAGCTGTACCCGGAAAAGTGATTCCTGTACCGGATGGGCAGCTGCGGATTCATTACAACCGGCCTGCCGGGGATTACACCGATCAGGGGCTGTGGCTGTGGGATGATGTGGCTTCAACTTCCGCAGGCTGGCCGGCAGGTGCAACCCCTTTTCCTGATGGGCAGACCGATGCCTATGGAGCTTATGCCGATGTGCCGCTGAAGACGGGGGCCAAGAAAATCTCTTTCCTCGTCGTTAACCGCAGCACACAGGCAAAGGACGGAGGCGACAAGCTTTTTACCATCAACACTCCGCAGACCAATGAGGTCTGGATCAAGCAAGACTCGGATGCTGTGACTTCTTACGAACCGGTGGTACTCCCGGCCAATACTGTGCGGGTCCATTATACGAGAGAGGATAGCAACCAGAATCAGTACGGCTTGTGGCTCTGGGATGAGGTTGCTTCGCTGCCGGTGACCTGGCCGGGGGATGCGACGCCGTTTCTAGCCGAACATAAGGATGCCTATGGACTCTATGCCGATATTCCGCTTCAGGCGAATGCCAAAAAAATGGGCTTTGTGGTGGTGAACCGTTCCAGCGGCGATAAGGACGGCGGCGATAAAACCTTCGGTCTGCTGGACCGCTACAATCAGCTGTGGATCAAAAAGGGTGATGATCATGTGTATGTGTCCCCTTTTGGCGAGCTGCCTGTGAGTCTTGCATCGGCGGAGGTCTTGTCCACCAGCAAGCTTCTTCTGACCTTTACTTTAACGGACGGTCTGGATGCTGCTGCATTGAAATCTGCCATAACCGTCAAGGACAAAGCGGGCAATCCGGTTACTGTCACGGCCGTGATGATCAAGAGCACGACTTCTGTTGAGGTGGACACAGCGGCTTTTGCACTGGACCAGGCTCCTCTCAGCGTGACATATTCCGGTAAAAGTGTATCGGCATCGGCAGGCTGGAGAATGCTTGATGAAATGTACAATTACACCGGAGATGATCTGGGGGCTAACTATCATCCGGCAGACCACTCTGCGACCCTGAAGCTGTGGGCACCCATGGCTAGCCGTGTAGTAGCAAATGTGTACAGCAAGACTGACGCCGCCATGCAGGTGGGTCAGGTCAGCCTTACTCCAGGCGATAAGGGGGTCTGGTCGGTGCAGCTGAAGCCGTCTGATCTGAGTGGTGCGTCCGCGGCCGGGGATGTGCGCGGCTTCTACTACCAGTACGAAGTGACGAATAACGGTATTAGCAAGCAGGTACTTGATCCTTATGCCAAATCAATGGCAGTGTTCACTGTGAATACCACAGGTGCGGCTGGGCCTGACGGAGACATGGTTGGTAAAGCAGCTATCGTTGATCTCAACGGGACGAATCCGCCGGATTTCGGGGCAGCGGCTATCCCTGGCTATCAGAAGCGGGAGGATGCTGTTATTTACGAGATTCATGTACGGGATTTCACCTCGGATGTGTCGATTGAAAGCGAGCTGGGCGGTGAACGCTGGGGTTCGTATGCGGCTTTTGAGAAGAAGCTCGATTATATCAAATCCCTGGGCGTGACCCATATTCAGCTGCTGCCGGTAATGGCTTGGTATTATGGAGACGAAACGAAGATGGGTAACAGGGAATCCGCTTATTCAGCCCAGAACAATGAATACAACTGGGGGTATGATCCGCAGAGCTATTTCTCACCGGATGGGGCTTACTCGCAGAATCCTGCTGATCCCGAAGAGCGGATCATGGAGCTGAAAGGCCTGATAGATGCGGTCCATAAGGCGGGCATGGGAGTCATTCTCGATGTCGTCTATACCCATATGGCGAAAAAAGATTTTCTGAACGACATCGTACCGAACTACTATGCCTTCCAGGATGCGAACGGCAGCTTTATCGGGGGCTTTGGCAACAATCTGGCGACCAGCCATAAGATGGCCGAGAAGTTGATGGTGGATTCGGTCAAATACTGGTTCAGCGAATATAAAATCGACGGCATGCGCTGGGATATGATGGGGGACGCGACAGCAGATGCTGTTCAGGCAGCTTATGATGCTGCTGAAGCGGTTAATCCGCAAGCGCTGTTCATCGGGGAAGGCTGGAAGACCTTCGGCGGGGCCGCCTCCGATCCGGCACTAACCGGTAAAGGCGCAGACCAGTCCTGGATGGACAAAACGGATAATATCGGTGTATTCTCCGATGAATTCCGTAATGAGCTGAAGTCCGGTTTTGGCTCGGAAGGGGAGCCCCGGTTCATAACAGGCGGAGCACGGTCTATCGCTACGATCTTCAACAATATCAAAGCGCAGCCTTCCAACATTCCTGCAGATGATCCGGGTGATGTTGTGCCGTATATCGAAGCCCATGACAATCTGACCCTGCATGATGTCATTGCGCAGTCGATCCGGAAGGACCCGTCGATTGCCGGGAATGAGCTGGAAATCCAGAAGCGGATACGGCTGGGCAATCTGCTGGAGCTCACTTCCCAAGGGACAGCCTTCCTGCAGGAGGGCCAGGAGTATGGACGCACGAAGCAGTGGAAGGGAGCGGGGGTTCCCGAGCAGAAATATACGGAGCTGAAGGACGGGAACGGGCAGAGCGTTGGCTATTTTATCAACGATTCCTACGATTCTTCGGATGCCGTTAACCAGTTCGATTGGGCCAAAGCCACGGATGACATCAACTATCCTGTTCAGAATGCAACCCGGGCATATACTTCTGGACTGATTCAGCTGAGACAATCCACCGACGCCTTCCGACTTGGTGACAAAAGTCTGGTGGACTCGAATGTCAGCCTGATCGCAGCGCCTGAAATCCAGGCAACCGATCTGGTGATCGGCTACAAGAATAAAGCGACCGATGGAACCGGATTCTACTACGTCTTCATGAACGGGGATAATGCAGCGAGAACCCTTACGCTTTCCGAGGATCTGACCGGAGGGCAGGTGCTTGTGGACGACGATCAAGCGGGAACTGCGGCAATCCCTGCAGGGAGCCAGACGGGCTTCACGCTTACAGCGAATTCGATTACGCTAGCCCCGCTTACTGCTGTGGTCATCCGTAAGGATGCCGCCGCTGCTGTGCTGACTTCTCTTGGAACGGACAGCCCAAGCTATTCGCTCCAAACCGGCAGCACGCATCAAAGTGCTGTTATGGCCAAATATGATGACGGCAGCTCCAGAAAGGTTACAGATACGTCGACATATAGTTCCAGCAATCCGGAGATTGCCACGGTGACAAGCAAAGGGCTGGTCCAAGCCGTTAAGGCAGGCACTGCCACCATTACAATCACGTATGGCGGTCTCACCACAACGGTTGCTGTTGAAGTGACCAAAGACGCGGAGGATACCAAAAGGTATGTTCAAATTACCTATGTACGGGACGATAAGGATTATACCGACTGGAATCTCTGGGTGTGGAATACGGGAGTCAAAAACGACCAGATCGATTTCACTACCTACAAGGATGGCAAGGCCAGTGTGATGCTTGAGGTGGCACCGAATGCCACGAGTGTGGGTTTTGTGCTTCGCAAGGGAACGGACTGGAATACCGGCAAGCAGGACTACCCTGACGACCGGGTCATTCCGCTCACGGCTGGTGAAGCTTTTACCAAGGTGGTTATCACCAGTATGGTAAAAGAGCTGGATATCAAACCGATGATAAGCGGTCCTGTGATGAAAGACGGGACGATCACCTTCCGCTACCGGGATGATGCCCTCTTCCGAACTGATAATCTGGCTGCAATCAGCGGGGTTAAGATTAAAGTGAATGGCACGGAGTATCCTATGTTATACGATACGGCCAATGAATGGTTCAGCTATCAGCTGAAGGATCTGCAGGAAGGCACATACAAGTATACTTTCCTCGTGACCAAGGACGGAGTGACCGAAGAGCTGAACGATCCGAAAAACACCGTAAACGGTGAATCAGTCGTCGTCTATCATATCCCGGATGTGACGATTACTGCGGCAGTCCAGCCGGAAGCCATTACCTCCAATGAAAATGCAGTGGTAACCGTTAAAGCTGCTTCTGCGGAAGATGTATCGTTCGTGGACGGTTATATGGATCTGACTGCCCTGGGCGGACCGGCTGCAGTGAAGCTGGACACAGCGCTCATGAAACAGACGGTTGCCGTTAAGAACACTGTGCCCGCGGGAATCAAAACCATCCCGATTACGCTAATGGATTCCTATGGAAATACGCACAAAGGCACGGCTGAAGTTGAGGTGAAGGCAAGAACGTATACGGGTGACCGGCTTGATTTTGACTGGGATGAAGCCCGGATCTATTTCGCACTGACTGACCGTTTCAAGGACGGGGATGCTACGAACAATACCAATGTCGACAAAACCCATCTGGAAGCCTACCATGGCGGAGATTTCCGCGGGATGATCGACAATCTGGACTATCTTCAGGAGCTTGGCATTAATACACTCTGGATTACGCCGATTGTAGACAATATCGATTTCAACAAGGGTATTGATTTTGGCGGCACGCAATATGCTTATCATGGCTACTGGGCCAAGGATTTCACCCAGCTGGATGAGCATCTCGGGGACATGGCCACGTTCAAAGAGCTGATCGAGAAAGCCCATGACAAAGGCATCAAGATTATGGTGGACGTTGTGCTGAATCATACCGGATACGGCCTGAAGGCGGAGGACAGTTATCCTGGTGTTACGGCTGAGGATAAGGCGCGTTTTGGCGGTATGCTCCGCACGGACGGTGTGTCCGCGGATACGGACCCGGTGAAGGGCGAATTGGCAGGTCTGCCTGACTTCAAGACTGAAGATCCGGCAGTGCGTCAGACCGTTATCGACTGGCAGACGGGCTGGCTGGATAATGCCCGGACCGAACGCGGAGATACAATCGATTATTTCCGTGTGGACACGGTGAAGCATGTGGATAGCACAACCTGGAAGGCGTTCAAAAATGCGCTGACTGCAATAGATCCAGCCTTCAAGCTGGTTGGCGAATATTACAGCGGTACTCTGGATAACGATGGGGGCAATCTGAAGTCCGGCCAGATGGATGGTCTGCTTGATTTTGGCTTCAAGAATGCCGCAAAAGATTTTACAGACGGAAAAATCACGGCTGTAGATGCATATTTGCAAACCCGGGAAGCCCGGATGGACAATACTGGAATGATGGCTCAATTCCTGAGCAGTCATGACGAGAACGGCTTTTTATCCAGCTATATAGGTGGTGACAAAGGCAAGCTGAAGGTGGCTGCTGCGCTGCAGATTACAGCCAAAGGCCAGCCGGTCATCTACTACGGAGAAGAGCTGGGGCGTTCCGGTGCAAATGCCGGAGATATGTCGAAAGGAGAGTTCAGCGAGAACCGGGGGGATATGCCTTGGGATCAGCTGAGTGCGGAGCAGGATCTTCACGATCACTACCAGAAGCTGCTGAACATCCGTGCCAAATACTCGCAGATTTATTCTAAGGGTGTACGCACCAAGCTGGCCGGCTCGGATGGGCTGGGTTATCTGGCTTTTGACAAGCAGTATGGAAAAGAAAATATAGTAACGGCGATCAACACGAAGACAGAGGCGGCATCGGTTAGTCTTCCGGTTCCTTTTGCCGCACAGGCTGCGGTTGTGGATGAATATAGCGGGCAGACCTATACGGTATCCCAAGATCAAAAAGTTACGGTTGAATTGCCGGGCAGGGATGAGGGCGGAACAGTTATTCTGGCTTTAGTGCCGAAGGTGACCCCTGTGCCAACACCAACCCCGACAGCTACACCAGCACCAGCGGAAACGGCAGCACCTGTGCCAACACCTGTCGTCCCCACGGTCACACCTGCGGCAGATACGCAGCTTGTGAACGGGGATACGCTGAAGAACGGCAAGGATGGTAAAGTTGTAGTGGAACTGGCTTCAGGCAAGCAGGCAGTGCTTCTGCCGATTCAGGCTGCAGCTATGCTGGGGCCAAATGATCTCGTGCTTCATATGGATAGGCTCACAATTACGCTGCCAGCCCAGGTTCTGGGTCGAATTCAGGGAACATTATCTGGAGCGGATGCCGAGGGTGCGCAGATTCTGTTGCGAGCAGCGTCGCTGCAAGGCGAGGCATCAAGCGCTCTGTTGACTGGGCTCAACAAGGATCATACGGTGGTAAAAGCGGCATCGGATGTCTATGAGTTCAAGCTTGAGATTATACGTAAAGACAAGACGATTCTTCCGGTGACCTCTTTTGCTGAGCCGGTTACACTGACCTTCCAGGTTAAGGGCAATCCCGACAAGGCATTGCTTGGTGTATATAATTTGGGTGAGCGCAATTCATTGGAGTATATCGGAGGCGTACAGCAGGGAGATGTAATTACAGCTAAGGTTACTCATTTCAGCACATATGCGGCGCTTGAGATCAGCCGATCTTTCCTGGATGTTCCGGTTTCCTACTGGGCAGAGACAGCAATTAAATCGCTCAGTGCCAAGCAGGTAATATCGGGTGTGACGACTACCGAATTCAAACCGGGGGGCCTGGTCACCCGCGCAGAATTCACCGCACTTCTCATGCGGGCGCTCGGACTTCAGGCTGACGGGCAGTCTGCATTTGCGGATGTGAAGGCGGAAGAGCAGAGCGGATTCACGGATGTGAAGGCGGATGCCTGGTATGCATCCTATGTTTCCGCAGCAGTCCGTCAGGGGCTGGTGACTGGACGCAGCAAGAACTTGTTCGCTCCGGGTGCAGCGATCAGCCGTGAAGAGATGGCTGTCTTGATTATCCGGGCACTGGAGGTGAAGCAAGGTAAGAAGAGAGAACCTGTAACTGGCAACCCGGCGTTTGCCGATACTTCCAGCATCAGCTCATGGGCAACTGCTTATGTCCAGGCTGCTGTTGAATTGGGTCTATTGCAGGGCAGAACTGACAACCAATTTGCGCCACAGGCATCGATGACCCGTGCTGAAGCGGCAGAGGTCATCTACAGGTTGCTTGGGAAGTAGCCATTAATGATGGACTCAAGAGCTGACTAATTCAGCAGGCGGTACATCAACATAGCAAATAACACCACAAGGGCACTCTCCACCTGGAAGAGTGCCTTTATGGTGTTGGAAGATACATTCGCATTCGCACATAGTCTTACTGATGAATGCTGTGGATTAAGCGCCGATTTATGGCGAATTAAGCCGCTTGCAGGATGACCGGTCGACAAAGCGGGTATCGATTTTAATTTTTGCGCTCACGCCTGAGCTCGTGTGAAGTGAAGTCAAGAGGTCAACGGCCCAATGCGCCATCTGCTGCTTTTCAACGTGAACGGTGGTTAGCTCCGGTGTCAGAATGAGAGATTCGTTGATATTATCGAATCCGACGACCGATACATCCTCTGGAATGGAGAAGCCAAGTTCAGCGAGTGCCTTCATAGTGCTGATGGCTATATAATCACATTCACAGAAGAAAGCGGTAGGGAAAGGTTGTCCATGATCCATTAATTTGCGCAATTTCTCCTTTAAGGGTCCTTGGGAGGATAACATGGTCGGAGGCACAGCCAGAATGTTGCTTTTGGAAATCTCCAAATGATACTCAGCCAAGGCAGACCAAAACCCTCTTTTGCGCTCCTCAAAGTTGTGAATCCGTTCTTCGGAGGTAATATACCCCAATCGCTGATGTCCCAGCTCTGCCAAATATTTGCCTGCTTGATATGCCCCCATGAAATTATTGATCTCCACAAAACGAACCGGAAGCGAATCGAAGCAGGTATCCAAGACTACTAAATTGGGCAGTTTGTCTGCGATATCCGAGATTTGGTGGGCGGGTAAATTGGTGCCCAGAAGAATGATTCCATCGTCCGTCCGTTCGTTCATAACGATCTGAATGTCTTGTTCATAGCTGTTCTGTTCGATCGCAGAGAAGATCAGTGTATATCCTTTAATCCGGCAGCGTTCTTCAATATGATGAATGAGTTCTCTGAAAAAAGGCTGCTGATAATATTCCTCATGCACCAGTCCATCATTAGTAAATACCAAAAACCGCAGAGACCTGCCGGTGCTTTCGCCCGTGGATTTCTGCTTTTTTAACGTATAGCCAACCTCATCCGCAATGCGAAGAATCCGCTCGCGTGTGTCTTGTCCAATTCCAGGCTTCCCGGACAGTGCCAAAGAGACTGCGCCTTTGGATACTCCGGCAAGCTTAGCAAGCTCTTCCATATTCACCGGTTTTCCTCCGTTCACATTTGTTTAGTTTGTTTAGTATATAATAGATCACTTGACTTTGCAATATAATCACTATATTGACGATCTTTTTATCTTCGTGTAGGATAAAAATAGACAGTGTATTTTTTATTTTGTTTAGTTATTGTTTAGTTAAATGTTTTGCTTTGTTTCTTTTTTTAGTAGTGTCGTTTAGTAATCGGTTTTGGGTTTGATTTACTTTTTATTCGTAGCAAAAGTTGAAGGGAGGAGTTGATGTTATGACGGATAGACAAGAGAAGGTCTCCATTATGATCCCGGATAAAGTGTCCAAATGGGGAGTGTGTGAAATTGTACTGCATGAAGGACCTGTACAGGGCAATCCTTTTGTGGATGTTACCTTACAAGCAGCATTTACTGAGGGCGGACACACTATTCAGAGCCCTGGGTTCTATGATGGGGAAGGTGTATACCGCATCCGATTTATGCCTGATAGAGAAGGCGAGTGGTCGTTCAGAACCAGCAGCACGGAGCACACTCTTGACGGAATTGAAGGGGGATTTGAATGTGTAGCTGCCGACACAGGGAATCATGGGCCGGTTCGTGTTAAACATACCTTTCATTTTGCCTATGAGGATGGAACCCCTTATTTTCCGGTCGGCACTACATGCTATGCCTGGACCCATCAGGGAGAGGAGATGGAACAGGAGACACTAGCAACCTTGGAAGCGAGTTCATTCAACAAACTGAGAATGTGCGTGTTCCCTAAGTCGTACTGCTACAACACTAATGAGCCGATATACTATCCATTCGAAGGTTCGATTGAACAGGGCTGGGATTACACCAGATTTCATCCGGCCTTCTTTAGGCATCTTGAGGAACGGATTGTCAATCTTGGCGATCTTGGCATAGAGGCTGACTTGATACTGTTTCACCCCTATGACCGCTGGGGATTTGCTGATATGGGCAAGGAAGCAGATGACCGGTATCTCCGTTATATTGTGGCAAGACTATCGGCTTATCGGCATATTTGGTGGTCACTTGCGAATGAATACGATTTCATGGAGAATAAAACCGCTGAGGATTGGGAACGGTTCGCTCAAATAGTAACAGACAATGACCCTTACGGGCACTTGATCTCCAACCACAACGGTATCCAATTTTACGACTATCATCAGCCTTGGGTGACGCATTGCAGTATACAACGTATTGACGTATACAAGACAGCAGAGAATACAGGGGAATGGAGAAACCAATGGAATAAGCCAGTAGTGATCGATGAATGTGCATATGAAGGCAATATGGAACACGGTTGGGGGAACATTACCGGAGAAGAAATGGTCCGTCGCTTCTGGGAAGGATATATTCGCGGAGGATATGTTGGCCATGGGGAGACGTATCTGCATCCGGAGGATAAAATTTGGTGGGCCAAAGGTGGTCAGCTTTACGGAACCAGTCCAGAGCGTATAGCATTTCTGCGCCGTGTTATGAATGAGGGGCCGGCAGACGGCCTGAACCCGTTGCCTTCCGATTGGGATCTGCCCCGGGCCGGGATTGAAGATGAATACTACCTGTTCTACTTCGGTTTCAATCAGCCCAAGTTCCGCGAGTTCAAGATGAAACCAGGCATCCGCTATCAAGTTGAACTGCTCGATACTTGGAACATGACTGTTGACAAGCTGGAGGGCAGCTATGAGGGCCATTTCCAGATCGATCTGCCTGGGCGGATGTACATGGCACTCAGGATGACTCGTCTGGAAGATGCCGGCGGCCGGTAGAGAGGTGACGGATATGTGGAAAATTGGTGTGGTAGGCGCGGGATATTGGTCTGATATGCATTTGAAAGCGTGGAAGCGTATTCCAGGTGTTCAGATTCAAGGACTGTGTGATCTGGATACGCTTAAGCTGCAAAAGAAGGCAGAGGTCTATGGTCTTTCTGCCGATAAACTCTACGTCAGCTTAGATAATATGCTGGCTAACGCTGATGTCGACGTAATTGATCTTATTACTGCACCGGATACTCACCCGGAATTAGTAAGCCGAGCGGTTCAAGCGGGTAAGCATGTCATGTGCCAGAAGCCTTTTGCCCGTTCTGTAGAGGAAGCCAGATATATGGTAGAAGCTTCTAAGGCCGCGAATGTACGGCTTATGGTCACAGAGAATTGGCGCTGGCTGCAGCCGTTCCAGAAAATCAAACAAATGCTTGATGACGGTGTAGCGGGTAACTTGAACACGATCCGTTACATCCATACTGATTATTATTCCCCGCGCTTTGCACCGGACAATGAGCTTCCGCAACCGTTTTTTCGGGAGATGCCCAAGATGCTGTTCTATGAAATGGGGGTTCATTGGTATGACACCTGGCGTTATCTGTTTGGGGACCCCAAACGGCTGTATGCCGAAACCAGACGAATCAGCCCTTATATCAAGGGGGAGGATGCGGGACTGATAACTCTGGGATATGATAATTATATGGGATTAATGGATATGAGCTGGGCTACGCGGCAAAACCTGCCGGAGAAGTTAACAACCCCGGTGCTTCCCAAACACCAGGAGCAACTGGTTATTGAGGGTGATAAGGCAACGGTGAAGCTATACAGCAACGGCACCATCAGTGTGATTGACCACCATGGCACCGAAGTCAAGGTTTCGGAGAACAACAGCCTCGATTTTGAAGAAAGCCATTACCGCCTGCAATCGCATTTCATCCATTGTCTGAACACGGGCGAGGAATTTCAGACCAGCGGAGAAGACAACATAAAGACGCTGGAGCTTGTATTTGAAACTTACAGGAGTGCAAATGAGCATAGGGTTATTCATTTTTGATAGCCTATCAGACATACAGAAGGGGTTGTCCCATAAGTTGGGACAGCCCCTTCTATTTCTGTGGTTTGATAAGCTAGGTCAGTCGAATTCATGACTCTTATAGCTGTCTTGTGCTTTTACAATAACGCCTTAAGCACGGCATACCCGTAGGCAGGCAGTTTGATCGACAGCTTGTTCCGCTCCGCTCGCAGTGCCTCGCCAGTGAATAAGTTCTCCCAATTGCGGTCCTCCACATCCAGGCGGAAAGTTTGCGCTGTCTCCTCTGTGTTGACCAGTACCAGGATAATGTCGTCTCCCAGACGGCGTTCATAGGCCAGCTTGGTGCCCTGCGGTCCAGCTTCAAGGAAGGTGAAAGATCCGGTGCGAAGTGCAGGATGACTGCTGCGGATTTCTATTAGCTTGCGGTAGTAGCTGAATAAGTCCAGATCCTGATTCTCAGGGTTCCACTCCATGCATTTGCGGCAGCCTGGATCACCCTCACCGTCCATCCCGATCTCATCACCATAATAAATGCAAGGTGTGCCCATGAATGTGAACTGGAACAACGAGGCGAGCTTTTGCTTGTTCTTATCGCCTTCAGCCAGGGTTAACAGGCGCGGTGTGTCATGGCTGTCCAAGAGGTTAAAGGCCACTTCGCTGGCTTGCAGCGGGTAGCGGGAAAGCTGTTTGCCAATGGCGTTGGCAAAGCCTTCGGCATCAAGTGTGCCATAGACGAAGAAGTCGAGCACCGCATCGGTGAACGGGTAGTTCATTACCGCATCGAATTTGTCGCCTTCCAGCCAAGGGGCAGATTCATGCCAGATTTCACCCAGGATATAGGCATCCGGATTGGCTTTTTTGACCACTTTGCGGAAGTCACGCCAGAACTCATGATCTACCTCGTTCGCTACATCAAGCCGCCAGCCGTCAATGTGGGCTTCGGTGATCCAGTATTCCGCGACTTTCAGCAAATATTCCTTTACAGCGGGATTCTCGGTGTTCAGCTTCGGCATCAGGGGCTCGAATGCAAAAGCATCATAAGTCGGAATATTGTTCACTACCTGCAGCGGGAATTCACGGATATGGAACCAATCTTTATAAGGGGAAGCTTCACCCTTTTCAAGTACATCCACAAACGGGGCAAAGGTTCGGCCTGAATGGTTAAACACCGCATCAAGCAGCACGCGAATCCCGCGTTCGTGGCAGGCGGCGACCAGTTTTTTGAGCGTCTCTACATCTCCGAAGTGCGGATCCACAGACATATAGTCTTCCGTATCATATTTGTGGTTGGTGGTGGCGGTAAAGATCGGCGTGAAGTAGATCCCGGTAATACCAAGCTCGCTTAAATGGTCCAGATGGTCGATAACCCCTTGCAGATCGCCGCCGAAGAAGTTCTCGGGTGTAGGCGTACCGCCCCAGGGCTGTACATTATCCGGATTACGGCTGGCATCGCCATTCGCAAACCGTTCAGGGAAGATTTGATAAAAGATGGCGTCCTTCACCCAAGCCGGCGGAGAAAAGACGTCACCACGGTTTATGTAGGGAAATTCAAACAGACGGTTGGGATTGGAAGGGCGTTCGGTCTGGAAATCACTTTCAGTCATCCATATGCGTTCATGTCCTTTTTGCAGCAGAAATCCATATTTGAGCCGGCGGTGCGGAGGTACCGAAGAGCATTCCCAATAGTCAAACATCGCATCTGAGGTAAAAAGAGTCATTGGGATCAGTTCCTTGGTGGCATCCCAGGCATACTTGTCTCCGGCCCAGGCGAACACCTCGGTTAAATCCCCTTTTTTAGCGCGCAGGCGCAGATGAATCGTCTCGTGATCATAAGCATAAGACCAGTTTAACCGCGGACGGTGGTAGACAGCTTCAAGTAACATTCATAATTCCTCCTAAAAGTTTTGTGAGCATGGCATCCTTGAACAGCTTCGAACAAAACTGGCTCCGAAAGCACACGCTAAGTTTTGTGAGCATGGCATCCTTGAACAGCTTCGAACAAAACTGGCCTCGGAAGCACACACTAAGTTTTGTGAGCATAGGTAACCTACGGGGAAATTCCGGCCAAAGGAGCCGCAGACCGCTCGTAGATGTACGAATGCTTAACGCCAATTAATATCCATAAAAAGTAAAAAGCAAGAAAATGCTTCGTTTATGCTTGTTGCACACTTTTTATGCCTTATTGCACAAACGTTCCGTTCTCTGCCCATAACAAAGAGGCACAACCGCCGCCGGGTAGCTTGTCCGAGGTTGTACCTTTTTTAAAGTAACATTGCCTTTTGGTTGTAAGAATTGAAAGGGCAGCAGTGATGACTGGCAGAGAAGGTCGGGCTGTTAATAATGTTTTGGATTATAGCATGGAATAATTATGGGTTCAATACTTTAGTTCAAACCATTGCACAAAATGTCGGAACGCGGAAAACCGGTTTTCTTTTGGATTATATAAGTATAAATACCTAATTATAACCAATTATTTCGATAAAAAACCTTCAAATCATAATATTTTAGAAATGAATCACTGTAAAACGGAAAAAACATGAGTTTTCTTTTGAAAAAGAGAGGAAACCGGTTTTTTTATATTAAAAACGCAGAAATTCGCTTGAATATACGCTGTGCAAACGTTTTTACTATTAACATTCCTGTTGTATTATGAAATAGGAAATAAAGCGCTTTCTAGAACTTGTTGAAGCGTATATAGAAGGGGTATCAACGAATACATACATTTTTTTTGAATCCCCTGAAATCGTTTGCGCAAGATCTGGATTTCATCGTAAGCGTGAGGCAAGATACACAAATTAGGAGGGGTTTAAGCAATGGAATTGAAAAAGCTCATGGTTCTCACCGCAGCGTTCTCTATGGCAGTATCCATTACGGCGTGCGGTTCTAACAACAATGGGAATAACGGGGGAAATGCTGCGGCAACCAATGCACCAGCAGATAACGCTACAGCTACTAATGCTGCTACAAATAGCGGCAACACTGCGGCAACAACTGATATTACACCTGAAGATGGCGCATCCCTGGTTGTGTGGGAGAGTAAAGAAGAAAGACCTTTTGCCGAAGAAATCGCCAAGCAATTTACAGCTAAATATAATGTTCCCGTGAAAATTGAAGAGGTAGCACCACCAGATCAGGTCGGCAAGCTCACACAGGATGGCCCATCCGGCCTGGCTGCAGACGTAGTGCTGATCCCGCATGACAATCTGGGTAAAGCTGCAAGCGCGAGCCTGCTGCTCCCTAATGATATTTTTGCCGAGCAGACCAAAGCAGACAACACAGAGGCTTCCATCGTAGGCTCCTCTTACGGCGGCGAGCTGTACGGGTACCCGAGAGCGGCAGAAACCTATGCCCTTTATTACAACAAATCGCTAGTCAAAGAAGCTCCTAAAACCTTCGATGACGTGATTACCTTCAGCAAAACCTTCACAGACAAAGCCAAGAACAGATACGGCATTATGTGGGAAGTCGGCAACATGTACTTTAACTATCCCTTCATCGCCACTACTGGCGGTTACCTGTTTGGTAAAGACGGCACAGACAAAGACGATATCGGCCTGAACAGCGATGCTGCAATTGAAGGTCTGAAAACTTACGTCAAATTGAAAGAAATCCTGCCCATTAAGAGCGGTGATATCAATGCCGACATCAAACGCAGTTTGTTCGGCTCCGGCGATGTTGCCATGGATATTAATGGTCCTTGGGAGCTTGCGGGATACAAAGAAGCGCTTGGCGACAAGCTGGGTATCGCTCCAGTTCCAACCATTGACGGCAAACCGGCAATTACATTCTCCGGTATCAAAATTTTCGGTGTCAACGCATACTCGCAATATCCGAACGCTGCGAAACTATACGCACACTTTGCTTCTAGCAAGGATTCACAGCTTCTGCTCAATAAATTGATCGGTGCTGTTCCGACCAATAACGAAGCGCTGAAGGATGCGCAAATTACAGGTGATCCGTTCATCTCCGCTTTTGCTGAGCAGGCTAAGAACTCCCAGCCAATGCCATCGATCCCTGAGATGGGCAATGTATGGAGCCCTGTGAATGCTGCACTTCCGGAAATCTGGGATAACAATGCTGACCCTAAAGCGGCTATGGACAAAGCAGTACAGCAGATCAAGGACCTCAATAACGGTTCAACCGCCAAGTAAGAGAGTCTTCAATCAGCCAAACAATAGCACATAGTGGAATCAACTCGCCCGCCGCTCCAAGTAGCGGCGGGCGAGTTTCCTGAATTCCGCACGGAGAGGAGAACGGAAGGGAAATGCAGCGACACCGCAGCAGAGCCGCAATACTGTCGACCATTTTTATGGGATTGGGACAAATATATAACCGCCAATTCATTAAAGGGCTTATTTTTATAGCCGTAGAGGCTGGAGCTCTGGTCTATTTCATAGCTAATTTGGGTAGAGCCTTTTGGGGGATTACAACCCTGGGGGATTCTCCAAGCCATCTGGAAAAGGTTAAGGGAATCGCTAAAATGGTGCCCGGGGACCATTCCATCGTTATTTTGATCGAAAGTTTGATTACCCTGTTGTTTTTTGTGTTATTCCTGATTGGCTGGTACATGAATATTAAGGATGCCCATAAAATCGGAGAAGAACGCGAAACCGGTCGTCCTTCGAATACATTCAAGCAATCTGTACGCTATATTCTGGATTACAAGTTTGCCCAGAGCTTTTTGCTGATTCCGGGTATCGGTATTTTGTTCTTCACAATCATGCCGATTATTTTTATGATCATGCTGGCCTTCACGAACTATGCCGCACCGGATCATATTCCGCCGGCTAGGCTGGTCGACTGGGTAGGCTTTCAAACTTTCCGCAACCTGCTGGTCCTCAAATCATGGAGCCATACCTTTTACGGAGTACTTACCTGGACCATTATCTGGGCGGTTCTATCCACCATTACTACTTACTTCGGCGGGCTGCTTGTCGCTCTGCTGATTAACCAAAAAGGTATCCGCTTCAAGGGTCTGTGGAGACTGATTCTGATAGTGCCTTATGCGATCCCGCAGATGATATCCCTGCTGCTTATGCGCAATCTGTTCAACGGGCAGTTCGGTCCGATCAACCAGTATCTCGGTTATTTCGGGCTGGGAGGGCTGCCATGGCTGACGGATCCGTTCTGGGCCAAGGCTACGGTCATTATCGTTAATATGTGGGTCGGGATTCCGGTTTCCATGCTGCTGATTATGGGCGTGTTGACGACAATCCCGCGTGATATGTACGAAGCAGCCGAAGTAGACGGGGCTACCAACTATCAGAAGTTCCGGATTATTACGCTGCCGATGATACTGTTCTCCACTGCACCAACGCTGATCATGCAATTTGCCGGCAATATCAACAACTTCAATGCGATTTACCTGCTGACTGCGGGCAATCCGGTCAACGGAAATTACCAGTATGCCGGATCAACGGACCTGCTGGTAACCTGGCTGTACAAGTTGACGCTGGACCAGAACAAAAATAATATGGCTTCCGCGATAGGTATTATACTCTTCATAATTGTCGCCGGGTTCTCCCTGTACAATTACCGCCGGACCAAATCATTTAAAGAGGAGGATATGATTCAATGATCATCGGACGCAAGCTTGCGAACTTTGTTCGCTTAAGCCTCAGTTATATCATTCTCGTTGCGCTGGCGATTGCTGCGATCTATCCGGCACTCTGGATTCTGCTCGCATCCTTCCGGCCCGGTAAATCCCTGTACAGCAAGACCCTGATTCCTGAACACTTCACGCTTAGCCACTATAAGGAACTGTTTACTTCACCCGTCTATATGTTCGGAACCTGGTATGCTAATACGCTCAAGATTGCCGTGTTCTCCATGCTGATCGGTGTGATATTGACACTCCTGACGAGTTACGCTCTTTCCAGATTTCGTTTCAAGAGCCGTAAGACTACCATGTCGACCCTGCTCATTCTCGGAATGTTCCCGGGTTTCATGAGTATGATTGCAATCTATTTGCTGCTCAAAGAATTCCATCTGCTGGATACGCATATGGCACTGATTATCGTCTATGCGGCAGGAGCGCCGCTTGGCGGAACGCTGATCGCCAAAGGCTTCCTTGACACCATTCCACGATCGCTGGATGAAGCGGCGCGGATTGACGGAGCCAGCAATTTCGGGATTTTTGCCCGGATTATTCTTCCGCTCTCCCGGCCGATGATCACCTATATGGCACTTACTCAATTCGTCGGTCCTTGGGTGGATTTCATCTTTGCCAAGCTGATTCTGCGGACGAAGGAGAACTGGACGGTCGCCGTCGGTATGTGGGATATGGTGAATACGATGCAGAATTCGAATTTCACCCTGTTCGCAGCGGGGGCTGTACTGATATCCGTACCGATTATGATTCTGTTCGGTTTCCTCCAGCGGTTGCTCGTTGACGGTTTGACCGCAGGTGCAAGCAAAGGATAGTTGTCTTGTGTGATTGTGAATTATTGAAACAAGGGGTACAGCCTTTATGTTGTCTATTAAGGGCTGTATCTTTATTTAATATAGAAGAGTTTATATGTGTTGCACTATAAATTATCCTTCTATTTCTCGCTGAAACGGATATCGTCCTTAGAAAAAGGGCGACAAAGCGGGTTCTACTTGTTGCATGAGGAGAGAGTGTGTAATGAAACGACCGCTTCATTTACGATTTAGATCGGTAGGCATTAAGCTGTTCGTCATTTTGTTCTGTACGATTGTGGTACTATCCTCGGTTTTGGGCCTAACCTCATATTATGCCGCTAAAGGCATTATCACTGATCAGGTTGCTGCTGCATCCTCACAGTCCATTGTGCAGGCTGCAGACAAGCTGGACTTTTTATTTGCCGAGTATGAAGCACTCTCCCGGCAGTTTGCTGTGGATTCTATTTTAAAAGCAGATATGGAGACGGTGAACCGTCCGGGAGCCGGAACCGTCGCCAAAGTTGCGGCTGAGGACCGGATCCGACGCAAGCTGGACTCGGTGAAGGGCTCGGATGAACGGATGATGGGCATCCGGCTTATCTCCAAAAGCCTAGTAGATGCCGAATCGTACAAGTCGACAGGTATTAGTGCTGTCCGCAGCGATGAAGGCATCCTGGCCAGAGTGAAGCAGATCGATGAAGCCAAAGGCAATCCCGTCTGGTTCCCGGTAAGGGCCAAAGGCTTCTTCGATGCCTATGACCAGTCTTCATTGACGATGGGCAGGCTATTGCGGAATATACAGCATCCCGAGGCTGAGTATTATATGCTGATTGAGATCAAGGGCCAGGCGCTTACGGATATGCTCGCCAATCTCCATATCGGGCTTGCCGGAGAGATCCGCATTCTGGACCCGGCAGGAAGTATTGTGTACGGAGCGGACAACAAGCTGCTTGGTGAGTCCTCATACATACACCCTGAAACAGAACTGGCGCAGGGACAGCTTCATTCATTTACAAGCAGCAATGAGCAGGGGGCATCACAACTGGTGGTCTATCAGCCGCTGGATACAGCTAAGTGGACTCTGATGGGATATGCTCCGGTCAGTGACTTTACCAAATCTGCGGACAAGCTGCTCTATATTACGCTGTTGGTTGTCCTCGCTGCAGCTGTGATTGCACTGCTGATCGGCTACCTGCTGGTCCGCCAGATTGGGCGCCCGCTGGGCAAGCTTGCCCGTCTGATGGAGGAAGGCGAGCAAGGTAATCTCCAGGTGCGTACCAGCTTCAAAGGTCAGGATGAGATTGGCCGGCTGGGCCATAGTTTCAACAAGATGATGGAGCAGATCTCCCTTTTGGCAGGCCAGAGCGGAAGTTCAGCGGCTCAGGTACTGGCTACCTCGGAACAGTTAGTGAACGCTTCCGGTGCGACATCCACCCATGCGAGAGAAGTGGCGGCCGCTACAGGAGAGATTGCCCGCGGTGCAGCCAGCCTGGCTCTTGAAGCAGAGAACAGCAACCGCAACGTGGAAAGGATGAATCTCCAGATCAAGGAAGTGAAGGAGATAAATCAGGCCATGGATACATCGGCGGAGAAGGTAATCACGGTCAGCGACCAGGGAGCGGAGCTGATGAAGGCGCTGGTTGCCCAGAGCGAATCTACTGCGCGGATGATGGATTTGATTCAGGAAAATTCCATAAGGCTGAGAGAAAGCACACTTCTGATCCGGAGCATTCTTACCCCGATGGTCGCCGTGAATAAGCAGACGAATATTCTGGCGCTCAATGCCTCTATAGAAGCCGTTAGAGCCGGAGCAGCCGGAAGAGGTTTCATAGTGATTGCGGACGAAATCCGCGGACTGGCCAACCAATCCAACCAGTCGATCGCTTCTGTGGCCACAATCACTGAAGAGATCAGCAGGCATATAGAAAATACGGTTCAGGTTGTGGGGGAGACAGCGCCTCTTTTTCGTGAGCAGATTGCATCTGTACGGGAATCCTCTATTATATTTGAAGGTGTCCGGACAGAAATGGAACAGTTTATCGGATATTTGAATGAGTCGTCGGCCTCGATCGCTTCACTGACAGAATGCCAGCAGCTGCTCGGTGAATCCATGGCCAGCGTGCATGCGGTAGTCCAGCAGACCAGTGCCTCGACGGAGGAAGTGGCCTCCATGTCCTCGCAGCAGTTCATCGTGAGCGAGGAACTGGTCGCTCTATCCGGCAAGCTGGAGGCACTGGCTGAGGAGTTGAAGCTGTCTCTGGTTTCTTTTCAGGGATAATCTGGATAGAAAATAGCCCCTGCGTTCCGAGTCATCGGCGGCGCGGGGGTTTTTGGCATGGACTGCTTCCTGTTGTACGTATCCGCTCCTTGTCCCGGGGAGGTTCAAGGGATACACTTGTCCTATATAGAAGGAATCGAGAAGTTTTGCAGGGTGAAATAAGAATTCTGCAGACAGAAAGGAGGGGATTTGCTTGCCGGAATTAAATGGTAGCCTGTTTCAGCAGGCTTTGCTGGAAGGGCATTATGGGCCGCATTTTTTTGCCTACTATTATAAGCAATGGAATTCATATACGATGGCGCATCATCAGCATAATTGGACGGAGATCATGTATCTAATCTCGGGAAGCTGTGTGGTCGATGTACAACAGGGTGTGAATGAGGAACGTATCCGCTTGAAAAGAGGAGAATTAATTATACTCGATGCCAATGTGCCGCACCGGCTGATTGTGGAAGAGGGAACATCGTGCCGAATGCTGAATGTTGAATTTGGGTTCACACCCTCCAAGGGGGCATCCCTTTCCATCTCCAGACTGGCTGAGGAGGAGCCGGATCTGGCAGAATTGCTACGTGTGCCCTTCTGCAGTCTGGTGCTGCCGGACCCCGAAGAGATATTTCGTGTACTTAAATCGCTAGTATTGGAGCTGGACCAGCAAGGTGGTGACGGAGAAGCGCAAAAGACGGGACAAGGGAGCATAATGATCGGTCTGCTGTTCGCCGAGCTGCTGCTGCGCCTCTCCAGACTACGGAGGGAACAGATACAGGCCACCCAGCAGCCCTCGCAGGTTTATGTGCGGCGCGCGATTGAATTTCTGCATCAGAACTATGACCGCAGTATCCAGGTCAAAGAGGTTGCTGCCGAGGTCAGTCTGCATCCAGGGTATTTACAACGCATCTTCCGGGCGCATACGGGACGGACACTGACGGACTATCTGAATATGCTGCGTATGGAGAAGGCAAAGATGCTCCTCGGACAGAGCGAAGTTCCTGTTGCGGAAATTGCCGACTACGTGGGGATCAGCAGCAGGCAGTATTTTCATCTCCTGTTCAAGAAGTACACCCTTTGTACACCGGTGGAGTACCGTAATGCGATGGAACGGTTATCATGGGGGGATTATCAACCGGTGTCGACGACAAGTGAGGATTGTTGACAGTTCATCAGTAAAATGGTCGTGATATTGATAACGCTTCCCGCAGCCTCCTTGCTACAATGAACAGGAATAATTCATTCATTGGGAGGATGATGGCAATGTCTTTTAAAGTAGCTTTTATTGGAGCAGGCAGTATAGGTTTTACACGGGGATTGCTGCGTGACCTGCTGACGGTACAGGAATTTAAGGAGATTGAAGTCTCCTTTATGGATATTAATCCTCTCAACTTGCAGATGGTCACCGAGCTGTGTCAGCGGGATATCCGGGAGAACGGCCTGAATATCACAATCTCGCCTACGACAGACCGCAGAGAAGCACTTAAGGATGCGAAGTACGTATTTTGTACTATTCGTATGGGAGGGCTTGAAGCTTTTGCGACCGATGTGGATATTCCGCTGAAGTATGGTGTGGACCAGTGCGTGGGTGATACCTTATGTGCAGGCGGAATCATGTACGGGCAGCGCGGGATTGCCGAGATGCTGGAGATATGCCGTGACATCCGGGAGGTAGCTGCGCCCGATGTGCTGCTGCTCAATTACTCCAATCCCATGGCCGTGCTGACCTGGGCTTGCAATAAATACGGGGGTGTGAAGACCATTGGGCTCTGCCACGGAGTGCAGCATGGGCATCAGCAGATTGCTGAGGTCTATGGGCTGGAGAAATCTGAGGTGGATATCATATGTGCAGGGATCAATCACCAGACCTGGTATATCTCAGCCAAGCATAAAGGCAGGGATCTGACCGCAGGACTACTGGAAGCTTTTGAAAAGCACCCTGAATTCAGCCGGACGGAAAAGGTGCGGATCGATATGCTGCGCCGCTTCGGCTATTACAGCACTGAGTCTAATGGACATTTAAGCGAATATGTTCCGTGGTACCGCAAGCGAAGCAGCGAAATTATGGACTGGATCGACCTGGGCAGCTGGATCAACGGAGAAACCGGGGGATACTTACGGGTCTGCACAGAAGGGCGCAACTGGTTCGAGACTGATTTTCCTAATTGGATGAAGGACCCGGCGCTGGAATACACGGCTGAGCACCGCGGCGAAGAGCATGGCTCCTATATTATTGAAGGATTGGAGACGGGCAGAGTATATAGAGGCCACTTTAATACCGTCAATAACGGTATCATTGGTAATCTGCCGGATGATGCCATTATTGAAGCGCCGGGGTACGTCGATCATAACGGCATCTCGATGCCGGTGGTAGGGGAACTACCGCTTGGGCTTGCTGCTGTGTGCAATGTCAGCATTTCTGTGCAACGTCTGGCAGTTGAGGCTGCGGTGCATGGCGATGATAAGCTGCTGCGTCAAGCCTTCATGATGGACCCGCTGGTCGGAGCCGTCTGCAATCCGAAGGAAATCTGGCAGATGGTCGATGAGATGCTGGTTGCCGGGGAGCAGTGGCTACCGCAGTATGGTGCTGCGATTGCTGAAGCGAAGGCTCGCCTTGCTTCCGGTAATCTCGTACCGACGATGGCTGATAACGCCGGGGCTGCACGGCTGAAGGTGAAGTCTGTGGACGAGATGATGAAGGATCGTGAATCCGCAAATAAGAACGCTGGTGAATCCGACAAGGGTAAGGATAGAGAGAAGGCTAATTAGGACTTCAAAGGAATTACATGCAAGTTGACGATAAAGTAGAAAGGGTGATTTTAATTAAAATGGGGGTATAAGGTATTTAATGAAGAATTTAAATATGAGTAAGATTGCAATGCTCTTTCTGGCCTTCGTTCTGACAGTTATGTCTTTGGGTCCGGCAGCAGCCTCCGCAGCGGCAGCAAACGTGAAGACGATCCGAGTCTTCGTCCAGAGCGAGGAAATCCATCCGAAGGCTGCTCCTATCGTGCAAGGGGGCAGAGTGTACATCGAGTTCCGCAGTGTTGTGCTGGCTTTAGGATTCAAGTTCAACTACGATGCGGCCAAAAAGATGATCACAGCAGATTTGAAGGATACTTCCTATAAGATTGATCTTAAATCGGGGAAGACCTTTCTTAACGGCCGTGAATTTACCTACAGTAAAGATGCTCCAATGATACTGGGTTCCGGAGCCAATGTAATGGTTATGAATCATTTGTTCAATGCTACTTCCAATATCAGAATGAATTATGATGCCGTTCATAAAAATATTGATGTCTACCAGATTGAAGCAGAGTCTCCTGATGATCTCTCCCTTGCCAATAAGGGAGCGGCTGTTCCGGATGCCGACAAGGTAGCCATCTATACATTGCTTGATAAATATATACAAGCAATGAACAATGAGGATGCACTGGCGCTCATGGCGGTGGATCGCTCTCCAGAAGCATATTATATCAATCGAAATCTGAGCAAAGATCAGGTCAAGCAGCTGCTGGAATACAACTTTCTCAAACACGAACTGAAGTATACCAAGAAGCAGGCGACCGTTGTCTCATATGGACCGAATAAGGCCACAGTCTATTTTGTTTATACTGTCCGTGACAAGGATGATAAAAGTTCAGTGATAGAACTATTTTATTATCTTAAATCGGTTGTCAAGGCCTCCGATGGCAAATGGTATCTGGATAACAAGGGGGATACTGTGCTGCATGGTGAGCTTTTATTAAGTGACGAATAACTGTCATATTGTTCAAAAGGATATCGACAGCAAAAGACCTCCACCTTTCCGGGTGGAGGTCTTTTGCTCATTGTACGGCGTTCTTTTTGCCAAAAAAAGTCTTCAGTGCCTGATACACTTCCTTCTTGTCTTTGATCACATAGTGCATGAACTGCTCCTGCTTCAGATGCCGGTATGCGGACATCAGCGTGCTGCTGCGGTTGTATTGGTTAACCTCTCCGTAACCGAACATGTTGCTGCGTTTCAGTAGCTCCCCGATCAGCTTGACACACCGTTCATTATCGGAGGTAAGGTTGTCGCCGTCAGAGAAGTGGAAGGGGTAGATATTGTATTTGGAGGGCGGATAACGGCTATCGATAATGTCCAGCGCCTTCTGGTAGGCTGAGGAGCAGATGGTTCCCCCGCTCTCACCGCGGGTGAAGAAGTCATGCTCGCTAACCTCTTTGGCTTCTGTGTGGTGTGCCACGAACACAATGTCCACCTTCTCGTACTGGCGGCGCAGGAAGCGGGTCATCCAGAAGAAGAAGCTGCGGGCGCAGTATTTTTCAAAAGTGCCCATGGACCCGGAAGTATCCATCATCGCAATAATAACGGCATTAGAGTGAGGCACCGTGATATCGTCCCAGGTTTTGTAGCGCAGATCGTCTGGGCTGATGCTATGGATGCCTGGCTTGCCACGGCTGGCATTGCGGCGCAGGTTCTCAAGCAGGGTGCGTTTTTTGTCTATGTTGGACATCATGCCTTTTTTGCGGATATCGTTGAAGACGATGGATTTGACCTCAATCTCTTCTTGTGTCTTGGGGGCAAGATGAGGAAGTTCCATATCCTCGAACAAGATGTCTTCCAGATCTTCCAGATCGACTTCCGCTTCAACCGTATCCTGACCGGGCTGATCGCCTGCTTTGTCGCCTTTACCCGGCTGGGCGGATTGGGAATCGCGGCCAAGCACGTCCCCGACTTGACTTTCGCCGTCGCCTTGACCGACGTGTTTTTGCTTGCGAAAGTTGTAAATAATCCGGTATTCATCCAGGCTGCGGATAGGGACCTTTACGATTTGTTTGCCGTCGGACATAATAATATTTTCTTCCGTCACGAGATCGGGCAGATTATCCTTAATGGCTTCCCGGACCTTCTGCTGATGACGTTCCTGATCCTGATGGCCTTTGCGGTGAAGGGACCAGTCTTCTTTGGATACGACAAACGTGTAATGACCGGATGAATGCGGCAGGATGACCACCTCCCATGGAATATAATCGGTACAGGCACAAGCGGTAACTGAAGGGCAGGTTGTAACTAAAGTATATTCATGAGGCTTAGGGATATGTGAATGGAACGGCCGTTAAGTTTATGCAACCCGGGGGAAGGGTTATTCGTTTATAAGAGTAAGCCTTGCCAGGCGATTCGATTACCGATTCACCAAAGAGGAGGCAGTCAACATGAAATCACCACGTGCACTACCTGTTCTGGCGGCAACTGCTGTATTATTACTGGCGATAACCGCATGCAGTGACAATACCCCGGCTGAGGCTCCGGTAGAGCCATCGGCCACCGCTTCTGCCTCTCCGGCACAGAACACGGCATCACCGTCGCCAAGCCCTGTGGCTGAACCCAGTTCATCTCCCGCAACTGAACCTGTTTCATCTCCTGTAGGGGACGCGCACACGATTCACGGTACAGGGATCTACGTCGGACAGATCGACAATCATTCGGTAGAGATCAAGACAGAAGAAGGGGCAACATCATTTGAGCTTGGCGCGGGGCTGGAAAAGTCCCTGGAGTCTTTGAATATGGATGATCCTGTAGTCTTCGAATATGTGGAGCGCAGTGTAGAAGGGGATTCATCCATTTCGCAGCGCGTGCTGTCGAAGCTGGAGAAGTCTGCGGAGAGCGGAAGCACAGCGCCTTCTACCAGTGAACTCCCCAAGACGAGGACATTCAAGCTGACGCTGGAGGGTATGGAGGAAGAAAAGACGGCAACCCTGGCTACTGGAGCGGGCTACTCGCTCTATGTATTCGATATCTTCACTTTTGATGCGAAGACCGGTAAATTGGCAATGAAAGTCGATCCGGGATATTACGCTGAGATTACCAAGCTGCCCTCAGACTTCAATCTCGATGCTCTTCAAAAGGAGGGTGAAAAGGAACTCTCCTCCACTGGCAAAGTAGCTGCTCTCGATCAACAGGAACGTGACCGGCGGATGACCGGCATCCGGCTCTATCTAACTGCCATGGGGTCAGGTCTGACCCGCGAGTATGTGGTGAAGGAAATGGACGGGCAGGGATATATCATCAAGCTGAACATCCCGCAGCGTGAAGCTTCCGAGGGTTTCGGACCGCATGTCTACACTTCGCTGGATAGTCTGGTAAGCCGTTAATCCTGTTCCAGGCTGCAGTTTGCAGTAGGCGATATACTAAAAAGGCCGCTTCCGTTAGACCGGAGCGGCTTCTTCGTTGGAATGGGCGGCGGTCTCAAAATATTGAAGCCTTAGGCTGAACCGGCATTAACGAGTACTGTGGCAATCATCAGCATGAACAGCAGCAGAATAACTCCATTAATAATAGTCCCGATAACAGCATAAACCTTGCGGCGCTTACGGAGGGTGAGTCCGATTATGCCAATGACAGTCCCGATCACATTTACCGCAGCCAGTACGAGGACAGACATCCCCAGATAAAAGATAGACTCTGCAGAATTGGTAATAAAAGAGTCGCTTCCTCCTGTGACAGAAGAGGCGTTAACACCTACAACAACGAAGGTGATAATGTAGCCGGCAAACGTAATGAGGGCGATAATAAACGAGGCGATTCCCGGGCCGGAATGTTTGAGATCCCGATAACTTGCTTCATCCAAGGCTTGTTCTTCTTTTGGCAGAGAATAATCGTCCATGCACGGCACTCCTTGTATCCTATTTGATATAAAAGATGCTTCATACCCACTTTTCCATAAGATGGCGGCAAAAGCAAGTCTTGTTTGTATACCCTTCCAATGTTGCTGCTGCTGGAAATAAACAGCCCGGTTACGGTAAGATAGGGACAAGTTCAATTGAAGGAGCTGTGAATCCATGCAACGAAGATTTATCGCCTTTGGAGCCTTGCTGGTTATGCTGTCTGTCGGCATAGGAGCGTTCGGAGCGCATCTGCTTAAAAATTCAATTAGTGAGGACTACCTGAAGGTCTACGAGACGGGCGTACATTATCACATGATTCATGCACTGGGGCTAATTTTAATTGGGCTGGTCGCGGGACAATGGGGGGAGAGCTCGCGTCTGCGCTGGGCGGGAAGACTGCTGACGCTGGGAATCCTTTTCTTCTCCGGCAGCTTGTATGTCCTGAGCATTACCGGTATTAAGGTGCTTGGAGCGATCACTCCTATCGGCGGGGTATGCTTTATTGCCGGATGGATTTGTCTGGCCTGGGAAGCTTTTTCCCGAAAAGATTGAAGAACATTCAAAGCATAAGAACCCACATCAACAAACAAGCACCTGACCCGAAGGTTATCTTCTAGGTTAGGTGCTTGTTTGTCTGGTGTCACAGCCATTGATGTATTACGAAAATTCGTCAATCTCATTGAGCTGGAAAGTATACACTTGCTTCTCATCCACATGATACACACTGAGTGTATTAGCGGTTTCATCAAAATTCAGTATACGGCAGGGCATGGACACTTGTTTGCCGTGCCGGTTAGCACGGAGCCGGACCAGTTGGTTATTTTGAATGTATAGTCTGATTTTACCGTACGCATCCGCAGGGGTTGCTGCAGGTTTGTCTGCGGGAACATTCTTGGATTGGGGCTTCTCCGCTTGTTTACCTGTTTGCTTTACTGGCAATTTTAAAGGTTCTTGAGCAACAGCTGCGGGTTCCTGCTTCAGTGCTAGCTTTGCGGACCGGAGAAGAGAGTCAATCGTTCTTCCAAGCTCAAGACCTGAGTTAATGTTGAAATCTGTTATTTTCCCGTTGCCGTTCAACATTTCAAGCAAGTATTGCAGGGCAAGCGGGTTAGTACGGGCGTTGATCAGGATGTCGACATTAAATAAATAGTTGCCGTCCGTGTGTTGTAGTTTCTTGTCCATAAATCCCCCAGCTTTGTCAGTAGACACTATTCAAAATATTAATTTAAAAGTATATAAACTATACCATTAATTCATGAATAAGCATATACCTCGTTATTGAGAAATTAGGACTATTGACCATATTTTAACAGAGGATATAGTCCTCCGTCCACACACTGATCCCAAATATAGCATACACATACATCGTGATGGAGGATCAAGAACAAGGAGGTTAGGCGGGTTGGTTACAATGGAACCTATGGTCGTTGGTGGTCATGTAATGATTGGTGTTGAAGTGAAGCTTCCGAAGACAACACTGCTGTCAATCAGCACGGATAAAGGGTATATCATGTGCGGAGCGCTAGATGTGGGCCTGCTCAATGACAAGCTTAGTGACCGCGGCATTATAGCAGCCCGGGCTGTTGGAGTTCGTACGTTGCCACAGCTTCTGGCTGCACCTTTGGAGTCCGTAACCATAGAAGCAGAGAAGCTGGGGATTGTGCCTGGAATGAGTGGGGCGGAAGCTTTGCTTCTTATGCTGTAAAAGATTTTCTGGCAGTTGTGTGCTTCAAAAGAGAGGCCTTTCGGGCCTCTTTTTGCTGCCCTTTAGCTTTTGTCCAAGGTTGATTTATCTGGAGAAGCATAAGCGGGGCAGGCTTGGTTCATCCTACAAGCATAAACCATCCAACAACGGAGAAGTTCGGACATTGGTGTCTTCACCGGAGGGATATTTCATGTTTCGTCCTCTTCAGGGAAGGGTAAATTCAGTATAGACAACTGCAAGCCGGACCATGGACAGGCAGCCGGCTAAATTATGGATAAGGAAGGGATCTTACAATGGCTAAAGCATCTGGTAAAGTAAACACTACTTCACTTGAACAAGTACTCAACCGTGAGGTTGCAAACCTGAACGTACTGTATGTGAAAATTCACAATTATCACTGGTATGTGAAAGGAGAGCAATTTTTCTCCCTCCATGTGAAGTTTGAAGAGCTGTATGATGATATTACCCTCAAAATGGATGAGGTGGCTGAACGACTGCTGAGCATCAAAGGCAGCCCGGCAGCAACCATGAAAGAATATCTTGAATTGTCTACTATCCAGGAAGCAACAGGCAAGGAAGATACACGCAGCATGGTTCAGACGCTTATTGAAGACTTCGCCACCGTGGCCGAAGAGCTTACAGAGGGTATTGAGCTGGCCGAGCAGGGAAGCGATCAGCCTACAGCTGATTTGTTCATCAAAATCCGCAGTGATTTGGAGAAAAACCAATGGATGCTTCGCTCTTTCCTGGGCTGATCGCACGTTGCGGATAATTAAATCTACAATAGAAGTAAAGCCTCCAGTGTGGGGGCTTTCTTTTTTGATTTTTGTTCATATCTTAGACCTTGCATGATGAGCTTTACTCAAAAATAGATATTTGTAAAAAAACATGGTTTGTAATAAAATTAGTGAGAATCATTGATAATCACTCCAATACACTTTATAATTATTATAATATGATATAAAATCTAATTTTTGCTGGCATCAGGGATAACCTGTTACAATACAGCTTTCTGATTTCGCAAATCCAACAATGGGGGGAAACATTATTATGGCAGCAGAATTTGTCATTGAGGGACTGAAAGCAACAATTGAGGGAAAAGAAATTCTGAAGGGAATCAACCTTCAAATGAAGGGCGGCGAAATTCACGCCATCATGGGACCGAACGGTACCGGTAAAAGCACCCTGGCTTCGGCACTGATGGGTCATCCCAAGTACGTTGTTACTGAGGGTACAGCTATTCTGGAGGGTGAAGACCTGCTCGAAATGGCTGTGGATGAACGCGCACGTGCCGGTCTTTTCCTGGCGATGCAGTATCCAAGTGAAATCAGCGGCGTAACGAACTCCGACTTCCTGCGCAGCGCGATCAATTCCCGCCGTGAAGAGGGAAGCGAGATTTCCTTGATCCGCTTTATCCGTCAAATGGAAGCCAAGATGAAAGAACTGGATATGAACCCTGAGTTCCTGCACCGTTATCTGAACGAAGGTTTCTCCGGCGGCGAGAAGAAACGTAATGAAATTCTGCAAATGATGATGCTGGATCCCAAGATCGTCATTCTTGACGAAATTGACTCCGGCCTTGATATTGATGCACTCAAAATTGTCGCTGAAGGCGTTAACTCCATGCGCAGCCCCGAACGCGGTTTCCTAGTGATTACCCATTATCAGCGCCTATTGAATTACATCAAGCCAGATTATGTACATGTGATGATGCAAGGACGGATCGTAAAATCCGGCGGCTCTGAACTGGCTGAACGTCTGGAAGCAGAGGGTTATGAATGGGTGAAGGAAGAGCTTGGCATTGAAGATGAAACTGTAGGACAGGAAGCTTAAGATACGCCAGGAAGGAGGAAACCACTTATGACGACGCAAACCATTCTTCCGGTGGATGCACAGTTGCTCAGCGAATTGTCGCAGAGCAGCGGCGAGCCGGGCTGGCTGAAGGACAGCCGTTTGAACGCACTTACTCTGGCCGCAGGCCTGGCATTGCCGAAACTGGAAAAGACCCGGATTGACCGCTGGAATGTGAACACTTATGGAAGTTATAAAGCAAGCCAAGCTATCACTGCACTTAGTGAAGCTCCTGCTTCTGTTACAGCTCTGATCAAGGATCAGGAGGAAGGCAGCCTGATTATTCAGCGCAACTCCAGCGCTATATATGTACGGCTTGCTCCGGAGCTGGCAGCTCAGGGTGTTATTTTTACCGATCTGCAAACGGCAGTCAAAGAGCATGGAGATCTGGTGCAGCGTTATCTGCACAAGGCAATACTGCCTGATGAGCATTCTATTGCCGCGCTGCATGCAGCCCTTTGGAACGGCGGGGTATTCCTCTATGTTCCGAAGAACGTCATTATTGAGACACCGCTACAGGCGGTTCTGCTCACAGATGATGCTGAAGCTGCTTTTGTTCCGCATATTCTGATTGTTGCTGAAGCAAATAGTTCTTTAACATACGTTGACAACTATGTATCGGACAAAGCTGAAGCCGGACTACACAACGGTGCGGTGGAAGTATTCGTCGGAGCAGGCGCCAAGGTGCGTTATGCTACGGTTCATCAGCTGGGTGAGGATACAACTGACGTGACTTACCGGCGCGCTGTTGTGGAGAACGATGGGACGATTGAATGGATTGTAGGCGAAATGAACTACGGTGATACCGCCAGCGATACCAAGTCCGTGCTTAAAGGCAATGGATCAAGCTCCGACGCCAAAGTCATCGCAGTGGGCTCAGGCGTACAGAAGCTTAGTTACACCACACAGGCTCAGCATTTCGGCAAAAACACGCCAAGTGATATGATTACCCGTGCGGTTATGCGTGATTCCGCAACCTCCATTATTAATGGGATTACCAAAATCGAAAAAGGCGCAACCCGGGCCGATGGCCAGCAGACAGAAAAAGTTCTGATGCTGAGTCCCAAAGCACGCGGAGACGCTAACCCGATTCTGCTTATTGATGAAGACGATGTTACTGCAGGCCATGCCGCTTCCGTAGGACAGGTCAATTACGAGCAGGTATACTACCTGATGTCCCGGGGGATTACACGGCATGATGCAGAAACACTGATCATATACGGCTTCCTAGCTCCTGTAGTGTCGCAAATTCCACTGGAGGGACTGCGCAATCAGCTCCAATCTCTTGTGGAAAGGAAGTTAGGCCAATGATTAACAGCGCCATCCGGGAGCAATTTCCCATACTGAACCAGAAGATCAACGGCCATCCTTTGGTGTACCTGGACAGCGCGGCAACCTCACAGAAACCGCGCCAGGTTATCGAGGCAGTGAAGTCCTATTATGAATGGGATAACGCTAACGTACACCGCGGCGTCCATACATTGGGCAGCCGGGCTACGGACGCTTATGAAGGAGCCCGCGAGAAGCTGGCGAAATTCCTTCACGCCCGCAGTACGAAGGAAATTATTTTTACCCGCGGCACAACAACCGCTCTGAATATTGTAGCTTCGTCTTACGGCCCGGCCCATGTGGGTGAAGGCGACGAAATTGTCATTACCCAGATGGAGCACCATAGCAACTTCATCCCATGGCAGCAGCTGGCGAAGAAGACAGGGGCAACCTTGAAATTCCTCCCGCTGCAGAAGGATGGAACCATTACACTAGCGGATGCTGAGGAGACGATAACCGATAAGACCAAGATCGTCGCCATCGCCTATGTATCGAATGTAATGGGTGTTACCCATCCGGTAAAAGAGCTGGCAGCCATCGCTCACCGTCACGGTGCTGTAATCGTTGTGGACGGGGCTCAGAGCACACCTCATATGAAGGTGGATGTTCAGGATCTCGACTGCGATTTCTACGCATTGTCCGGGCACAAGATGCTTGCACCTACAGGCATTGGCGCCTTGTATGGCAAGAAGGCTTTGCTAGAGGCTATGGAGCCTGTCGAGTTCGGTGGTGAAATGATCGACGATGTAGGCCTGTATGAATCGACGTGGAAAGAGCTTCCCTGGAAATTCGAAGGGGGTACACCGATTATTGCCGGAGCGGTCGGCCTAGGGGCAGCGATTGATTTCCTCCAGGAAATCGGGATGGATGAAATTCACCGTCATGAGATGGAGCTTGCTGCTTACGCGGAAGAGCGTCTCTCAGGGGTGGACGGACTCACCATTTATGGACCGCGCAGCCGTCAGGTCGGCGTAGTTACCTTCAATCTCGGGGATGTTCATCCTCATGATGTAGCTACTGTGCTGGATGCTGAGGGTGTCGCTGTCCGTGCCGGACATCACTGCTGCCAGCCGCTGATGCGGTGGCTGCAGGTCAGTTCAACCGCCCGTGCAAGCTTCTATCTGTACAATTCGGAGCAGGACGTGGATGCACTAGTGCAAGCTTTAATCAAGGCAAAGGAGTATTTCGCCTATGAACTTGGATGACTTATATAGACGCGTAATTATGGATCATTATAAAAATCCCCGGAACCGTGGTTCTTTTGCAGATGACGCCGTGAAGATTGAACTGAACAACCCTACCTGCGGCGACCGTATTACACTTCAGCTAAAGGTGGAGGATGGCATCGTCAAGGATGCCCGTTATAGCGGCGAAGGCTGTTCGATCAGCATGTCGTCGGCTTCCATGATGACGGAAGCGGTCAAAGGCCAGACGATCCAGCATGCGCTTGACCTGGCTGACCGTTTCTCCTGCCTGATGAAGGGCGAAGCAGCGGATTTTAATGACTATGAAGATATTGAAGCCCTTTCCGGTGTTAATAAATTTCCGGCGCGGATCAAATGTGCGACACTGGCATGGAACGCGCTGCGCAAAGGTATAGACGAGGAAGAAGAAGAGCATCACCAAGAACACTAAAAACAAGGAGGCTGACACCATGGCTAAGAAAGCGCCTGATATGGAAGAGTACCAATACGGGTTCCATGACGAGCATAAGTCGATATTCCAGTCTGGTAAGGGACTTACGGCCGAAATTGTTAAAGAAATCTCTGCCATCAAGAATGAGCCGGAGTGGATGCTGGAATTCCGCCTGAAATCTCTGGAGCAATTCTATAAAATGCCGATGCCTAAATGGGGCGGTAATCTCGATGAATTGGATTTTGATGAAATCCAGTATTATGTAAGACCGTCCGAGAAGCAAGGGAAGACTTGGGAGGAGGTTCCTTCCGAGATTAAAGAGACCTTCGACAAGCTGGGGATTCCGGAAGCGGAGCAGAAGTTCCTGGCCGGTGTCTCGGCGCAGTACGAATCCGAGGTGGTCTACCACAGCATGCAGAAGAACCTTGAAGATCAAGGGGTAATCTTTACCGATACCGACACTGCTCTGCGTGAGCATCCCGAGCTCTTCAGAAAGTTCTTTGGTACTATTATCCCGCCTGCGGATAACAAGTTTGCTGCATTGAACAGTGCTGTATGGTCTGGGGGAAGCTTCATCTATGTTCCGAAGGGTGTGAAATGCGAAGTGCCTCTGCAGGCATACTTCCGGATTAACTCTGAGAACATGGGCCAATTCGAGCGTACTCTGATTCTTGCCGATGAAGACAGCTTCGTGCATTATGTAGAGGGCTGTACAGCTCCTATCTACAGCACGAACTCTCTGCACAGTGCGGTCGTTGAGATCCTGTGCATGAAGAACGCTCGCGTTCGTTACACAACGATTCAGAACTGGGCACCGAATATCTACAATCTGGTTACCAAACGTGCCGTTGCTGAAGAGAACGCTACGATGGAATGGGTCGATGGCAACATCGGTTCCAAGCTGACCATGAAATATCCTGCCGTTGTACTCAAAGGCCGCGGAGCCAAAGGCTCGGTATTGTCCATCGCGGTTGCGGGCAAGGACCAGCATCAGGATGCAGGGGCCAAAATGATTCATTTGGCACCGGACACGACTTCGACGATCGTCTCCAAATCGATCAGCAAGCATGGCGGTAAAGTAACATACCGTGGTCTGGCTTCCTTCGGCCGTAAGGCGGAAGGCGCGAAATCCAACATCAAATGCGATACGCTAATTCTGGATAACTTGTCCACTTCGGACACGATTCCATACAATGAGATCATGAACGATAACATCGTGCTTGAGCATGAAGCGACCGTCTCCAAGGTCTCTGAAGAGCAGCTGTTCTATCTGATGAGCCGTGGCCTCACCGAAGCCGAAGCGACTCAGATGATCATCATGGGCTTCATCGAGCCATTCACCAAAGAGCTGCCGATGGAGTATGCGGTAGAAATGAACCGTCTCATCAAGTTCGAAATGGAAGGCAGTATTGGGTAACAAAAAAATAAAATGCTGGTGCAGAAGGCGAACTTTATGTTCGTCTTCTTTTTGTATGCGCTCTGCGTACAGGAAAACAGGCAGAATCATGGATTATCTTAATCCAATAGGATTCAGGAGGAAATGGAAGCATTTAAAGCTGAAGCTGTCCTTTACCTTGCGAGGAAGCCCGAATCTTTCGGGAAAAACCGAGAAAATGAGGATTTCTCCCCTTTGCCGCATTAAATCAAGGGTGATAAACTGCATAAAGTCACTAAGATGGAAGCGCTAAAAATCCACGCACTAAGGAGGAGAGATATGGATGTTCTCAGGCAACTGCGGGGCTTTTATCGGGAGAAGCTGAACTATCTGATTCTGTCGATTGTTTGTTTGGCAGCCGCAACTGCAGTGGGGCTTATTACCCCCAACTTGTTAAGACGTTTGATTGATGATGTTATCGTACCCATGAAGTTCACTGAGGTACCCGTCCTTGCGCTCAGCGTATTGGCCGTCGTATTTGTTAAGGCTTGTCTTCAGTTTGCCCATGGCTTTTTCGGAGGGCGGCTCGGCAACTTTCTGGCCTACCGTCTGCGCAATGCCTGTTATGAGAAGCTGCAATTCCTGTCTTTCCGCTATTATGACACGGCGAAGACAGGTGACCTGATGTCCCGGCTGACCGGGGATCTTGAGGCCATCCGGCTGTTTATCGGGTTCGGATTTGCCCAACTGCTGAATGTGTTTTTTATGGTGTTGTTCGGCTCCATTATGATGTTCACGATCAATTGGCAGCTTACCCTTGTTACGCTGATCACAATGCCGTTTCTGGCTGCTGTTGCATTCAGATTCGAATCCAAGATTCACCCGGCCTTCCAGGAGATGCGGCTTGTGCTCAGCTCTCTTACCACGGCTGTCCAAGAGAATGTTACCGGTGTGCGGACTGTCAAATCATTCGCCAGAGAAGCCTATGAGGTAGAGAAGTTCTCACACCGTAATGAGCGATACAAGGATAACCAGATTTTTGCCGCGGAGCTGTGGAGTAAGTTTTTCCCGGTGATGGAGCTTTTGGCTTCGGTCAGTGTAGCTATATTGCTAGGGGTTGGCGGAACGCTGGTCATCAAGGGACATATGTCGCTTGGCGAGCTTGTAGCCTTTTTCAGCTTAATCTGGTATATTATCGGCCCTGTATGGGGTCTTGGCTTCCATATCAACAACTATACGCAATCCAAAGCTTCCGGAGAACGTGTACTTGAAGTACTTAATCAGCCTATCGATGTAAAAGATAAAGAGAATGCCCGTGAGCTTGTGGCGGCAGAAGTGAAAGGTGAAGTCGTCTTTGATCACGTGACCTTTGCCTATGGCAACAAAATGCCTGCAGTCAAGGACATTCATTTCCATGCCAAGCCAGGGGCAGTTATTGGATTTCTAGGCGGTACCGGCTCCGGGAAGTCTACCATTATCCAGCTGATGATGCGGGCTTATGATGTGAATAAAGGCAGCATTACACTGGATGGTGTGGATATCCGGGAATATAATGTACGAAGCCTTCGGTCGCAGATCGCCACAGTGTTTCAGGAGACTTTTCTGTTCTCCTCCTCCATCCGCAACAATATCGCTTACGGTTTGAAGGATGTGAGTATGGAAGAGATTATCCGTGCCGCACAGTTGGCGAAGGCTCATGATTTTATTATGGAAATGCCTGAAGGGTATGATACGGTGGTTGGCGAACGGGGAATGGGACTCTCAGGCGGGCAGAAGCAGCGGATTGCCATTGCCAGAGCCCTTCTGAAGAATCCGCGGATCCTTATTCTGGACGATGCCACCAGTGCCGTTGATATGGAGACTGAGCATGAGATTCAGGCGGGATTCCAGGAGGTTATGCGCGGACGGACCACTTTGATTATTGCCCACCGGATATCCTCCCTGAGGCATGCCGATCAGATTATTGTGATGAACGAAGGTAATATGGTGCAGCAGGGTACCCACCATGAGCTGATCGAGGTTCCCGGTCCTTACCAGGATGTCTACCGGGTTCAGTATGCTGATTATCTGAACAGGGAGCATGGAAGAGGGGCAGGTGATCAGGCATGAAGCCAGAAGCTAACCAAGGGAAATTTGTAAAACTGAAGCAAAGTTCAGCCCAGGAGCAGGCGTTAGACGAACGTTTCGTGTACAAAGACGATGATATCATCGACAAGGCGTTTGACTGGAAGCAGTTCACCCGGCTGTTCAGTTATATGAAGCCCTATGCAAGACAGATGCTGCCGCTCGTGTCGGTGATGATGATCCTCGGCACGATTACGAAGCTGACGGTCCCTTATCTGACGAGTATGGCTATCGACAAGGCAATTGCTCCCAAGGCGGGGAATCCGAGTCTGACACTATTATATACATTGACGGTTGCTGTAATTGTACTTTATCTGATCCAGTGGATTGCCGGAGTCTATCGTATTAAATATACGAATGTGATAGGACAGCGGGTCATTTATGATCTGCGTTCAGACCTTTTCCGGCATATTCAAAAGCTTTCCTTCAACTTTTTTGATAAACGTCCTGCAGGTTCAGTGCTCGTTCGGGTTACCAATGATATTAACTCTTTGCAGGATCTGTTCACTAACGGGGTCGTCAATCTGATGATCGACTGTGTACAGCTGCTCGGAATTATGGTGATTCTGCTGCTGATCAATTGGAAACTGGGACTGGCGGTGATGATCACCGTACCGGTTATGTTCTTTGTCTCTACCAAGCTGCGCCAGAAGATCCGGATAGCCTGGCAGGATGTGCGGATGAAGAACTCTCGGATCAATTCTCACCTGAATGAGTCGATTCAAGGGATAAGGGTCACTCAGGCCTACACCCAGGAACAGGAAAATATGAACTACTTCGATGCGATGAACATGGATAGCCGGAAATCATGGAACAAGGCTTCGGCGATGAACCAGGCATTTGGCCCGATTATTGAAATTACAGGCGGCTTCGGCACGATGATTCTCTTCTGGTTCGGAGCCTATCTGATCCAGACCGGGGATCTTACGGTAGGCTTTCTGGTCGCGTTCAGCACTTACGTCAGCAACTTCTGGGACCCGATTAACCGGCTGGGCCAGATGTATAACCAGCTGCTCGTGGCGATGGCTTCCTCGGAGCGGATCTTTGAATACCTGGATGAGCAGCCTGCTGTGCAAGACAAACCAGGGGCAACACCGCTGCCAAAAATTCAGGGTGACATTCAGTTTAATAAGGTAGTGTTTGAATATGAAAAAGGCCGGGCGGCGCTGAAAGGTATTGATCTCGATGTTAAGGCCGGCCAGTCGATCGCACTTGTCGGTCATACCGGCTCAGGTAAAAGTACAATCATCAACCTGATTGGCCGGTTCTATGATATTAAGAGCGGCAGCATCACTATCGACGGCAGGGATACACGTGACGTGACACTGCAGAGTCTGCGCGAGCAGATCGGGATCGTGCTGCAGGATACATTTATTTTCTCAGGAACTATCCGGGATAATATCCGTTTCGGTCGGCTGGATGCTACGGATCAAGAGGTGGAGGATGCGGCGAAGGCAGTGGACGCTCATGACTTCATCAGCAGCCTGCCGGGCGGCTATGAGACTGAGGTCGAGGAACGCGGTAGCGCACTCTCTATGGGACAACGCCAGCTGTTGTCCTTCGCCCGTGCGCTGCTGGCCAATCCGCGGATTCTGATCCTGGATGAGGCGACAGCCAGCATTGATACCGAGACGGAGATCAAGATTCAGGAGGCGCTGAAGATTCTTCTTCAGGGTCGTACTTCCTTCATCGTCGCCCACCGGCTGTCGACTATCCGTCATGCGGATAAGATTGTCGTACTGGATCACGGTGAGATCAAGGAAGAAGGAACCCATGCCGAGCTTACAGCGCATGAGGGAATCTATAACGGTCTGATCGAAGCACAGTTCCGCTTCTTGTAGAGTCTGACAGCAGCAGCCCTTTCCGGCACGTTTAGGTGTGGAAGGGGCTGCTTTTATGTACTCCGGTTGCCCACTTTGCCGGTTAACATGACCTCGTACATTTGGGCACTGATCTCCTGCTGCCACTGGGCATCATTTGTATCCGTGGCAAGCTTCGCTTCATTGTTCAGCCGTGCCATTTCCCAGCAATACGCTGCATTAACCTGGAGACAATGCTGCTGTTCGGTTAATTCATAACCCGTCAGGGTCCGCTGCAGACTTAAAATGTACAACTCCGCAAGCCGCTGATGAATGGATAGCATATTCTCCCTCCTATAATCATCCGAATGTGAAATACTATTATCATTCTCGCCATAGAAAAAGCGATCCAAACCCAGGCACGAATATCTGTGTGAAGAACTATAAAAGAAGGAGACAAGCGGCTGCATACGGCTGCAAATGGCTACGGCTGTAGAAACCCGGTATATCATCAAAATAGGAGATTCCCAAACCGTCCGGTGAGGGAGTCTCCTATTTTTCTTATTACCCAGGAAATTATAATTGTCTTCTAATAGGGAGATATGTGTTTCGACCTGCATGATCTGCTGTGTAGGAGAGGTGGCGGACTCAGAGGAGAAGTGGGGAGCACGTGGGGAACTGCAGGGAAATAAGTGGAATTAGTTCGTATAAATAGTAGGAAAAACTGCAGGAGTGAATAGTGGCTTTGAAGCACCCGTCCTTTACGGAGCAAAGCAGAGAGCTTCAAGGGGGCTAAATGCACCGAAGATTTCTTCTGCCACAGCCGCAGCGTTCCGCCAAGCTTCCAGGTGTCCAGAGGGTAGACCCTTAAGACCCTCCCTTGGTAAGGGAGGGTCTGGAAGGAATCGAAAATCAATCCATATAAATCTCCACGATCGTAATCTTGCGTTCGCGGGCCAGGTCCAGGAATTTGCCTTCGCTCTGTACAAGCGGACGGAAGACATCGAGCGGATTGTTCATAATGATTACACCCATGTCCCCCGTGCTGAGAAGCACGTGTTTGCCGATGAAATTCGGCATCAGATGTTGGATTAAGGCTTGTACAGTCTTGCCGTCCAGCTTGCCGAAGCTGAGTGTGTAGATCTCACGAAGAACGGAGATCAGCTCCTGCTTCGATTGATAGATCCGTTGAGAGGTCATAGCACTGTAGATATCGGCTACAGCTGCGATCTGGGAATACGGGTGAATATCAACTTTGGTCAACTGATGCGGGTACCCGGAACCGTCTTCACGTTCATGATGCTGAAGTGCCACCAGGGCTGCGGTAGGGTCATCCATGGAATTACGGATAATTTCATAGCCATAAATCGTATGTAGTTTGACTTCGTCAAATTCTGCCGCAGTCAGCTTGCCGGGTTTATTCAGAATATCGGGGGAGATCCGGCATTTACCGATATCAATCAGATAGCCGGCCCGGCCGACTTCATAACATTCTTTCTTGGAATACCCCAGCCAGGTTGCTATATAATAAGAAAGCATGCCCACCTGTAACGAGTGGTTATATGTATAATTATCTTCCCGGTCAAGCAGTAACAGTAAGGAAACCACATCCTTGTGTTTGTCCAAGGACTCCAGCGAAGGCTGAAGGATATCATCCACCACCGTCTGATTGAAGCTGCCCTTAGTTACCGCTTCCATATATACAGATTCAAAGCCGTCAATCATGGAATCGAAATGTTGGGAAGCTGACTGGATGATAGCGGGTCTGTTGGAAGACGCTGGTTCTTCCTGAGTAGATTCTATATCAACATAATCTACTCCAAGCTGCATCAGTTTTGCAATCTCTTCCATTTGAAGCACTGTTCCTTTGGGCAATACATGTAACCCTCTTGAGCTAAAGGTATCCCTCAGTAGGGAATACCCTGGTTTCAGATCTGAGACGTGTATTTTCAATGACTATGCCACCTTACTATAGCGATTTTTTCCAGCATAGCAACTAATGTAAGATTATTCAATAGGAAGAAAAGCTATTTATTAACATTTACAGACTGCGGTATTTCATAGCTTGGGGATCTGCTCCAAGCCACTGTTCTCCGGAGTCGCCGATATCTTTTTTCCATACGGGCACTATTGCCTTCAGCCGCTCAATAGCATACCTGCTGGCTTCATAACAGGTATCACGGTGGGGAGCCGAGACGGCGATTATTACGCTTGCTTCCTTTAGGCCGACAAGCCCGGTCCGGTGTGCAATGGCACAGCGGGCATCCCATTTCTCTTCAACCTCCCTGCCAATTTCCTGCAGCTTGGAGAGGGCCATGGGGACATATGCTTCGTAGTATAGTGCTGAGGTGCGCTGGGTGCCAGTCATCTCACGGGTTGTACCTATGAAGATCAGCGAAGCGCCGTGACCTGCGTCCAGCACTTTATTCAGCAGAGCTTCTCCGTTAAGGGGCTGGCCTGTGATAATGAATCTTCCGTCAGAGGTCTCCTGGTCCTCTTCAGAAGGTTCTCCCCCGGACACGGGAGGAATGAGCGCTACTTCGGAGGCTTCGGAAATGAAGGAGTCGTCCGGTGCATACTCATGGTCAATGGCCACCAGGGACACTTTGATCTGCATTGCGGCATCCGGATAGGAGGCAGAGAGCAGCTCTTTCAGTCTTCCGGCAGTAAGCGGAACCTCATGCGAATGGAAGGGCAGTGAAGAGGAGCCAATGATTTCGGCAAGGCCGGCGAACAGACGAATAGTCAAATGCATGCTTGATTCACCTCGGAATGTAGGGTTATTGAACTTTCAATAATGATTCCAATATACCATATTGAATCTGAAAATGTTATGCTAAGCACTATGAGATAACAAGCCTGCCGCTAATTCTAAAACGGCTTTACAGGTGGGAGGGAAGAGAAGCATATGGAGCGAGCCATGCAGAGGTTGGTTCTGATTCACACCAATGATATACATAGCCACTTTGAGATGATGAGCCCTGTTGCTGCTGAAATAGCCAAGCTAAAGGCAATGGCAGGGGACGAGCCTGTGCTGTTGATGGATATTGGCGATCATATGGACCGGTTCTCTGTGGAGACTGAGGGGACTGTGGGGCAGGCGAATATCGATATGATTAACCTGACCGGTTATGATGCGGTAACAATTGGCAACAATGAAGGACTGACCTTCCCGCATGAGACGCTCTCTGCTCTGTATGCAGGTATCCAGTGCCCGGTAGTATGCTGCAACATTCTGGAGAACTCAACCGGTGAGCCCCCTGGCTGGATGAAACGGCATGCGATTCTGGAGAAAGAAGGCATCAAAATAGGGGTTACGGGAGCAACAGCTGCTTTTTCCACTTTTTATTCGCTGCTGGGCTGGGAGGCGCTGGACCCGGAAATGGCGCTCCGGGAACAATGTGAACTGCTAGCTCCGCAGGTCGATCTCCTGATTATTTTGTCCCATCTGGGGCTTCCGGCGGATAGACGGCTGGCAGAGCAACTGGAGGGGGTTCATGCCATTCTGGGCGGCCACACCCATCATATGCTGGAGACGCCGGAGATCATCAACGGAACTGCGGTCTGCGGTGCTGGCAAGTTCGGCCGTTATGTCGGACAGCTTATTTTTGAGCGGGAGTCTGCCGGGCATGACTTTGAGCTGGTGAGCGGCCAATGTTTCCCCGTGGATCCTTCGCTTACCGAGGATGTAATCTTTCCTGCGGCGGCGCTGCATTTGAAGCATGGACGGGAGGTTCTTAACGAGACGGTAGCCATCACTGACCGCGAGCTTGATCTGAATACTCTGGGCGAATCCCCTTTCGGCAATCTTCTGGCCCAGGCTGTCCGGCGCTTTACTGGAGCACCGTTATCACTGGTCAACAGCGGGCAACTGCTTGAATCTCTGCCAGCAGGCAATATTACTGCTGGGATGCTCCATGCGCTGTGTCCGTCTCCGATTAACGCCTGTATTGTTCAACTGAAAGGTAAGGATATCCGCACAGCTCTTGAGCAGAGCCTTACGGAAGAGTTTCGTACCAAGGCTATTTACGGCTACGGATTCCGCGGAAAGGTTCTGGGCAGCCTTGCAGTGGATGGATTGAAAATCCTGTACGATCCTGGGATCATGCCTTATGATAACGGTATTGCCGTCTTTGTTGACGGAGAACCGCTGGATGACTACGCCATATATTCGGTTGGAACACTGGATATGTTCACGTTCCGCACAGGATATGAGAGCCTTGCGAACGGAACGGATCCGTTGTATCTGCTGCCTCATTTCCTGAGGGATTTGCTGCGAATGGAGCTGCAGCGGCCGGGAAGCCTTGATGAATGTGAGGTACTGCGGTGGGGTACGAAGTCTGTATAAACACTGAATTTTATTTTGTATGAATATTAGGAGCTCTAGCCGCATTAGGTTTAATTTATTTAAGATCAGGAGGATTATATGGACACTATTACAGCAATTATTCTCGCAATTGTAGAAGGAATAACGGAATTTATCCCGGTGTCATCAACGGGACACATGATTCTAACGACCAAGCTGCTCGGATTTGATGACCAGTCGTCGATTATGAAGACGTATGAGATTGTGATTCAGCTGGGAGCTATTCTGGCTATTGCACTGGTATACCGCCAGCGGATTCTGAACCTGCTGGGCATCGGGCGCGGCCGGACAGACCGGGGCGGAGTCATGAAGGCCTCCAGACTGAATCTGATCCATGTCCTTCTGGGGATTGTACCGGCGCTTGCAGTTGCTTTTCTGGCCCGGGATTTCATTAAAAGTCTGTTTGGAGCCACCACCGTACTCTGGGCGCTTGTCGCCGGCGGGATTCTGATGATTGTGGCGGAATGGGTAAACCGGCGGAAGATCCGGGTGACGGCTCATGAGCTGGATGATTTGACGTACGGCCAGGCTCTTGCCATTGGACTCTATCAGATTATTTCTGTGCTGTGGCCGGGATTTTCGCGCTCCGGTTCGACCATCTCAGGCGGTATGCTGAGCGGGGTCAGCTATAAGGCTTCGGCAGATTTTTCGTTCCTGATTGCAATCCCGATTATGTGTGCGGCATCCGGCTATGAACTGCTCGATTCCTACCAATATTTTACCAAAGATACGATTATGGATTTCGCGATCGGTTTTGTGATTTCATTTGTGGTTGCTTATGTAGTTGTGGTGGCATTCATGAAAATGATCCAGAAGATCAGACCGACCCATTTCGCGATCTACCGCTTTATTCTGGCAGCTGCATTCTGGCTGTTTATTATGCGTTAATTACAAGCTCATGACTAATCGCTCGAGGTAACGGTATATACACATAGAGTCACCTGGGGATTTTGAAACAGAAGAGCAATTTACCGTTAAAGGCAGGAGTGAGCCAAGGTGCGTCTAGTATCTGTAAACCGGCTTCAAGCCGGAATGAAGCTGGGTAAAAAAATATATAATGATGAAGGACTGGTCCTCCTTGCGGACGGGGTTGAGCTTACTGATGCAATGATCAAGCGGCTGGCCAAGATTGACATCGGATATATCTACATAGAGGATTCCCTCACAGAAGATGTCGAGATTACCGGAATGCTGCAGGATGAGACCCGCAATCAGGCGCTCAAGGTTGTCCGGAACCAGTTCCAGCAGATGTCAGGAGTATCCGGTATTGCCAAGGGCTTTTATCATCTGGACAAGAAATTCTCCGGGGTGATGGATTCCATTCTGGATGATTTGGCTACGCAGGATGACCCCATGATAATGCTCCTGGATATGCACACAGCCGACAACTACCTGTATGCCCACTCCCTTAATGTTTGCCTGTACACACTGGTGCTTGGAATTGCTCACGGCTACAGCAGGGAGGAGTTGCGGGTTATCGGCCTGGGTGCGCTGCTTCATGATATCGGCAAAACGCAGATTCCTCTCAAAATTGTACAAAAACCCGGCATGCTCAGCGACGAGGAGTTTCGGCATATGCAGGCTCATACGGAGATTGGCTACCGGATTCTCAAGGATGAGCCGAATATCCCGCTGCTTGCAGCACACTGCGCACTGCAGCATCATGAGCGCATCGACGGCTCGGGGTATCCGCGCGGCTTGAAGGGTCCGCAAATTCATGAATATGCCAAATGGCTGGGCGTTGCAGATTCCTATGATGCGATGACCTCGAACCGGATCTATAAGAAGGCCATGTTGCCGCATCAGGCGGTTGAAGCGCTCTATGTTGGTTCAGGAACACTGTATGAACAGAAGCAGCTGGAGCTGTTCAGAGACCGTGTAGCCATTTATCCGCTTGGATTAACTGTCAAGCTTAGTACGGGGGAGAGCGGTGTAGTAGTCAAAATAGACCCGTCAACGCCGCATAGACCGGTTGTGCGTGTGCTGAACGGACCTGAAGGCGAACCGACCGCTCCGTATGAGCTGGATTTGGGCAGCAAGCTGTCAGTAGTGATTGTGGATGTGACCGATGATGACGGGGTTGTGGTCAGAACCACTTAATACCCGGTTCGAAGCGAGGACAGGAAACGGGCAAGCCGCATGAGTGCGGAGCATCGTGGCTGTCCCGTTTTTTTTGTTATACATATCTTAGCGGTATGAGCAGCCCTGAGCAGGATCTTTTATCGGAAACGAAGCACATAAAGTGCCCTCCCTGCAGTTTTTGCCCAGTCGTGGTATGATGTAGGTTAAGTTACCGTTCTTTTTCATTGATTTTGGGTTAATAATAAGGAATACGCATCGAAGGAGTACCATTAAAAATGAGTATATTAGAACCATCCTCAACACCTCTAAGGGAGCTGTCGCCAAGCTACGATCCTTGGGACCCGATTTCTTCACTACGCAAGCATGGGCGTCATGTGCTGACCAGTGTCGAGATGACGGTTACCAATCTGTGCAATATGCGCTGTGAGCATTGTGCGGTTGGCGACAGCCTGACTACCAAAGAAGGAGAAATGCTGCCGCTAAAAAATATGCTGGACCGTCTGGAAGAGGTTGAGCATCTGCAGACGATCAGTATTACTGGCGGCGAGCCCATGTTCCGCGCCGGTACCGTGGAGAATACCATTGTTCCACTGCTGAAATATGCCCGCGAGCGGGGTATCCGTTCCCAGATTAATTCCAATCTCACTATGCCTTATTCCCGTTACGAGCAGTTGCTGCCGTATCTGGACGTTATGCATATCTCTTTTAATTATGTGAATGGAGACGACTTCCACGAGGTGGGCTTCGCGAACAGCGGCCACCCGGTTTCGAAAGAAGCGGCTTACCGGCTCTATGACACGATGCTGGAAAATTCCCGCCGCCTCAGTAGCGACGGCATGCTGATCTCGGCAGAATCTATGATTAATTACCGGACGCATAACAAGCTGCCGGCCATTCATAAGCTGATTGGCGAGATGGGGGCAGGCCGGCATGAGGTGCACCCAATGTATGCTTCCAGCTTTGCATCGAAGCTCCCTGTGCTGTCCCTGAAGGAAATGGGCGCAGCGATCCATGATCTGCTGGATCATCGCAATCCTGAAATGTGGATGCTATTTGGTACGCTTCCTTTCTTTGCCTGCAGCTTTCTGGAAGAAGACCAGAAGCTTCTGCGCAGATTGCGGGAGGAGAAGAACGTTACTCTGCGCAATGATCCGGACGGCAGAAACCGGGTGAATGTCAATTTGTTCACAGGGGATGTGTTTGTGACGGATTTTGCCGATATTTCCGCCTTTGGCAACATTGGCAGCAGCAGGCTGGATGATATTTTTACCGAATGGCAGTTGAAACATCCGCTCAATCAGAAGGTGAATTGCCACTGTGATGAAGCCGGCTGCTGTGGTCCCAATCTTCTCGTAGCCGATATGTATTATCCGAAGGTTGATTTCAAAACAAGAAAAGCGATCACTCTGTAGAAATGAGGCGTTGTTATAGTGCATACGGAATTTGAAGTAGGGAGATTGCTGCTCAATCTTTTGCTGGTTCTGGTGCTCGTATTGTTGAACGGCATCTTTGTGGCAGCGGAGTTCTCGCTGGTAAAGGTGAGGCAGTCCCGCCTTACACAGCTCGTCAGTGAAGGCAACAAGATGGCTGGATATGCGCTGAAGGTTAACAAAAAACTGGACGCTTATCTGTCAGCTACCCAATTTGGGATTACTCTAGCCTCGCTGGGGCTCGGTTGGGTCGGAGAACCGGCTATTTCTGAATTGCTCGTGGAACCGCTGATGATTCAGCTTGGTGTTACTGACCATACCCTGATCTCCACGGTGTCCGTGATTGTTGGTTTCTCGATTATTACATTTTTACATATTGTGCTGGGTGAGCTTGCACCGAAATCCCTGGCCATTCAAAAAACTGAAGGCTCCGCGCTGCTGCTCTCCGCGCCGCTGATGTTCTTCTATAATGTGTTTCTGCCGTTTATCTGGGTGCTTAACGCATCAGCCAATGCACTCCTGAAGCTGGTAGGCGTGGAGCCGGCCAGTGAGGCGGAGGCAGCCCACTCGGAAGAAGAAATCCGCATTCTGATGAATCAAAGTGCCAAAAGCGGGGTCATTGATAAAGATGAAATGAAGCTGATGGACAATATCTTCGAATTCTCCGACCTGCTGGCCCGTGAGGTCATGCTTCCGCGTACAGATATGGATGTGTTATACAGCAATCTTTCTCTGGAAGAAAATATGCGGATTATTACGGAGACGAAGCATTCCCGTTATCCGGTGGCTTTTGAGGATAAAGACCGGATTATCGGCTTCATTCATATTACCGACCTGCTGTTTGCTCCGATAGAGCAGCAGAATGATCTGGCTTCGCTGGTCCGTCCTATCCTTAATGTGCCGGAATCCATGGAGATTAGTCACGCGCTGCGCCTTATGCAGAAGAACAAGGCCCAGCTTACGCTGGTGGTGGATGAATACGGCGGGACAGCCGGGCTGCTCACAGCAGAAGAAATCCTTGAAGAGATCGTGGGCGACCTGCATGATGAGTTCGAAGATGAACGTCCAAGTGTAGAACGCAACGGAGATTACATCTCTGTAGAAGGCCGGATGCTGATCGAGGATGTCAATGACCTCACTGGTGTTGTGATCGAAGACGACGAGGTGGATTCGATTGGGGGCTGGCTGTTCAAGGAGCTGGAAGGTAATCCATCCAAAGGCAAGCGGGTAATCGTTGGGGATGTCACCTTTGAGGTGGAAGAATCTACACGTCTGCGGATTACCAGGATCAATATCCACCGTGAAACACCGCTCCCAGTGGATGACGATGAGGCCGGGGAAGATGAGGAAGGCTTGTAATAAGCAAACAGACCGGATACCGAAATATAAGTATGAACTCTAAATCTGTTTTTATATATTTGCTGCCAAACTGCAGTATTTGTTAAAGAGGAGCGTCTCAAGACCGTATAACGGTTCTTGAGGCGCTTTTTTTTGCGAGTTGGCCTTCACCTTACGCCAAACAATCTAGGGACTAGCATATGCACCTGGGACGCTGATGTATCCTTGTTCCGGCTTGCAGGGAGCAGTACTTTCCTTGGTCTATGGACTAGCCGCAGGTCATATATTGATTACAAAGTACTGTGTTTACTCCGGTAATGAGCTGCAAGTAATCAGAGGAGGAGAAAAGTATGAATCCCCAGGAACGCGTATGGACCCCTTACGGTGGCCCGTTTGATCCTTGCCCGCCGGTGCCATTCAAGACGTATGTAGTACCCCCGAATCAATTTATTAATTTCCAGCCGCCTAACTTGCCGCAGTTTGCTTTACCCGAGGCTCTGAAAGCGGGTACGCTATGGCCTGCCCTGTTCAGCCCGTATGAATCCAAGAGCAAAGGAGGCAAGTAAACATGGAAGCAAGTCCTTGCGAACCACGTTACTATGAGATGCTGGAGCAGCTGCAGGTTCTCGATTTTGCATTGGTGGAGCTGAATTTGTATCTGGATACTCATCTTGAGGATCTAAAGGCCATCGAGCAATTCAACCAGTTGACTCAGGAGCGCACACGGCTGGCGAACCAGTTCCAGGAGCTGTATGGTCCGCTTCAGAACTTCGGCCGCGCTTATTCGAAATGTCCATGGGAATGGAATCAGACCCCCTGGCCTTGGCAGGTCTAGCTGGCAGATGCCTACACTCACATAACTAAGCGTAGGCTTCCGAAGTGAGTTTTGTACGAAGCTTATTCAAGGATGCTTATGCTCACAAAACTAAGTGCATGCTTCCGAAGTGAGTTTTGTACGAAGCTTATTCAAGGATTCTTATGCTCACAAAATTTTTAGGAGGGATAGTTCCCAAATGTGGATATATGAGAAAAAACTGCAATATCCGGTACGTGTAAGCAAATGCGACGTACGGATGGCGCGTTACCTAATGGAGCAGTATGGAGGAGCGGACGGGGAGCTGGCAGCTGCGCTGAGGTACATGAATCAGCGGTATGCTATTCCGGACAAAGTAATTGGTGTACTGACGGATATATCGACTGAGGAATTTGCTCATCTTGAAATGATTGCCACGATGATCTACAAGCTGACCAAGGACGCCACTATTGATCAATTGGAAGCTGCCGGACTCGGCCCGAACTACGCGACGCGGGATCATGCGTTGTTCTACCAGAATGCAGCAGGAGTTCCATGGACAGCGACATATATTCAGGCCAAGGGTGACCCGCTCGCCGACCTGTACGAAGACATCGCAGCCGAAGAAAAGGCCCGGGCTACATATCAGTGGCTGATCGATATGACGGACGATGTGGACCTGCAGGACAGCCTCAAGTTCCTGAGGGAGCGGGAGATTGTGCATGCGCTGAGGTTCCAGGAGTCTGTGCAGATCATTATTGAGGATAGGGAGAAGAAGCGGGTATTCTGAGGAGAAATAAGAAAATAGTATTCAAACTGCCGTTCTCTTTTATAAGAGAGCGGTTTTTTGGATTCACAGCCCCTGTTTGATCAAATTCCAGATACGTTCGAACCTGTCTTGGTAGTCTGGGTAATTCCAGGATTCTTTGAAGGATGGGAGGCTAAATACCGCAAATGCGGATAGAATTGCCTCTGCCCTTTCTAAGTGGGGATCGTGATAGTCCATGAATCCGTCAATAATTTGGTAGGAATCCCAGAGAACGTCTCGTAATACCAGTGGATTGCTATCTACGTATTGCGTATTCAGGGCGAACATCTTGGGATTTTCGTTATAGGCGCGTTTTTTGGCGTTAGCAAATGCCCAGAGCCAATCATGTAACAATTCCTTTGGATTAGCCGAATTAGTCATATCGATTTGGATTTGTTCTGAAATCATCCGGTTGAACCAGCTCTTAGACACGGCTGCCCAGAGCTCTTGCTTATTTTTAAAGTGTTTATAGAGCGCGGCGTGGGTGATACTTAATTCATCTGCAATTTGGGAGAGCGTCACTTCGGATTTGTCTGTGCGCTCCATTAAGGCCTCAGCTGTTTCTATAATGAGCTCTTGTGTGATTTTAGCCATCTTACTGCCAACCCTTTCTTCTTTAATAAATTCCTTAATCATCGTTGATACACTTGCCTGTATTTTAGCATATACAATGGCCAGTAACAATTGTTGACTTTTGTAACCTCTGGATTTATGCTTGTTGTATAAGTTACAAAAAATAATAAATGTTACTTATTATTCAGTGCAAAGGAGGCCATTAATTATGAAGGCAGCACAGATCACCAAATATTCAAAAAAGTTCAAAGTAGAAGTCAACGATATTCCAATCCCGGAAATAAGTGATAGTGAAGTCTTGGTCAAAGTGAAAGCAGCGGCGGTTAATCATTTAGAATTGCTTATCGCTACCGGGAGCGTGAAGCTGATTCAGGATTATAAGTTCCCATTGGTACTCGGTAACGAGCTGACGGGTGTTATTGAAAAAGTTGGTAAGAAGGTACAGGGTTTCAAAGCTGGCGATACCATTTATTCACGCCTGCCACTACACAAAATCGGTGCCTTTGCGGAATATGCGGCGATTAGTGCGGATGCCATCGGGCACTTACCCGCTAATCTGGATTTTGTGACCGGTGCTGCTGCACCATTAACAGGATTGACTGCCTATCAAGGATTACATGAGGAATTAGCTGCTAAAGCTGGCGAAAGCCTGTTTATTCCCGGGGGTTCTGGTTCATTTGGACAAATGGCTATTCCTATTGCCAAAAGCATGGGGCTCAAGGTCATCGTTAGTGGAAACCCGCAAGCACGTGAACGGACAATGGCGTCTGGGGCAGACCGATATATTGATTACACGACTGAGAACTATTGGGAACAACTTCGTGATGTAGATTATGTGATGGATACCTTGGGACCAAGCGAATTTGATCATGAACTCTCAATTATTAAAGCAGGCGGACGACTTCTTTCTCTGCGGACTGGTCCTAACAAACGTTTCGCCGAAGCTATGGGCTTGTCAGGCTGGAAGCAGAAGCTCTTCGCCATTGCCGGAGCTAAGTATGATTACAAAGCGAAGAAAAAGAAGATTCAATATCATTTTATTTTTGTGCGCAGTGATGGCGATCAATTAAAGAAAATCACGAAAATTATTGAAGATAACGGGATTGTACCAGCAGTTGACCCGACAGAATTCCACATTGAAGATATTAACGAAGCATTGGATCTTGTGGCTACAGGTCATCCCAAAGGAAAAGTGATCATCCGGTTTTAAGGAGAGTAGACCATAACAATGAAATTAATAAATAGAACGATACTGATGACAGGCGGGACATCTGGGATTGGCTTTGCTTTTGCTAAACGTTTTCTTGAGATGGGAAATACCGTGATCATTACGGGGCGTTCACAAGAGCGCATCGATCAGGCAGTAAAAAACAATCACGGTCTCATTGGGCTGGTGGCAGACGTTAGTGATCCCTCAAGTGTTGAGCAGCTTGCCAAAGAACTCGCTATACACCATCCGAAACTGGATATTATTTTGAATAATGCTGGTATAATGCACGAATGATTCTTAAGGCAAATGAATACGAAGATAGGTAGCGCACACAAAAGTAAATTTGTAAAAGTATCTATTTTGAGCTTATGTAGGTGGTTCTCATTACTTGTCAAAACAATTCTTTACCAATCGTTCTATAATTGTTATACTAGTGCAAGTCAGATCTAACAGAGTCTTACTTGCTTTAACTAGAATGATCGTTCTCGATTGATCCGGAGGAATTTGATAAGGGAGGATGAATGAATTACAAGCTAAATCGTATGCAAAGCTCTGTTGGATGCATTCAGAATATTATTTTATTCAAAACAAAAGGGAGAGAATAATTATGAAGTACACAGTGATTACAGGAGCAAGCTCAGGAATTGGATATAAAACAGCATTGGCGTTTGCTGCACGTGGTAAAAATTTAATTTTGGTAGCTAGACGATTAGATAAATTAGAAGAGCTTAAATCAACAATTCAGGTAATGGATCCAAATGTAAATGTTATTGTTCATACAAGTGACCTGTCTGTTACAGAGCAGGCCTACACCCTGTATAACACTTTGAAGGAATACCAAATTGAAACATGGATTAATAATGCCGGGCTTGGTGAAGCTTCTTTTGTAGCAGGACAGAATTTAGATAAAGTTGAAACTATGCTTCGGGTTAACGTTGAATCCTTGACGATCCTTTCTACACTATTTGTGCGGGATTATGCTGATATAGAAGGAACTCAGTTAATTAACGTATCATCCGCACTCGGATATGCGATTGCTGTGGGGAGTGTGGCTTATTCTGCATCGAAATACTATGTCAGTGCCTTCACCGAAGGACTTGCCAAAGAACTGGAGCTTAAAGGTGCGAAATTAAAAGCAAAAGTGTTAGCACCAGCGATAACCGAAACGGAATTTGTGAAGAAATCAATCGATGTTGAAGAATTTGATTATAAAGCAAACATGCCTAAGTACCACACTGCCGAACAAATGGCGGGGTTCATGGTAGAGCTATATGATAGCAACGATGTGGTAGGTATTGTTGACCAGAACTATGACTTCAATCTAAGAAGTCAAATCTATCCAATCATCACAGCGTTTTAATTGACCCAGTCTGGGTTCTGATCCTGATCAAGTCGCAGAAACTTGGTATAATCTATACGAGATGAGGACAGAAGAGGTGAAAGAGTAATGGCATTTGAACGGTGGCGGGGATTTGTTCGGGCCTGGCACGATTATCCGCTGCCGGAAGGGAGCCGGATCGGTGATCGGTATACGATAGAATCCCTATTAGGGGAAGGGAGCTATGGGCTTACTTACCGGTGCAGTGACACCAGGAATGGAGCTCTTCTAGCCGTCAAGCAGTCCAGACCGAGCAAGAAAGCGGTGGGACGGAGTATGCTGGCCAAGGAACGGGATATTTTACAGGCCATGAATCATCCCCACATTCCCAAGTGCCGCGGTTACTTTGAACAGAGGGGTTCAAACTGGCTGGTAACCGATTATATAGAGGGTAAAACGCTGGAGGATATGATCTTCGATGAGAACATCGTCTATGGCGAGCGGGAGTGTCTTGCCACAATCTTGAGACTGATGGAACTGGTAGCCCATGTCCATTCGCGCGGATATGTTCACCTGGATCTGAGGATTCCCAATGTGATTCTCCGGAATGAAGGATTGTACTTAATTGATTTCGGATTGGCAAGGCGGATCGGAGAAGCGGAAACGGTGCTGGAGAGGCAGAGCCCGAAGGTGGAGGAGATACCGAAACGAATGCCGCCTGTTATCGCCTCGGATCTGTATGACATAGGACAATTAATGCTGTTCATGCTGTATTCCAGTTTTACTCCCGAACCGGGAGAGGCGGAGCGGGGCTGGCGGGAAGAACTGGACTTGTCGCCAGGAATGCTGCGTATCGTATCCCGGCTTCTCGGAGAGCACGAAGCCTATCCGGATACAGGCATATTTGTCCGGGAGGCCGAAGCTTTGCATGAGAGCCTGCAATGATATTGATTTTCAAAAAAAGCGCCTTCATCCAAAAGATGAAAGGCGCCTTGTGATTTTGGAACAGTGTTCAAACAAAGAAGCATTAGCTTGAGCTGCCGTAGCGATTCTTATAATATTTATGTCCATTTCCTCCATGGTGCGAGTCCGAAGATGAGTGGCGCTTGTATCCGTGACTACTGCTAGAATGTCTGCCGTACACAGGCCTCCCTTTATGACCGCTTGAAGATCTGCTCCGCCTTCCATGTTGGGAGTGTTCCATGGAGTGCAGGACTTTGCCGAGAATTTTTTTTAGCATCATGTTACCTCCTCTAGGGTTGTATAGACCGCTTAGTGCGGTCTTATTCTATAATTACCCGGTAGTACGGTATTTTTACCTGCAGGTTTCGTGGTTAGTTACTGGATTATGCTAACGTTTCAGCCTTCTTCATGGAATCTTTCTTATTACTTAGGAAGCTTGTGCTGTTAATAAGCACGAGTCCAAGCCCAGCCAAGGTGGCACAGGCAATGAAGATCGCACGGTTCCCCATCCACTCCCCAATGCTCCCGGCCATGAATCCGCCAAGCATAAGTCCGATGGTTGTAGCATTGGAGTACATTGTTGTCGCGGTTCCAGGGGATTCAGGAATTAGCTCCTGACAATAATTGAGGCCAACGCCCAGTACAATGGATACGTAGGCAGCATTCAGAATCTGGCAAGCTGCCAGCTGCCAGGTTGTATCCGCCCCAGACGATAAAACAAAATAAAGAACGCCAAATACACCGGCGGCTTTCATTATAAATGTATTGTCGTACCGTTTAGCCAATAGACCGAATCCAAGCATAAACGGGATTTGTAGCAGAGCGCCTAGCCCAACCAGCCAACCGACGGTTTGGTCTGTAGCCCGAAGATCAACCGTAGTAAGCAACGGTAAGGCAATTCCTGACATAGCATTACTGGTCTCGAAAATCATGAAGGCAGAGATGGATACCCACAGTAGCCAGCGTCCCGTTTGTTTGGTAGTCTTGGTCTGCGCCAAAGTCAGGTCGGTGCTAGTCATGGAAGGACGATCATATCTAACCAGATATACAATTACAATCAAGGCTATTACAGCATAGAGACCCGCCACAAATAGGAATAACGGGCTATAATCCCGATTTCTGATCAACAAGGGAGCAAGCAGCGGGCCTACTACCCACGAAAGGGAAAATAAGGTTCTTTGCAGAGATATCGCAATGTCTGCGTCCTTGTTCACCGCAGTGGCTGCATCCCTTACATAGGCAAATATTTGCGGGAATACAGAAGTCGCCAGAGCAATGAATGTAATGGATACGATCAGTAAGGTGTAATAATTCTCAAAAACAGCAAAAAGAGTATAGCCGATGATTGCTGCTGATGACGCGGCGAGTAGTATGGTTTTTCGATTAAGCCGTCTGTCAGATAACCTGCCGATCCAACTGGACACCCCCACCTCGAACATAGAGGAGACGGTCAAAAATATCCCCAGCATCCATGAGCTCATTCCAATTTGCTGCATTCCGAACAATGGCATGAATGTCATGGTCAAGGAGAAACCGACACCCATCAGAAAGGTGCAAGCTAAGGCAGGAAGATATGTGGGGATGCCTCTCGATTCGGCTAAATCGGCCAGTAGTTGTTTCAATATGCGTTGCATCTGGATTCGCTTCCCATCTGCTCAGAAAGATGGATTAATTCTCTCCAGATATTTTGCAGCTTAATGCTTCTAGTATAATCATCATCGAGTTCGTCAATCAGACGGCTTGCACCACGTTCCAGTTCCTCAGCAACCAAGCGATATTCGGCCAGCCCGGAGGGCAGTAGAATTTTGTGTGCCAGATCGTGAACCAAGCCTAACCTTGTCTTCCTGTCCAAGTTCATCTGGCATTCGGATAGCAGATTCACCAAAGTGGAGGGTCCCGTATCCCGGAGAATATGAAAACCGTTCTCTTCAGGCAGGGCCAGCCGATGCAAATAATTGCAGCGGAATTCCGTTATGAAAAAATTGTAATCGGCCAGCTTCGCGATGCCTTTCCAATAGTTCAAGGTCCCGTCCTGCTGTTTACGGGTGTATTCATGGGCATGAATAATGCGCTGGGTATGATAGACCGCGGGAACCTTTAGCAGTGAGCCCAATATATAAGTGTGATAATCGAATCCGATACAGCGGGAGCCAATAAAATTGGGAATCCACTTAAAAATTTCCATCATCGCAATATTGCCGCATTCAGGATAAGTGGGGACAATCTCAGGGATATCGGGAAGCTTCTCGCAAGTGATTAATAACGGCCGAGTGCGGAAGTTCAGCTCGCTATCACTGTATTTGGCGTCGATATAAGCAGGTATCCGGGCTTCAGGAATGCTTAGAAGGGTCAGAAATTCATTTAGTGTCTGTGTGTTATGCTGCTGAAGCAGCTCCAGAGTCACATTCCAATCCCCAATATAATCGCTGCCTGCGATCCAGATTTCTTCTGGCAGTAATTCGTCAGTAAGGCTCTCGCAGGTATCCATCATAGGAAGCACCTCGGCAACTGTTTTGCCGATAAACTGCATTTCCCCCGAAACGGGATACAAGGCCTCATCACCCAGGGGAGTAAAACAATCCGAATCTCTGCGGTGAATGACCTTCCGCCCGTACCTCGCAGCAGCAAGATAGAGCATATTAAAAACCTTACCGTAATCGACTTCCTCCGGGTGAGGATAGAGCAATCGGGTTAATTCAGCGAGATCCCATTGTCCATGCTCAGCCAAGTCTTGAATCCACTCTAATTGATCATTGAGATCATGGTGAATGATCGGAATGGAAGTGGTCTTCTGAAGTGCCATAATGTCTTCCTTGTTTTTTTTCACTACATGGGAAGGTCCATTATCTAGGATGATTAACTCTTCCGGATCGATTCCCCGTTGCTGCATGGATGTCATTTCAATTAGGATAGATTGGACAGCCGGCAGTACAAGGCGATTGGTCGGGATAGCAAACATTAAATGGGTCATCTCCTATTAAATAGATAGATTAGATGCAGGAAAATTATAGCATATCTGATAAAATTGCGGAATCGATAGTTTACCCCCGGTCACAATCCTAGAATCCCAATACTCATCGTATCCCGCATTTCTGCTCGTTGACAAAACAGAAAGAGCATGTAATAATGTCCTGACGATCGTCAGGGAGGTGGTTTATTGTGACTGCTAATGCTATTCTGCAAGCCGCTTTAGCACAATTTGCCGAAAAGGGTTTTGAGGGTGCTTCACTGGCTGGGATTGCCCAGGCGGTAGGCATTAAAAAACAGTCGATTGCTACCTATTTTCCTAAAAAAGAAGATTTGTTTCTGGCGGCTTTTCAGGAAATGGCCCGGCACTATATTGAGTTTCTGGATCAGTTGTTCAAGGAAATCCTTGGCACATCTGCGGAGGTGAGGCTTCGTGAGATTATGTACCGGACCTACTATTACAGGGTGGAGCATCCGGTACTGACCTCTTTTTACATAAGAAGTGTTCAATTTCCGGCGCCTTTCTTTCAGGAGATGCTAGAGCAGCAGATTTCAATGATGGAGAAGCGGTCCTCCGCCTTTTACCAGGCTATTTTTGAGGAAGGCATGAATGCCGGGGAGATTCGGCGGCAGCGCACGGACAGTCTGCTCGCGGCTTATTATTGTTTACAAGACGGGATTTCCATGCAGATGTTTTTTTATAATCAGGAAGAATTCGAGCGCCGTTTGAAGGATATCTGGGAGATTTTCTGGGCGGGCATTAAGAATACCAATGAAGGAGAGGAATGAGAATATGCGGATAGAACGGGTTACGACCGAAGAAGCACTTCAGGAATCTTTTAGGATTAGACGGGAAGTGTTTGTGGAGGAGCAGGGTGTGCCGCTAGCCGATGAATTTGATCAATATGAGCAGGATGCTGAGCATATCTTGATCTATCAGGAAGAGGCGGCTGTGGGAACGGCCAGACTGCGGATTGTAGACGGATGGGCCAAGCTGGAGCGGATCTGTCTTCTTGCCCCGTACCGCAATAGCGGACTTGGGTCGGTTATTATCGCAACACTGGAGAAAATGGCGGCTGAAAAGGGTCTCCGGCGAGCCAAGCTGCATGGCCAGAAGCAGGCCGAAGGCTTTTATCAGAAGTTGGGGTATGAGCGAACTCAGATGTTTTTATGGAAGATGGAATCCCCCATGTGCTCATGATCAAGACCCTTTAAGGGTAAAAAGTGCATTGTTGCTGCATTTCAAACGGTAAGGGTATAACCCCTATAGGAGCTATACCCGTAGCATCAATATATGAAAAAAGGAAGCAGGTACAAAGCAGTGATAGCACCAAACGGTATACGTCTCGGATAAAAACGTCGGCGCGGATAGAAACCCGGATAATATCCGAATTGCCGGTAAGTAGATGCACTGGCGGGCATTCCGTTCATTTGTCCCATCATTTCGTTCGAAGGAATGGCTAGTGTGACGTAGTCTTGATCCACATGAGCAATAAACCCGTCAAAAGACTGGCCGTCATTCGTAGTCATACCTACATATTTGTTCATACAATTCCAAGCAAGTTGTTGGTAATTTGTATCCATGGATAGCCTCCTCTAATCTTATCTCGACAACAGTCTATGGACTTTAACCTAGGATGATCACGGCATATGCCCATGGCCCAAAAATATCGGGAGAATGAAATCGATTTGGAAAACACACGTTTAATCTATATAATATAGACGAACTATTTTAGCAGAGTTTGAGTGATAATCAGCCGGCGCATGGGCCGGATTCAGAGAGGAGCATGTACAAGATGAAATACCGCAGATTGGGTGGAACCGGACTTAAGGTGAGTGAGATCAGTTTGGGAAGCTGGCTGACTTATGGAGGTTATGTAGAGCGGGACAATGCTGTTAAAGCTATTGAGACCGCTTACGGTCTGGGTGTTAACTTCTTCGATACGGCAAATGTCTATGAAAAAGGGGCGGCCGAAAAGGTCCTGGGTGATACCCTGCGCGGTTTCCCAAGGGAATCCTACGTGCTGGCAACTAAAGTGTACGGCGTAATGGGAGACGGTCCTAATGACCGGGGCTTGTCCCGCAAGCACATTACCGAGCAGTGCCATGCCAGTCTGAAACGTCTGGGAGAAGATTATGTGGATCTGCTGTATTGCCACCGCTATGATCCTGAGACACCTATTGAGGAAACCCTCCGTGCGCTGGATGATCTGGTCCGTCAGGGCAAGGTGCTCTATGTGGGGGTAAGTGAATGGACTGCGGCGCAAATGGCAGAAGCGCTGGCGGTTGCCGACCGGTATCTGCTGGACCATATTGTCGTTAATCAGCCGATCTACAACATGTTCGAACGTTATATCGAAAAAGAGATTATTCCGCTGGGACAGCGCAAGGGCATCGGACAGGTCGTATTCTCCCCTCTGGCCCAAGGCCTGCTGACGGGAAAATACAGCTCGGTCGCAGATATTCCGGAGGACAGCCGCGCAGCGAAGCTGGAGTGGATGCGTAAGGGGATTACCGAGGAGAAAATCGCCAAGGTCCAAGAGCTGAGCGCGATTGCTGCTGACCTGAATATTTCTGTCGGCAATCTGGCCCTGGCCTGGATTCTGCGTCAGCCGAATGTCGCGAGCGCCCTCGTCGGCGCCAGCCGTCCTGAGCAGGTGGAAGAGAATGTGCAGGCTTCCGGCATAGAACTCTCGGAAGATGTTCTGACAGCGATTGAAGCCATAATCAGCTAAGTAAAAGGAGGGTTACCGGTGAAGGTATTATTTATCGGCGGTACAGGACTAATTAGCGAAGCGGTTTCCAAGCTTGCAGTAGAGCGCGGTATAGAGCTCTATCTATTCAACCGCGGCCAGCGGGATGAATTCGTGCCGGAAGGTGCCCATGTGATTCAAGGCGATATCCGGAGCCCGCTGGAAGCCGCAAAGATATTGAGCGATTACGAGTTCGACGTAGTGGTAGACTGGATCGCCTTTACCCCTGAGCATGTGCAGAATGATCTGGATCTGTTCATGGGCAAGACCAAGCAGTATATCTTCATCAGCTCCGCCTCTGCTTATCAGAAGCCGCAGCAGAATTATCTGATTACCGAGGAGACCCGGCTTACGAATCCTTATTGGCAGTATTCCCGCGACAAAATCGCCTGTGAGCAGCTGCTGATGGAAGCCTATACGAATAACGGTTTTCCAGTTACGATTGTCCGCCCCTCCCATACTTACGGGGTAACAGCGATACCGGCAGGCCTAACGAGCTGGGCGCATCCATGGTCGCTGGTCGACCGAATCCGCAAAGGTCAACCTATCGTGATTCACGGGGACGGAACCTCACTATGGACCCTGACCCATAATACGGATTTTGCCAAAGGTTTTGTGGGGCTGCTGGGACAACCGGAGACGATCGGAGAAGCGGTTCATATTACTTCTGATGAGTTGCTGAACTGGAACCAGATTTATGCGGCCATCGGGAAGGCGGCTGGGCGAGAACCACAGGTGGTGCATATGTCCACCGATTTCATCACGGCCTTTACTCCGCCGGGAACGGCGGACGGGCTGATCGGTGATCAGGCGGTGAGCAGTGTATTCGACAACAGCAAGATTAAGCGGCTGGTGCCGGATTTTGCCGCAACGGTTCCTTTTGCCGAAGGGGTCAAGCGGTCTGTGGAGTGGTTCGATCAGCACCCGGAGCTGTGCACCATCGATACGGAATGGGGTACCATGGTGGATAACCTGATTGCGAAGCATGGCGTTGAAGCGAAGCCGCTCTCCTTTTATGTGTGAATTCTATCTATATTAAACAGGTCCGAATCATTGGCTGTTCCATCCTTCAGAGGATGGGATGGCCTTGTTTGTGTAGTCCACAAATGCTTAGCGTGCAGGTTGGTGTAAGGTTAAGGCATGAATCAGGGATTCCTGAATATACTCTCACTACCGAATTTCCTCTAAAAGGAGTCCTGGCCTATGCCTACCCATCCGTATGTTTCCCGTTTTTTTGTGAATGCCGATGCCCGCCGCGAAAAGCTGGTTTACAAATTGCCGGAATCCTGGTGGAGCCGGCCCTATGAATACGAATGGTGTACGAATTTCGTATCCCCGCATGATGTGGTGCTGGATGCCGCCTGCGGAATATCCCATCCGCTCAAGTTCTATCTTGCCAGCTACAGTGCGGAGGTTCATGCCTGTGACATGGATGCAAGAATTCTGTCCCGGGATGCTATTATCGCAGAAATTGCTGATGATGTCGGGGAGGAGGCGGCGCAGCTGGCAGGAGCGGCGCGGACGAACCGTCTCCATCTGGCCCAGGCGAGTCTGACCTCACTGCCGTATGAGAATGAGTGCTTTGATACGATTTTTTGTATCTCGGCTCTGGAGCACCTGTCATTGGAGGATTCTGTACGGGCGGTTAGAGAATTTCACCGTACGCTGAATGGTGAGGGGCTGCTGGTGCTGACTTTTGACTATCCGACCGTTAATCTCCTGCGGATGAATGAAGTGCTGCTTCAGGCCGGTTTCGAGTACTGGGGGGAGACAAACTTCAAGCTTCCGGCAGAGGCTGTGCGTACAGATCAGGGGGGCGGACTGAACTGTTTCCGGGCCGTACTTAAAAAAGCGAGAATCTAGCACCTATCCTTTATTTGGTTATACCTCTCCTAATATAGTAGAATAATGAGAGGTTAACAGATAGAGAGGGGTCAACGATTTTGCGCAGATTTGCAGTCATAACTATAATATTACTTTTGCTGATTCCTGCCCCGGCTGCTTTCAGTCAAGCTGCTCCCGCCGGGGAGAAGGTTAATCTTGTTTTTGCAGGAGACATTCTGCTGGATGGTTTTGTGGGCGACCAGATCGCCAAGTACGGTGTGAACTTTCCTTTTGCCAAGGTAGCACCTGTTCTGAAGAAAGCGGATATTGCCTTTGCCAACCTGGAGACACCGGTATCGGTGAGAGGGAAAGCGGCAGAGAAGACCTTTGCGTTCCGTTCCAAGCCAACAGCGCTTGCGGGACTGAATTATGCAGGGATTGATGGTGTGACCGTTGCCAATAATCATATTCTGGATTTCGGGCAGGTCGCTATGCTGGATACACTCATTCATCTCGACAAATACAAGATCGGGCATACCGGTGCAGGCAAGAACATTAACGAGGCCTATAAACCATATACCCAGACGGTACAAGGGAAAAAGATCGCCATACTCGGGGTAAGCCGTGTGCTCTCCAGCCCTTCGTGGTATGCGGGGAAGAACAGTCCGGGTGCAGCTTCAGCCTATACACCTGAACCGCTGATGGGCGCCATACAGAAATCGGCCAAAGAGAATGACTACACGATTGTATATATCCACTGGAACAACGAATTCAAGGACTACCCGGAGGATTATGCCCGCAAGCTCGCGAAGCAGATGATCGACAGCGGTGCGGATATCATTATTGGCGCGCATAGCCACTGCCTAATGGGGATTGAATACTATAAGCACAAGCCAATCTATTATTCGCTGGGCAATTTTGTGTTCAACCGTTCCACACGCGGCGGCGACAAGACGATCCATTCGATGTTGGTTAATTTTGAGGTCAGTAGTAGCGGTGTAACCGGCAGAATTACTCCGGTTAAGATTATCGGCGGCCAGCCCAATTTTATGGGAGAGGCTTATAATAAAGACACCATTAAGCGGCTGAACCAGCTCTCTTTCAATGCCCGTGTTGCGGCGAATGGAGCGGTTAGCGAGAAGCTGTGAAGACGTATTATTAGTGAACGAAATAGAACATTCGGCCCTAAGCCTGAGCGATTAGCTGGATCATGGCTTGGGCTTTTTTCTGTGCAAGGAAGGAGAGCTCAGGTGATTCCATTCAGGTCCCCAGCTCAAACCTCACGTGTCTTGGGTTGTGTTAGAGCCCGGCCTTTGGTTTGTGTCAGATCCGGCGTGATTCCACAGATTCTCCCGGTACATTCCTGGTGCAGTCCCATAAGTCTTTTTGAATGCGCGGATAAAATAATTGGGCTCCAGCCCCAGACGGCCGGCGATTTCTTTGATGGGCATATCCGGGTGTTCCTCCATCCACCTCACGGCCTGGTTCAGACGCAGGCCCTGTAAATAAGCATGAGGCGTTATGCCGTAGGCCTCACGGAATATCCGCATGAAATGCTGTACGGAGTAACCCACAACATGGGCGATGTTGGATATCTGCAGATTCTCGGTGAAGTGTTCCTGCATATACCCGGCAGCGCGGCGCAAGGCTTCCTGTGCTGTACTGTTTGCCGGAAGGGAATCAGCAACGGAGGAGAGATCAGCTATTTCCGAGAGCAGCAGGAAGAATTCATAGAGTCTGACGGAGATGTATGCGGCACGGGAGGCTTCGGACTGGTCCGCAAGCTCCCATAACTGTTTCAGCGGATTCATCAAGACTCCGGCGTCTTGCAGGCCGATCACTGTGCTGAACGGCAACCCGCAGCCGGTTAGCATTTCTTCCGCGATTCTTCCCTTAAACCCCACGTAACCAATCAGCCAGGGTTCCCCAGGGAGCGCATAGTATTCATGAGGCTGCCCGGCCGGAAGGATCAACGCCTGTCCGGCTTCCATAATCAGATTTTTTCCGTCCCTGAAGCGAACCCGGCCTTTGCCTTTGAATGCGATAAAACACTGTGGCACCAGATAACCGGACGGGCGGGAGATAGGATGCTGAGCGTGGCAGCCGACGTTGTACAGAGCCAGCGGTAACCTTGAGTTCAGAGGATCAGAGGATAGGCGAAAAGGCAGAAGCATACATATCCCTCACATTCAATTTGTGCTGTTTCATATTAGCATTGTGCTAACTATATTCTAATAATCTAATCTACAATGAGAATATAGTCTAGTAAAGGGGCGGTTATAAAGTGAGTATGGCAACGGTCAGAAAGAGAAGCCGGTTTGATGAGGATTGGAGTTTTTATAAAGGGGATATCCGTATTCCATATGCTGTGAAGGCAGGAATGACAGGCGGCATAACCGACTATAGTTCTCTGCAAGCGGGAGAATGGCTGGATATTGCCTTTAGTGATAAAGGGATGAGTCATCAGGAGCTGGAATGGAAGTCTGTATCCCTGCCGCATGACTGGTGCGTGGAACAGCAGTATGTACAGGATGCATCGCTCGGTTCGAGGGATGGCAGCCATGGGTATTTGCCAGGAGGAATCGGCTTTTACCGTAAAAGCTTTAAGCTGCCTCCAGATGGTGCACAGCGCAAGTGGACAATCACCTTCGACGGCGTCTCCGGGGTGAGCACGGTGTGGGTTAACGGACATTTTATCGGTGAACATCGCGGTGGATACACTGGTTATACCTATAATCTTACGGACGTGCTCCGCTATGGTGAGGAAGGTTTGAATGTCATTCTGGTCAAGGTGGATGCTACTGAGAATGAAGGCTGGTGGTATGAAGGCTGCGGGATCTACCGCCATGTCTGGCTTGAAGAGACGGACCGGCTGCATGTGGCGGAGTATGGAACGTATATTACGACACCGGAAGTAGAGGAGCACCAGGCCCAGGTGCATGTCAGCACCCGTATTCAAAATGAATACACAGAAGAGCGGGCGATCTCGCTGCATACGGAAATATACGACTTCGCCGGGAAGAAGATAGATACCCAATCGGTCCAGACTGACGTGGATTGGTACCGCGAGACTGAAGTGGAACAGATGTTCAGGCTGGAGCGCCCGGAGTTATGGTCCCCTGAGACCCCCTATCTCTATAAAGCTGTATCTATTCTGAAGTACGAGAATGCGGAGGTTGACCGCTATGAGACCGTGTTTGGCATCCGCAGCATTTATTTTGATCCGGAGGAGGGTTTTTTCCTCAATGGCAAACCGCTGCTGATCAAGGGAACTTGCAATCACCAGGATTTTGCCGGAGTAGGTGTGGCGCTGCCGGACAGCCTGATTGAATATAAGCTGAAGCTGCTGAAGGAAATGGGGTCTAATGCCTACCGCAGTGCGCACCATCCGCCAACGCCTGAGCTCCTCGATCTCTGCGACCGGATGGGACTGCTGGTGATGGATGAGAACCGCAAGCTCGACAGCAGCCCGAATGGGCTATCGCAGCTGACACAGATGCTCTACAGGGACCGGAACCACCCCTGCGTGATCATCTGGAACCTGGAGAATGAAGAGGTGCTGGAAGGAACTGTGACCGGCAGACGCATTCTGAAGACGCTCGCGGATACGGTCCGCCGGATGGATCCCACACGCCCGACCACAGCGGCTATGAATCATGGCTGGTATGAGAATGGATATAATGAGGTTGTTGACATTACTGGCTACAATTACGGACACCGGGATCATCTGGATATCCGGGACCATGAGCAGCATCCGGAGAGGCTGATGATCGGCAGTGAATGCGCGAGCTATACAGTGACCAGAGGGATTTACGAAGATGACCCGGTACGCGGCTATTGCTCCGAATACGGCACGAATATTCCTTCATGGGGCTGTACCCCGCAGCAGGCATGGAGTGATGCTCTTAACAACCGCTTTCTCACCGGTGTATTCATGTGGACCGGGTTCGATTACCGCGGAGAGCCAACGCCTTATCTGTGGCCATGTGTGAATTCCCACTTCGGGCTGATGGATACCTGCGGTTTCCCCAAAGACAGCTATTACTACATGCAGGCCGTCTGGAAGGATGAGCCGATGGTTCATCTGCTGCCGCATTGGAATTGGCCAGGTTCGGAGGGGCAGCCCGTGGAAGTGAGGGTATTCTCCAATACCGATACAGTGGAGCTTATTCTCAATGGCGTAAGTCTGGGAGAACAACGGGTGAACCGGACCGGATATTTGTCGTGGGAAGTCATCTATGAACCTGGGGAGTTAAAAGCGGTTGGAAAACGCGATAGCCAGACTGTGGCTGAGAAAACGGTGGTTACGGCCAGCCAGCCGCATCAGATTCGCTTATATCCGGACCGGCTTACGGGTGATGCAGATGGTTCGAATACGATTCCGGTCCGTGTGGCTGTGGTGGACGAACGCGGATATATAGTTCCAACCGCAGATCATGAAATCCGGTTCGAAGTGGAGGGCGCCGGAATTCTTCTTGGAGTAGGCAACGGCAATCCGAGCAGCCATGAGCCGGACAAGGCGTCCGTACGCCGGGCGTTCAATGGCTGGTGCCTGGCCTTGATCCAGACTTCCGCGGAAGCAGGTCCCATTATGGTTCGGGCAGTAGCCACCGGACTTGCACCGGCAGAGGTAGTATTGCATGCATTAACGATTTGAAAATGGACAAAAAAACCAGCGCCGGAAGGAATTCCGGCGCTTTTTCCATTCCCTATTTATTTCTGGCCATAGGGACGATAATATAGACATACCGAAATCCATATCAAAGGATGTTCTGCACCTGATGCCCAAACTGAAGAAATATATGCCTTTCACCTACAAAATGATGATTCCCTATCTGTTGCTGGTACTTCTCACCGATGTGACTATTGGCTATATCTCCTATTCCATGCTGACCGATTCACGGACGGAGATGGCCGAGTCCAACATCCGGACGGGAATGGAGCAGTCCAGGAACAATATCCGCTATCAGATGGATGAAATTCAGCGGATGTCGGATAATCTGTTCGGCAGTCAGCCGTTCCAGCGCGCACTTGAGCTCAAGGGAACCCCGTTTGAGATCTACCTGGCCATGATCGACCAGATCGTACCCCAGATCACCGCGCCGCTGCAGCTGTTCGGGAACAAGATCCGGTTCATGCTGTATACGCCGAACAGTGATCTGAACATTGTATCCGGTGATAATCTGGATGAGCCGATCTACAGCAGCGACTATTACATTCTGCCGCTTAAAGATATCTCTGATAGCGGGTGGTACCAGTCCCTCAAGGATTCGAAACAGGACAACCTCTGGCTGCAGATTGATACAGACCAGAAGCTGGATAACCTCTCGCATGTCCGTAGACTGGTCAACTTCAGCGATTATAAAACCGTGATCGGCTATGTGCGCATTACCGTATCTCTTGAGGATTTGTTCGGCGGCTTCGACACCTTCCCGCTGGAGGAGGGAATAACCCTCCGGCTTGTGGAGGAGACCACCGGCGATATTCTGTTCCAACGTGGTACGGCGAATTACGATGAGCCTGGCAGTGATTTTCTCAGTCTGCATGAAAAGATCCCCGGCAGCAGCTTTGTCATCGAATCTCTGGTACCATACACATATCTGACCAAGGATGCCGGCAGGCTGCGCCGTGTGATTATTGCAGTATGCACCCTCAGCTTCCTGGTAATGACGCTGATCGGTTATGTGGTAGCGCGGCTGTCTGGACGCAAGATGAGCAGGATCGTGGGACTTGTGCGTTCTTTCCAGGAAGGGAACTTCCAGAAGCGTATCCGCTTCTCGGGCAATGATGAATTCGTGCAGATTGCGGACTCTTTCAATGTGATGGCAACCAATATCCAGGAGCTGATCAACAGCGTATACGTACAGGGCATTCAAAAGAAGCAAGCGGAACTGGAAGCGCTGCAGGCGCAGATTAATCCGCACTTCCTGTATAATACCCTTTCTACAATAAGCAGCCTGGCAAATCTCGGGGAGATTGATAAGGTCACCGGGATGGTACAGGGACTCTCACGTTTTTACCGGTTAACACTGAATCAGGGCAATGTCTACATAGAACTGGAGAAAGAGCTGGAACAGGTGGCTACGTATCTTGAGATCCAGCGGGTCAAATATGCAGATGCGTTCACAGTATATTTGGATGTAGACGAGGAGATTCTGCATATGCAGGTCATCAAGCTGGTACTTCAGCCTTTTGTGGAGAATATTTTTAAGCATGCATGGTTTGGAGAGACGATTGCGATCCGGCTGACGGGCCGGCTGATCGGGGATAATATTGAACTGAAAGTCATCGACAATGGAATTGGCATGCGTCCTGCGGATATCAAACGTATGATGCAAGGGCCGAGCCAGGCCGGCGGTTATGGAGTGAAGAACGTGAATGAGCGGATCAAGCTCAGATACGGAGATAACTACGGAGTGACCATTGCGAGCTACTATGGGGCCGGCACTACCGTTCAACTCCTGCTTCCTGCCGGGATGAAGGACAATGAGGAACTGGATGATGAATTCACCCCATAATTTGCAACTTGCAACCCGCAACTTGTACTGACACAGGAGGAACATTAAGCTATGAGCATTAACGTATTGCTGGTGGACGACGAAGCTATTGATCTGGAGTGGATGCGCCGAAGAGTGCTTGCCAGCGGATTAAATATTACCGTAGTGGGCACGGTGAGCAGCGGTTTTAACGCCCTGAAAATTATGGAGGAAGCACAGGTCGATATTATTTTATCAGATATCCGGATGCCGATTATGACCGGAACCGAATTTGCACGCAAGGCGAAGGCACTGAGTCCTAAGACCAAAATTGTGTTCATCAGCGGACATGAGGATTTCAGTTATGCTAAGGAAGCCATTGAGATTAATGCCTCGGGATATTTGTTGAAGCCCGTTCAGGATAAGGACTTATACGAAATGCTTGGCACACTGTGCAGCACAATGGAGCAGGAAAGGGAGCAGGACCGGTCTTTCACTGAAGCCCTGTCTCTGGTGAACAAGGAACTGCTTCTGCGCTGGTTCGATGAGGCATCTCCTGAACCGGTGGAGCCGCATCTTCGGAATCTTCTAACTCCCTTGCTGCAGAAGGGGGCAGCCGCAGCGATCGTGGAGATCGATGATCTGGAGTGGAAAATGCGGGATTGGTCCGAGGAAGATACGCGGAGTATCACGCGGCAAATTGCCGGGGTGATTAAAGATTTTGTCGAGATTTCCAAGCTGGGGATCTGGATTGCTGTACATCATACCCGGTTTGTCATTCTGTCCTCACTTCCGCAGGAGAGCTTTCTGAGTCTGCTGGAGGAATTAATCCGCAAGGTAGCCGATTCGTCTCCATGTACGGTGACTGTAGGTATTGGACAGTATGCAGAAGAAGAGGCTGGGTTGCACGGGTCATACCAACAAGCACAAGCGGCGCTTAGTGCAAAGTGGCTGCTCGGCAAAAACCGTCTGATCCGCGATACCATACAATCTTCTCCAAGGGGAACAGCCGGCGGGCAAATTGAACAAACGGTAGATCTGCTGCTGGAGGCTATCGTCCAGTATGATCTCGTTGCGATAGATGATCATCTCATGGTATTGTTCACGAAGGATCTTCCCGGTGCCGGTAGGAAGGAAGTCTACGAGCTGATCATCCGTATTACCTCGAAGCTTCATGCCGATCTTCAGCAGCAGAACGAGAATTTGTACGAGCTGCTGCAATGGGAATCCCATCAGCCGGATATCCTGTTCCAGTTCGAGACTATCCATGATATCCTATCCTGGATGCGGCGCAGGTTCTTCGAGCTATCGGAGCTGCTATATGTGAAGCGGCAGCGGCAGAAGCGTAAGCTAATTGATGAGATCATGCGTTACGTGGAGGAAAATCTGGAGAAGAAGATTACCTTAAAAGAAGTAGCTGCTCATTTCGACTTCACTCCTAATTATCTGGGCTATCTGTTCAAGGAGGAATATGGGCTCCCCTTCAGTGAATACGTGAATGAACGCAAGACGAACCGGGTATCTGAGCTGCTTAGTGACCCGACTCTCAAAATCTATGAGATCGCCGAACGCATGGGCTACAAGAACATTATCTATTTTAACCGCCAGTTCAAGCAGATTACGGGGATGACTCCGGGAGAATATCGTAAAAAGCATAAAATATAGCCATAAAAACGTTGCCCTGGCCGTTTTCTGACCCCGGGCAACGTTTTTGTTTTTTATTAAAGCATATGTTTCCACTGATCGTTGAAAAAGTATTACTTTTAGTTGATAGGCTGAATCCACACCAGGTAAGCGGTTCTCTATAATAAAGCTATAGAGAAAAGTGACATGGAAAGGGGATTCGAGATGAAAGAGAAACGACACGGATTCTGGGATGATGTGAAGAAGCACAAATCTTTGCTTCTCATGCTGACACCTGCAGTATTGTTTTTCCTGTTATTCGCTTACGTGCCCATGGCGGGTATTGTACTGGCGTTTAAGCAATTTAATTACACAGGCGGTGTCTTCGGCAGCCCGTGGAATGGACTGGATAACTTTAAATTCTTCTTTAATTCCGGTGACGCCTGGCGCGTAACACGAAACACGGCGCTGTACAATATTGCATTTATTGTTGTGAACAACGTGCTTCAAATCTTTGCGGGTATCCTGCTGTTTGAGGTTGCTGGCAAATGGTTCCGGAAGATTACTCAAACGATGCTGTTCCTGCCTTACTTCATTTCCTGGGTTGTAGTTGGAGCCATTGCGTACAACCTGTTCAACTTCGATGTGGGTACCGTTAATGTATTGCTGAAAGGCCTGGGCATGGAGCCGGTTGATATTTACAATACTGCCGCTTATTGGCCGGTTATCCTGGTGATCGTGTCTGCATGGAAGACGCTGGGGTATGGTACAATCATGTATCTGGCGGCGATCACAGGCATTGATACTGAAATGTACGAAGCAGCCGAAATAGACGGTGCGAACATTTTCCAGCGGATTATGAAGATTACCGTTCCGAACCTGATGCCGACAGTCATCATACTGGTTCTGCTGGCGATTGGGAATATCTTCCGCGGTGATTTCGGGATGTTCTACAATATGGTCGGTAACAACGGGCTGCTGTTCTCGTCCACTGACGTTATTGATACCTTCGTATTCCGGTCGCTCACAACCTCGAATGAGATTGGGATGTCCGCTGCGGCAGGCTTCTATCAATCACTGCTCGGTTTTGTAACGATCATGCTGGCTAACTACGCTGTACGCAAATACGACAAAGACCGTGCCCTATTCTAGGAAAAGGAGGTAATGCCATGAGTACCACTACTGCAAAAATACAAAGCCCAAAAGTGCGCAAGCGTGTTAATACGGACCGGCTGCTTCTGTCGGTTATCGGATATGTGTCACTTACTTTGCTCGCTATATTCTGTATCTTTCCCTTCATTCTGGTGGTGTCCTCCTCTCTAAGTGAGGAGAGCACGATTATCGAGAAAGGCTTCCAGCTGATCCCGACTGATTTTTCAACGGATGCCTACAGTCTGCTGTTTAAATATCCGGCTGATATGCTGAGAGCGTATGGCGTGACGATATCCGTTACAGCCATCGGTACACTATTCGGATTGTTTCTAACCTCTATGACAGCCTATGTGCTGTCACGGAGAGACTTTAAATGGCGCGGCCGCTTCTCCTTCTTCTTCTTCTTCACTACACTGTTCAGCGGGGGTCTGGTGCCCTGGTATCTGATGATCGTCAACTACCTGCATCTTAAAGACACTTTGCTCGTGCTGATTCTGCCTATGATGATGAATGTGTTCTACATTATCGTCATGAAGTCGTTCATGAGCAGTATCCCGGATGCGATTACGGAATCTGCCAAAATTGACGGTGCGGGTGACTTCCGGATTTTCATGCAGCTGATTGTGCCTTTGTCCAAGCCAGCGCTGGCTACCATCGGCCTGTTCATCGCACTTGCCTACTGGAATGACTGGTATAATGCACTGCTCTTTATTTCCAAGTCCGAGCTCATGCCGCTTCAGTACTACCTGTACAAAATGCTGGGTAACATGGATGGGATGCGTAAAGCGATGATGGCTTCTGGTGCCGTGGTGAATTCCGATCTGCCTACAGAGAGCCTGAAGATGGCCATGACCATTGTGGCTACAGGACCTATCCTGCTTGCTTATCCATTTATTCAAAAGTATTTTGTGCAAGGACTCACTGTCGGTGCTGTCAAAGGATAAACCCGGGCAACCCGGTTATCAATATATTTCACACAATTATTAGTTTAGGGGGCACTATCTGTCATGACAAACAAGAAAAAGAAACTTACCGTTACACTGGCAACCATGATGACATTGGGTACAATCCTGAGCGCATGCGGTGGCGGCAATAACAGCAATACAGCTGCGGAAGCCACGAATGCCGGAGCAAAGGCTACAGAAGGGGCAGCTACAAATTCTGGCGCTCCGGATACCTCTAAAGAGGTTAAGCTCAAAATGCTTCTAGTCGGCGGCCAGCCTGGCGATTACGATAAAGTCTTCGGTGAGCTCAACACCAAGTTGAAAGAGAAAATCAATGCAACCGTAGAAACAGAATTCCTTGACTGGTCCGACTGGACACAGAAGTACCCGCTGAAATTCGCAGCCAATGAGGATTTCGACCTCGTCTACACAGCAAACTGGGCATTTTATAACGATCAGGCCCTCAAAGGCGGATTTCTGGAGCTGACGGATGATATGCTGTCCAAGTACATGCCAAAAACTTGGGAAGCTATGCCTAAAGTAAACTGGGAACAAGCAAAAGTAGATGGCAAGCTCTACATGGTTCCGAACAATAATGTTGAGGTTACTGACAAAGTTGTGTTGTATCGTGAAGATCTGCGCAAGAAATACAATCTCCCGGCAATCAACAGTCCAGAAACCTATGCTAATTACTTGAAGACAATTGCCAAGAACGAAAAAGGAATGAATGCTTTCGGAGCTAAGCCTGCAGATGGCTGGAAGTTCCATGAATTAGACCAAACCCTGCTCGAGCAGAACAACAACTTCAACCTGGTGGATGCAAACCTGCTGCCACTGGCGTACAAGCTGGATGATGCTACCGGCAAAGTATTCGACATTTATGACACACCAGAATTCACATCATTGCTTAAATACTATAAAGATCTGGCCGACAATGGCGCATGGTCCAAAAACGTAGTCAGCAATAAAAACGATGTATGGCAGGATGTTAAAGCAGAAAAGGTTTCCTCTTACGCCCATAACCTCGGTACGGTAGCAGCTAACCTTGCCGAAATGCGCCGCGACAAACCGGATGTAGAGCTGGGAATTGCTGACCTTACACCGGATAAGAAGAAAATCGCTGCCATTTCCACCCAGAACGGTATGTCCATCCATGCCACATCAAAGAACGCTGAACGTTCCCTGATGCTGATTGATCTGCTGCAGAATGACAAGGAAATTCATGACTTGACTATGTACGGTATTGCCGGAAGCAACTATGTTCCTCAAGGCGATGACAAGTACACTGCTGGTCCTGCGGCTGCGAATTATACGGGCTTCTCGAACTGGGGCTGGAATTCCCCGCTGAACCGTCAAGATGCTGCATATCCGAAAGAAGCCGATGATATGTTCAACACTTGGCAGTCCAGTATCTATCACTTCCCGCTGGAAACCTTTGTCTTCGATTCCGCTAAAGTGAAGAACGAAGTAGCAAATATCGGAAACGTAATGCTGCGTTATGCGATTCCATTGGAATATGGTTTGATCGATGATGTTGAAAAAGGTCAGGCAGATCTAATCAAGCAGTTGAAAGCTGCTGGTATTGATAAAGTCCAGACTGAAATGCAATCCCAGATCGATGCTTTCCTGGCTGCAAAGAAATAATAATAGCTGAATAAGAGTGAAGCTTATGTAACGGCTTCCGGGCTGCTCCAAAGCATTAGCTTTGGGGTGGCCCTTATTTATTTTGAAAAGGAGCTGCTGAATATGGCATACACCATCCAAGCGGGCATTGCCCCGAAAGATATTTATCCGGCGACCCTGCGGCTGGGGGGAACCCATCCACAGGGAGACCGCATCAGCTTCACGAACTACTATATGGAGCTGAACGGCAAGCCGTATTTTGCCATCTGCGGTGAATTCCATTACTCCCGTTACCCGGAAGACTGCTGGGAGGCAGAAATCCGCAAGATGAAAGTTTCCGGGATTAATATTGTCGCCACCTACATCTTCTGGAATCATCATGAAGAAATCGAAGGTTTTTTTGAATGGCGGGGTAACCGTAATTTACGGAAATTCATAGAGCTGTGCGCGAAGAATCATATGTACGTCATTCTGCGTGTGGGCCCGTTCTGTCACGGGGAGGTCCGTAACGGCGGACTGCCGGACTGGCTGTTCGGGCGTTCCTTCGATGTGCGTTCCAATGACGAAGGCTACCTGAATTATGTCCAGCGGCTGTTCCAGGAGATTGGAGCACAGGCAGCGGGGCAGATGTTCAAAGACGGCGGGCCGGTGGTTGGCATTCAACTGGAGAACGAGTTCAATGCCGCTGCAGCCCTGTGGGAGCTGACCGCGAAGCAAGGTGATGAATACCTCAGCGGCGGACTTGGCGGTGAAGCTGGCTCCGAGCATATGCGTCTGCTTAAGCAGTATGCCGTTGAAGCAGGAATGGTTGCACCGGTCTATACCAGTACAGGATGGGGAGCTGCACCATTTTTGGAGGATGAGGTGCTTCCTTTATATGGAGGATATGCTTATACGCCATGGAGCATCAGCGAACAGAATCCGCATCAGAAGCCGACTCCAGAGTATGTATTCGTGAATTATCATAATGAAGCTGCCGGAACCGGTGAATTCAATCCTCCCTATCCCAAGACTAAATATCCGTTTGCCTGTTGTGAAATGGGCGGAGGGATGCAGACCTGGTACCTGTCACGGTTCCAGGTGGAACCGGAAAGTGTGATGGCGATGAGCCTGATGAAGATCGGGGGCGGGTGCAATTTTGTCGGCTATTATATGTTCCATGGCGGCACGAATCCGGTAGGGAGAACCGTTTACTTGAATGAGAGCACCACTCCAAGGATTACTTATGATTTCCAGGCTCCTATCGGAGAGTTCGGACAGATCCGTGATTCGGCACACCTGCTGCGTCCTTTGCATTATTTCCTCCGCCGGTTCGGAGAACGCCTTGCGCCAATGGCGACGGCTCTGCCGGAAGGTGCGGAGACTATCACTCCTGAAGACTCACATACGCTGCGGTATGCCGTCCGTACGGATGGCACAGCAGGGTTCCTGTTCATTAATAACTATCAGGATCATGTAGTGATGGAGACCCATGAGGATATCCGGTTTGCTATCCTGCTGACTGACGAAACGATTGAATTTCCAAGAAAGAGCTCACTGACCGTCCGTAAAAATGCCTCATTCATCTTTCCGTTCAACTTTGCGCTGGACGGGCTGAACCTGCGTTTTGCTACAGCCCAGCCGGTGACGTTGGTGGAGTCTGCGGAAGCGGCTACGTACTTTTTCTCCATGCCTGAGGGTGTGGACGGGGAGTTTCTGATTGATGCACAATCGGGCATTACAGGCCTATCGGCAGATGTCGGAACGGTTGAAAAGGGCCTTGATAATAAGTACACGGTGGTTATCCCGCATGATCGCTCAGGAATGATCCGGATTACACAGGACGGCGCACGGGAGATCCGGATTTATGCCATGCATGCCAAAGAAGCAGCTACACTCTGGGAGATGGAGGATGAGGGGCAGCAACGGATCATTTTCTCGGAAGTTCCGCCTGTACAGACCCAGGATGGCATTGAATTCTTCAGCAGCGGCCAGAGCAGCTTCTCCTTCCGGGAATATACCGGAAGCCTTGCTGCGCCTGCCCGGTGGACTACGGCGCGTACAGACTGCTCGATCGCGCAGCATAGCGGGGAATGGTTCCACAGCTTCGATCTGGAGCTGCCGGCTAAGGATATCCGGCTGGACCTCCGCCGGATCCATGACCACAAAATAGCGCTTCAGCTTTCCCGGGATCTCCTGGAAGGTGTGGAAGAGGTGCTGCTAAACATCGATTACACAGGAAATGTCGGATATGCCTTTACGGCTGGTCAACTCTTTCACGATCATTTCTATAACGGTGCGCCATGGGAGATCGGCTTATCCCGCTTCAGGGATGTACTGGGAAGCGGAGAGATTATTCTCGAGACCACACCGCTGCGCAAGGGGGTAACGACTATAGCGGCAGATGCCGCGATGGCAGTAGAGAAGCAGTATAGCGGAGAGTCAACCGCTGTGTTCCACAGCGTTACGGCTGTTCCGGTGTACCGGGTGGCATTGCGAAAGTAGGTACAGGATATCAACCAAGAAGAATCAAAAAGCACCGCCAAGGCAAGTTTTCCTTCCTTGGCGGTGCTTTTCGATTTTACCTATCAGCAGCTGCTTTCAGCCTTTTTCCTAATCAGCCCTTAACCGCGCCGGCTACAACGCCTTTGACGATATATTTCTGCAGGAAGATGAACACGATGATAGAAGGCAGTACGGCCATTACCATCGCTGTCATCGCATACTGCCAGTCGGAGGTATATTGTCCAACGAAGGTGTAGGCGGCCAGCGTCAAAGTTTTGGTATCCGGTGAGCCATTAACCATCAGGAGCGGGAGCAGGAAATCATTCCAGATCCACATGACGTCAATAATAACAATGGTCGTCGTTACCGATTTCAGAAGCGGGAAGATGACACTGAAGAACAGCCGGAAGCTGGAAGCTCCGTCGATTGTGGCGCTCTCATCGATTTCCAGCGGAATGCCTTTCACAAAACCATGGTAGATGAACACGGCCAGTGGAGCGCCGAATCCCCAGTACAGCAGCCCCAGTCCCCATGTGCTCTCGGAGAGGTTCAGGTTCTTGGCCGTTTGCAGTACAGTCAGCATGATCGACTGGAACGGGATCAGCATTGGCATGATGCATAGGAAATAGATGACTCCGCTTAATCTGGATTTCGTCCGCGCCAGCTTATAGGCAGCGATGGAGGAGACGAATACAATACCCAGCAGGCCAAGGCCGGTAATGATGAAGTTGTTCAGGAACAATCTGGGATAGTTGATGAATTTCCAGACATACGAGTAGTTGCTGAACGTCAGATGTTTCGGCAGCGCGATGACATCGGTCATGACTTCGCTGAAGCTTTTTAAAGAGTTGATAATCGTCAGGAACAGCGGATAAAGGAATAGAAGAGAGAGGATAACCAGAACCACTTCGAGAATGATCCGGCCTGCTCTGCTGTTGTTAGTTTTCATTATGCCTCAACCTCTCTTCGTTTGAAGACTGTCAGCTGGATGATCGTTACGACAAGCACTGCCAGGAAAAGGATAAGCGCTTTCGCAGTGCCGTAACCGTACAGATTGTTCTGGAAGGTATCCCGGTAAATATCATATGCGATACTGTAGGTGGTTCCGCCAGGTCCGCCGCCGGTCAGCGACAGAATCACATCGAACACCTTGATCGAGTTGGTTAGTGCCATGAACACGGAGATCGTGATGGATGGTGCAAGCAGCGGCAGTGTAATGCTGAAGAATCTGCGCAATGGACCGGCGCCGTCAACCGTGGCGGCTTCCTTAAGATCTTCAGGGACAGACTGCAGGCCTGCAATATAGATTACCAGGTAGAACCCGATCGACTGCCAGATCGAAACGCCTAGAATCGAGATAAATGCCAGCCCCGGTGTTCCCAGCCAACTGAGTCCAAACATTGACCAGCCTGTACTGTCACCCAGCGAGTTGAAGCCCTGCATGAAGATAAACTTCCAGATGAATCCGACAATAACAAGGCTGAGGATGTAAGGAATGAAGAAGGCCGCTCTCAGCCATGAGGTGGACTTCAGCTTCATATCGAGCAGCACGGCCAGCAGAATCGCCAGGACGTTGACAATCACAATATAGAGAATTGCATATTTTACCGTGAACCAGGCTGCATTGGAAAAGTTAGTATCGCCTGAGAAGATCATTTTGAAATTGTCCAGGCCGACAAATTTGGGATGTTTGGATATTCCGTTCCATTTTGTCATGGAATACCGGATGGTCATGATAAAAGGAATGTAGAACGCAACAGCGATACAGATTAGAACAGGGAGCGTGAACAGCCCGAAGTCTAATTTATCGCGCCATCTTCTGCCGAGTGTTTTTAACATGGATGCACCTCTTCTTGATTTATAGGGTGGGAGTCTTGAACTGGCTTGCCACACATCACCATTCCGGTTAGGCTATATTGTGTATTATAGAGCAGACCCCTATACTCAAAAATGGATTTAAGAGTACAGTTAGGGGTAAAAAGGTGAACTGAACATTTTCCCGTAAAGTCCGTGCAAGAAGGAGGAAGGCATCATTAAAAGAACCCTACACAAACTGTTTGAGCCTTTACTGGAGCGGATTTCGCGCCGTCTGGCGAACAAGCTGATCCTGCTGTTCACAATTATCATTATTCTCGTTGTGACCTCACTGACGTTCATTTCCTACGGGATGCTTCGCAAAGAATCGGTCAACAGCAGTATCTCCAGCACCCGGAACAACCTGCTCCTGGTCGGACGTAATCTGGAGAGTTATCTGGATGGAATCGGCCAGCTGTCACTGCCGCAGATCTCCTATGATGAGTTCAATTACGCGATCCTGCATGAATCCGGTGACTATGCGTCCAAAATGTATGTAGAGGCTTATTTGAAGAATCTTTATTTTTCGCGAAATGATCTGGAAGCCATATACCTGTACGTGATCAAGGAGCACAAATATTATTATGTCACCAAGGAGAACTACAATATTACTGTCCGGGTGGCACCGCATCCGTCAATCGAGAATCTTTCGTGGTACAAGCGTGCGCTGGACAGCCCTTTTAACCGCTCTTATCAGTCCTTTGTGATGAAGCGGTCGGCTGAGGAGAGCAGTGGCGATTACCCTGTCAATACGGAGAAAAGCTTCATGGGCTATCACCGGCTGCTGCGTTCGATTGTGACCCGTGAGCCACAGGCTGTGCTGTCCCTGTATTTCAATTCCAGTGTCACAGATGAGATTATGAAGGATATTCCCTTTAATGAAGGGGAGCATCTAATGTATGTCAGTCCGGACAATGAGCCGTTTGTGGTGGATGACCGTGAATTTGTTCTTAAGTCTGAAAAGGCGGGGCTGCTTAAGAAGCTGACTCCGGCCCAAGGCGGACGTTTGACCTGGTCGGACAGCGGGCAGAAGTATCTGGTCATCTATGACATCAGCCAAAAGGAAGGCTGGAAGCTCATCAAGCCGATTCCCTACAAGCAGATCTATGAAGCGGCAACGACAACGCGCCAGTTGAGCTATTCGATCGGTCTGCTCTTTTTGATCGTGTCCGTCATTCTCGTGAGCTTCACTTCCAACAAGATCACCAGTCCCTTGAAGCATCTCTCGCTGCAGATGAAACGCTTCAGCACCGGCAGCTTTGATGCCAAAGCAGTTGTGGAAGGCAGTGACGAGATCGCCTACCTGTCACGCCATTTCAACAAGATGGTAGAGAACACGAATGAGCTGATTAATGAACGCTATAAAATGAAAATTGTCGAGAAGAACGCTGTGCTCAAGGCGCTGGAGGCGGAGATCAATCCGCATTTCCTCTATAATGCCCTGCAGGCGATTTCCACCAAGGCACTCAAGAACAACAATGATGACATTGTTGAGATGGTTGATAATCTGGCACTGACCTTAAGATACTGCATCAGCGGCAGAGATGTGGTGCAGGCACGGGAGGAGCTGAAGCATATCGAACGTTATCTAGCCCTGCAAAAAGCCCGATTCGGCAACCGGATGCAGGTGGAATATGACTGGAATGACAGCCTGCTTGAACTGAGAATTCCCAAGCTGTCCATTCAGACGCTGGTGGAGAACTGTATCAAGCATGCGCTAGAGAAAGTATCCAGTACGGTTACTATCCGGATTGAAGCCCGGATAACGCCTGAGTACAGCATAATCTCCGTACTGGATAACGGACCGGGTATAACTGAAGAACGCCTTCAGCAGGTAATCAGCACGCTGCAGGTTCAGTGGGATGACAGCGGCGTAGAGTCAGCAGAGGAAGGTTATGCGGAGAGCATCGGACTTAAGAATCTGAATACACGCTTGAAGCTCTTATATGGTGAAGAAGCTGGGCTTAGCATTGCCAGTGATGAGCATGGAACACAAATGGATATGCGGTTACCGCGGGGAGGGCTGGGACAACATGTATAAAGTTCTGATTATTGATGATGAAGAGCCGCTGCGCGAAGCGATCAATATTCTTGGAGATTGGAAGGGCCTGGGTGTAGATCAGGTACTGGAGGCAACGGACGGGAAGATGGGTCTGGACATGCTTCGCAGTCATAAGATTGATCTGGCCCTGGTGGATATGAAAATGCCGGAGCTGAACGGGAGCGAACTGCTTAGAATTGTTGAAAGTGAATTCCCTGATCTGCTGCTGATTGTCATTAGCGGCTACAATGATTTTGAATATACCCGTCAGGCTATCCGCTCCAAGGTTGTGGATTATCTGCTGAAGCCGGTCAACCGTGCGGATCTGAACAGTGCGCTGCGCAAGGCAGTCGATGTGCTTGAGGCCAAACGCAAGAAGGAGAGCGAGTTCATCAACCGCAACATCACCTTAAATATGTCCCTTCCGAAGCTGAAGGAGAAAATGTACCTGTCGATCATTGAACGCAGCTTCAAGAACCAGTCCAATGAGGCATTTCTGCCGCTGATCGGTGCGGACAAGCCCGGTAATCACTTTACAGTAGGGGTTCTGCGGATGCTTAATCTGGAGCATGTGCGCCATAACCGGTTCCATGAAGACCGGGATCTGCTGCATTTTGCCGTCACCAATGTGATTAACGAGAATAGCGACGGTCATTTCGAGGCTTTCAGCTTTGCCAGTCCCCGGAGTGAGCGGGAGTTTATCGCTATTTTCACCTTACAAGGCAGTTATGCGGAAGATGCGGCGTTTCTCTCGCTTCATCATATGAAGAAGGCGGCTTCCACGCTGAAGGAACTGTTCGGGATAATCTGTGCCGGCGGGCTTGGGCAGCCTTATAGCGATTGTCTGGAGATTGCGCAGTCCTATGAGCTGGCTACAGCTGCACTGGATGGGATCGATCTGCTGAGCCTGAAGGGCAGCGTAGTCTCGAATATGGAATATACCAAGCCAGTCGCCAAGGACAGCCCTTCTCTTACAGGGCGGATGCCGCTGATCCGCAGCAGCCTGGAGAGCGGGAATGTGAATCATGCCAAGAGTATACTCAGCGATTTTACGCACAGGTGGAAATCCTCGGAGCAGTTCAGCCTTGGTGAAGCGGACCGGACCATACAAGAGTTTATTATTTTGCTGGGGGATATTGCCCTGGAGCTGGATGCTGTCCCGGAACGTCTGCGCAGTGGAAGGCGCCAAGGGCTGAGGGGGCTTGGCATTGGCAGTGATTTCGCCTCTTTTGGAGAGTTCGAGGTAGTCCTCAGCAGTATTCTGGATGTCTATGCCAGAGAAATCAGCAGATCGCTGGCCGGAGACCGGAGCAGTGTGCTGGAAAATATTAAAGCATACATTGATAACCATTACTTTGAGAATATTAAAATATCGATGTTCACGGATAAGTACTTCCTGAGCAGAGAATACTTGATGAAGCTGTTCAAAGGCCAGTATGGATATGGCATTCATGAATATGTGCAAAAGGTGAGAATGGACAAAGCCAAAGATCTGCTGTCGGACCCCGCTCTCAAAATCCAGGATATCTCCGAGAGGCTGGGCTATAAGGACAAGAACTATTTCAGCAAGGCGTTCCGCAATTACTATGAATGTTCACCTACTGAATTCCGGCTGCTGCTCGCAGAGGGAGAAAAGTGAAACGGTTACATCAGCCCACTTTTTTACCCTCATAAGATCACTTATGTACATTCTTATCCTTTTTCTTTTTATTTAAAATAACACCAAGACCACAAGAAACATGAGGAAAAGGGGGCAACACATCATGAAGGTAAAGAAAATTATGGCACTATCCGCGAGTCTGCTGCTCGCAGGGGGACTGCTGGCCGGTTGTGGCGGGAATAACACCAATAATGCCGCTAACAACACAGGTGGAGCTAATAAGGGAGCTGATACAGCAACCGATTCATCCAAACCTGTGACCATCAATATGTTCACCGCATCTCCCGAGTACACGGATGCTTTTAATGCCTATATCGCTGAATACAAAAAAGTTAAGCCGAACGTTACCATCAACCTGGAAATCATGCAGGCCGACTACAATACGGTCCTCAAATCCAAAATTGCCGCAGGCAGCACTCCGGACGTCTTCCAGACTACGGCTGGCGGAGATATCGACACCTTTGCTGAATATAGTGCCGATCTGACCAATGAGCCGCTGGCATCTGCAATGACCGATGCGGTCCGCTCCAATATGTCCTCCTCTGACGGCAAGGTTCTTGGACTTCCGGTCAAAGGCAACCTGTTCGTACTGATGTATAACAAAAAGCTGCTTGCTGATGCAGGTATTACCGAAGTTCCAAAAACCACCGCCCAACTGGATGATGCGATCACCAAGCTTGAAGCCAAGGGAATTACGCCATTTGCCAATGCTTATAAAGAGTGGTGGGTCTGGAAGCATATCTTCCAACACTTCGTGGATGCAGCGGCTACGGATGCCGGCATGGATGCTAAGACACTTGTAGGCAAATTCATCGCAGGTGATACTACCTTCAAGGATCATCCTGTACTGTACAACAATTTCTTTAGCTTCATCGACACCACGGTCAAACACGGAACGGACAAGCCGCTGGAACGCGACAGCAATGCGGAAGTCAGTGACTTTGCTCTTGGCAAGGCGGCATTTATGACTGGTAAAGGCGCATGGGATGAAGAAGCCATCAAGAAAATTACCCCTGACTTTGATCTCGGAATCACAGGATATCCTGTCAGTGACAAAGCAGAACAATCCCAGATCATTACCGGTGCCGACCAGGCGCTTCGCATTAACAAGGATTCCGCTGTAGCTAAGGAAACCATTGAATTCTTCAACTGGCTGTATACTTCTGAATACGGCAAGAACTGGTTCTCCACAGTGGCAAAGGTAATCCCTCCAATCAAGGATGCTCCGATGCCTGACCTGCAAATGCCTAAGGAAATGGAAGAAATCCTCAAAACCGAGAAATCCGGTGACCTGTCGGTTAACTACTCGCTGGATACCTTCCACCAGAAATTCGGTGAACTGATGCAGGCTTATATCGGCGGCAGCAAAACCAAAGATCAGGCCATCGATGAAATTCAGAAAGCCTGGATTCAATTCGGATCGGCTGAACAATAAGATCAATATTGCTTCCATCCCGGGACGGCTCTTGAAGGTAAGATTTCATTTACCGGATAAGCCGTCTTTTTTTATGTAACACAGATTTCGGGGCGGGAAGCACTAGTGGCTTGACGTAACTGCGAGGAATGTTTGGATTTCCGGCCGCTGTTATGGTTGGATTTCTTGATTTTAAACTGCTGGGCGCAGTGGAAATCCAACCATAAAGGCGAACGCTATCGCTCCTCCAATTCCAAACTTCCCCTCCGTTACTTCGCCACTTTTGCAGAACGCTGGAAATCAAGAGTTACGAATACAAAAGACGCTTTATAATTAGGAGACACAAAGCAGGGTAGAGACAATAACATTTGTCAGGAGGCTAAGTTATATATGGACAGCAGGCTCATTGAAATTGCCGAAAACGGACTTTATCTTACCATCGAAATTACAGAGCAGCAGGATGTCCGGCTGCTGCATTTTGGCGCAGCTCCATTGCAGGATGGAGTGATCGCGGAGAAGAACAAACCGGGGTTCCGGTTACTGGAGCTGCAGCTCTCAGGGGAAGACCGGGATGAATATCACGGGCGCACGCACCGCGCGTCTTACCCGGGGCTGCGGATGGAATATGCCGGTCATAAGGACAGTGTAAATGCGCTTGGCCGCAAGCTTGAGATTAGTCTGGTTGACCCTGTAACTAGAGTTAGAGCTGTGCAGCATCTTCAGTTCTATACCGGCGTGCAGACCGTCCGCTGCTGGACGGTGCTGAAGAATGAAGGGGCTGATATAGCCTCCGTTGAATATCTCTCGACCTTTGCGCTTACTGGAGTAGATAAGGAAGGCAGTGGAGACCGTAACGACAAAATGGAGGTCACCCTTGCTCACAGCGGGTGGCAGAGTGAGCTGCAGTGGCGGACTTACCGGCTGCCGGAGCTTGGCATGTCCCATCTGGCTGATCGTGGCTCCAAGCGTATCGCCGCCAGCAACACCGGTTCCTGGTCGGCGGCTGAGCTGCTGCCGATGGCTGTTCTGCACAATAAGGAGAGCGGGACTAGCCTGTTCTGGCAGATAGAGCATAATGGCTCCTGGCACTGGGAGCTGACGGATCAAGCCGACCAGCTCACGCTGCTGGTCAGCGGACCTACCGAGCATGACAACCACTGGTGGCTGAAGCTGGCGCCGGGAGAGGAATTCAACTCGGTTCCTGTAGCTGTCGGCGCAGTGCAAGGCGGCTTCCAGAGTGCGGCGGAACAGCTTACAGCCTACCGCCGGCTGATCCGCCGGCCGAATGAGGACAACGAGCTGCTGCGGATTATTTTTAATGACTATATGAATTGCCTGTGGGGCAACCCGACAACGGAGAAGCTGCTTCCTCTGATCGATGCGGCTGCCGGTGTCGGCTGTGAATATTTCTGCATCGACGCCGGCTGGTATGCACCCGGGGAGTGGTGGGATGGAGTAGGGCAGTGGGAGCCTTCCGCCGAACGTTTCCCTGAGGGGATTAAGTATGTGCTCGATTATATCCGCAGCAAAGGGATGATTCCCGGCCTCTGGCTGGAGCTTGAGGTCATGGGAATCAACAGTCCGAAGCTGGCTGAGACCGATGACAGCTGGTTCTTCATGCGCCACGGCAAACGGGTCAAAGACCGCAGCCGTTATCAGCTGGATTACCGGAATCCTAAGGTGATTGCTCATGCAGACGGTGTGATTTCAAGATTAGTGGAGCAGTACGGTGTGGGTTATATTAAGATGGACTACAACATCAATGCAGGCATAGGAACAGAGACGGATGCCGACAGCTTCGGTGATGGACTGCTGCAGCACAACCGGGCTTACCTGGCCTGGCTGGACAGTATTTTTGTCCGTTACCCGGAGCTGGTGATCGAGAACTGCTCCAGCGGCGGCATGCGAATGGATTATGCCATGCTCAGCCGGCACAGCATCCAATCCACCAGCGACCAGGAGGATTATGTGCAGTATGCGGCGATTGCCGCAGGTTCGCCGGCAGCCCTTACGCCGGAGCAATCGGCCGTCTGGTCCTATCCGCTGCGTGAAGGCGATGATGAAGAGGTCATCTTCAATATGGTTAACGCTCTGCTGCTCCGTGTGCATCAGAGCGGCCATCTGGCGGAGCTTGAGCCCCGGCGCAGAGAGCTCGTGAAGGAAGCCTTGGATTATTACAAATCCATCCGTGCCCACATTCCTAAGGCGCTGCCGTTCTGGCCGCTGGGCCTGCCTGACAGCGAGGGCAAGTGGGTCAGCTTTGGCCTGCGGCATGGCAGTACCCGCTATCTCGCGGTCTGGCGGATTGCCGGAGATGCAGCGGCAGTTAAGCTTCCGATTCCAGGGCTGCAAGATCAGGCTGCAGAAGTACGCTGTGCTTATCCTAAACAGCATCATTCGGAGTGGAGCTGGGACAAGCAGGGTGGTGTGCTGACCGTCTCGATCCCGCAGGGCAAGACCGCCCGCCTCTTTGAGATTCACACCTGACAATATGACAAACATTCATAGATATTGAATTATTGAAATATTGAATTACTGAATTACCCTCTGGCTGCTGAGAAGATCTCACTGTTGCCGGAGGTTTTTTTTTATTTTATGACTGTTTCTATTTAGTTGTGTGTCCGGTAGATTAATTTTGTAAAAATAAAGAACTATTCATGGGCGAGGTTTTTGGATAAAATGGTGGATGAACTAATATTTTGTCGAATTAACCCTAAACTTTGTCGAATATTTTGTCGATATATATCAAAAGATGTAGAAATAAAATTGACAGGAAAGAAATAGAACTTTACAATGCAGATATAGGGTTAATCATTTCTACTATTTAGAAGCTTTGATAGCTTTTAACACCAACACATATGAAGTATTATTTTGAGGGAGGATGTATAGTAATGAAAGCAACAGGAATTGTAAGAAAAGTGGATGAACTGGGACGTATCGTAATTCCGATTGAACTACGCAGAACGATGGGAATTGACATAAAAGACCCGCTCGAAATTTTCGTTGATGGTGAAAAGATCATCCTCAGAAAATATGAACCTACCTGCATCTTCTCCGGCAGTGCGGAAAATCTCATCAACTTCAAAGGCAAAATGGTCAGCAAAGATGTTCTTGACGAATTGATTGCCAGTTTCGATCACGTATAAACCGGCAACGGGCTTCATAGAGCATTGAGCAGCAGGGACTGGAGGGCGTACACCATTATGGTGTATTGCCTTCCGGTCCCTTTTCATTGACTGAACAGCCGCTTACCGTACGTAGACAACACCTGCTGCCATCCTATATTATAGGGCATAGTAAGAAGTATATCTGTTAACAGAAGGAAGAGAATACAGAAACATACATTTGAAGGGTTGGGATACCTCATGAGTACGAAATTGAAGAAGCCGGAAGCGATCATATTTGATATGGATGGAACGTTGTTTCAGACCGAAAGTTTGCTGTTGCCCGCTTATCATAAAATGTTTGATGTATTGCGGGAGGAGGGTCTATATTCCGGGCCTACTCCGCCGGAGGAGCGGATTCTGAGCAGCCTGGGTATGCTGCTGTCACAGATCTGGAAGAATGTGATGCCGGATGCCGATGAGGCTGTACACCGCCGTGCAGACGAACTGCTGCTTCAGCTCGAGATTGAGGGACTGGAGGCAGGCGGTACCCTGCTGTACCCCAAGGTGACTGAGACCCTTGCAGCACTGCATAAGCGCGGAGTCAAACTGTTCGTAGCGAGCAATGGGCTGAAGGATTACATTGATAGCATTGTTGTGGTGCATCAGCTGAAGGAGCTGTTCGAGGGTCTCTATAGCGCAGGCGGGCAGGGCACTGCTACCAAGACCGAGCTGCTGCGCATCCTGCTGGATGATCACGGCATAAAGGATGCCTGGATGGTCGGTGACCGTTCCTCCGATGTGGAGGCTGGCAAAGGCAACGGACAGACTGTGATCGGATGCGCTTATGCTGGGTTCGGACGCCAGGATGAACTGAAAGGATCGGATGTAATTATCTCCGCTTTCGATGAGTTGATCGGCCTTTACGATAACAGCATGGAGCAGGTCCTGTAATCGAAGGGAACATATATCTATTAGAACCACATCAACACGGGTGTCACTTCTGCCGTATAATCCGGCAGGGAGGACACCCGTGTTGACGTTTGGAGAATGAAACTATGATAGAGAAAAATATATTTTTTACAGAGTGAACAATTCTGCCTACTTCATAGTCTTTTCTCTATATAGACCTGAGAGGAGACATACAGATGAAACGTATCATAGAATCAGTAATGCAGCGCGCGACGATTATTATAATTGGTGTTGTGCTTATTTTAGCCTGGGGGGCGGTATCCGCCTATCAAATGCAGAGAGATTATCTCCCCGGGATCAATAACACCACGCTGATGGTATCCCTGAGGGCATCCTCGTACCAGGCAGACCAGATCAAACGTGATATTACCACCCCTTTGGAGGAGGCTATCCGCAAGACGGACGGACTTACCAATCTGGAGACCACCTCCTACGATGGCGGGCTTCTGATGAATCTGTATTATCCGATGGATTACAATATGGAGCAGGCGGAGAATACACTGAAGCAAGCGTTGAACGATGCGGACTTGCCGGATGGAGTTAACAAGCCGGTGGTCACCCGCTTAACCTCAAGTACTTTTCCTATTCTAAGTTATAGCCTGACAGCGAAGAGTGGTCAAATCGATGATCTGACTCTGCAATCGTCTCTGCAGACGGATATTGTTAACCAATTGAAATCCGTGCCCGGAGTGGCGGATGTGCAGACGGTCGGTGGTGCGAATAAGGGATATGTCGTTGCACTCCGCATGAAGGATCTGGTGGCTAACGGCCTGTCCGTGGACGATTTCAACAAATCTATTGTATTGGATCTCCCCACCCTGCAAGGCAACATTGCCAATGTCAAAGCTTCCTTTCCTATTCGAATAGAAGGTTGGGATCTCACGGAACAGCAGTTGAACAACCTTGCCATCAAAAATAAAGACGGGGATAGCGTCCCCTTATCGGCAGTTGCCTCGGTAAACCGGTCGCTGACAGATGTCAAAACCGTCTCGCGAACCAATGGCAAAGCCAGTGTGCTTATTAATGTCATCAAGACACCTACGGCAACCATCACGGATGTGGCTAAGCATGTCAAAGAACGTGTCTCCGGAATTTCCGCTGTAAAAAGCAGTGATGTATCGATGAATTTGCTGACGGACCGTGCGCATGACTTGAATAACTCCCTGAAAGGGCTGATTCGTGAGGGTCTGCTGGGCTGCCTGTTCTCCATGCTCTGCGTATTATTCTTTTTCCGTAATGTGCGGTCCACCCTTCTGATTGCCGTATCGCTTCCTATTTCGCTGCTGGCTACAGTGGCAGTGCTCAAATGGATGGGCGTTACGCTCAACATCCTCACTGTGTCCGGGCTGATTGTAGCCATGGGACGGATTGTGGATGATGCCATTGTAATTCTGGATAATATTTACCGTCGAGTACATGAAAATAAAGACAAGCCTGTGCTTCACGTCTTGGCTTCTGCAGTAGTGGAAATGCTGCCGGCTATATTCGCTTCTACGGCGACTACTGTTGCCGTCTATGTTCCGATTGCATTGGTGGGCGGCATCATCGGCGCTTCTTATTCAGGCTTTGCCTGGTCTGTAGTTATAGCACTGGGGGTATCGTTCCTGGTTGCCATGCTGGTCATTCCTTCCTTTGCTTTTATCAGCTGGAGAGAGCCGAAGACCCAGGCTGTCACGCTCGAACCCTTGATGAAGCCATTTCTTTTGAACGCTTTGAAGCACAAAAAGATAGTTATTAGTCTCTCGCTCCTCCTCTTTATCGTCGCCGGTCTGTTCGCTGTACGGCTTCCGTTCAGCCTGCTGCCCAGCACGGCCAGCGGTCAGGTTGCGGTCAAAGTGGAGCTCCCGAAAGGAACACCGCTATCGGAAGTAGATAAGGAGGTTAAAGCCGTAGAGGATGTTCTGCATGCCAACGGTGGAATCGCCTCCTATTCAGCTACCTTTGGTTCTTCGTTCACGCCACAGGCTGACGATGTATTTGACCAAGGCGGCGGATTCATTCAGCAGCCCAATGTCGCCAATCTTTCTATCCAGTTAAAAAACGTCAAGGCAGTCAATACATTCATACCTGCTTTACAATCGGATCTATCGAGCCTATCTGACCGGGCAGCCATTACGGTAACCAACCAGAACATTGCAGGCGATGATTCGACAATCAAAATCATGCTGATGGGCGCAGATGAACAAACCCTTGAGAAGGCTGCTGATCAGGTCCGAACCAAACTGGTCGATATCCAGGGGCTTAGTGTTTCGGGGAAGACGGATATGACAAACGGCATTCCGAAGTTTGCCGTTGTCATGGATCGGGAGAAAGTACAGCAGGCGGGCATTAAAGAGGCTGATCTGAATAACCTGCTGAAACGGTACATGACCAAAGGGAAGGACTTTGATATCATGACGTCGACAGGAACGGGTATCCTTCCGGTAGACGTATATATTGATCCTGTTCTAACGAACGTTGTCCATGAGAAGTCATTGCCCGTCTATACGCCAGAAGAGGTACTGGCATCATTGTCTGCGGAGACACTTGCTGGCAGCAACGGGCAAATGTACCGGCTTGATCAATTGGCCTCCGTTCAGAAAAGCGATGCGGTCTCGTCCATTCAGGAACGCGACGGCCAGCCGTTCGCTGTGGTGAGTGCACAGATTATTTCCAGTGACATGAGTAAAGTGTCTGATACGGTAGATCAGACGTTGAAAGAGATGCAGCTTCCGGACGGCGTGACCTACTCCCTTGGAGGCATTACCCAGCAAGTCAAGCAGATGGTTCTAGAGATGGCTATAGCCGTAGTTGTATCCATACTTCTAGTTCTGCTCATTACCAGCTTTGTCTTCAAGGGCTGGAAAGCACCGTTTGCCGTATTGATCAGCATTCCGCTAGCCTTATCCGGTGTGGTGATCGCCTTGTACGGGGTCCATGGCCAGTGGAATCTCGCCGCATTGATCGGGATATTGATGCTTACCGGTATCGTAGTAACCAATGGAATAGTTCTCATTGATACCATTGAACGTAACCGTAAAGAGGGAATGAGCCTCCGGGGCTCGGTAATTCAGGGAAGCCTGTCCCGGGTACGGCCGATTATGATGACAGCAGGCACTACAGTGCTTACCCTGATTCCCCTTGCCTTATCCCACAGCGCCGATACAGTCATCTCCCAGGTATTGGGCATTGTAGTGATCGGAGGGATGATTACCTCCACCCTTAACAGCTTTGTGGTCATCCCGATTATCTATGAATGGATGCAGGGCAAAGCAGCCCGGAATGCTGGCGGCTCGGCGAATGGAGAAACGGTCTAATTGTTAATGGAGAAGTACACACTATAAGGAAGAGGAGGGGTTTCAATGAGTATCACCACCTGGCTTGAACAGTATGGATATGCTCTAATATTTACGGCCTTATTTCTTGAAATGCTCGCATTGCCTCTTCCGGGTGAAATGATGATGAGCTATACGGGATTGTTCGTATTTGAAGGGAAACTGAATTTTGTGCTCAGTATTATTACTGCGAGTGCCGGTGTAACCGCCGGCATTACGCTTTCCTACTGGATCGGGTACAGGCTGAGTCAGCCATTCCTGCAGAAGCATGGACATCGTGTTCATTTGGGTGAAGAGCAGCTGGGAAGAATGAATGTGTGGTTTGAGAAATATGGTGACAAGCTGCTGTTTATTGCCTATTTCATACCCGGGGTCAGACATATTACAGGATATTTCTGCGGCGCAACCCGTATGCCCTTCCGAAAATATGCGCTTTATGCCTATTCCGGCGCGATTTTTTGGGTCAGCTTGTTCATTACACTTGGAAGAATCCTCGGACCCAAATGGGAAGTCTATCACCAAAGTGTAAACCGCTATATGATCATTTTTGCGATAGCTTCACTTTTGTTGACTGTGATGATCTATGTGTTGAAGAAATACAGACAACGGCTGCTGACAGCTTCGATCGTTCTGCTTACCAGAGGTATACGTCGGTTTCATTCTCTGGGCAAAGTCAGATTTCTGGTACTGTCTTCTTTTACAGCCCTGGTCCTATTTGTTTCCTTGATGCTAGGCTTGATTCAGGACTTCCTGGCCCATGAATTTAATCAATTTGATGAGGTTGCCAGTTACATTGTCCACACCCTTTTTGGACCCGAATGGCACCCTCTCATGAATCTTTTCACCCAGCTTGGAACGGTTTACCTATATGGTCCTTTGATCGCTGTAACTGCTATCTGGATCGCTGCAGGTGTCCGCGACAAACTGCTGGAGCTTAGCTTTTTGTTCTGGGTCGTCATTGGGGGAGAATGGCTTGACGACGGCTTGCGTCGCTTGTTTCATCGTCCGGGTCCTGTTGCTGCCGGATTCCAATTGTTTAATACATTTCCCAGTGAGGAGACCCTAACCTCAATCACAGTGTGCGGGTTCTCTGCATTCTTCATCCTCCGCCATTATAAGAATAAGCTTGTCCGGGTTGCGGTCATTACAGCTGTATTATTCGTATGTCTTCTGATTGGAGTCAGCCGGATATATCTTCAAGTACAATTTCCCAGTGATGTGGTTGCCGGATATGTCTTTGGCGGAGTCTGGATCAGTCTGAACATACTCCTGCTTGAGATCCTCAGAATGCTCCATACCAATCATAGGAGTGCCGTCTGATCCTCCAGGGAATGATTTACGAATCGAATTCAGTTATGGCATGATAGTGACAAAGCTGCCGTTTCGGTAGGAGTTGAACTCAAGTGGTTGATGCTGAGCTATATCATATTATTCATCTGGCCAGGGGCGGGGATCAGGAGGCGTTTGCTGAGCTGGTCCGGAGATACAAAGGCCATGTATACCGTTATGCGGTTGGTATGTTAACCAATCGGATGGATGCGGAAGATGTCTCCCAGGAGGCATTCGTCAAAGCTTTCTATTCCTTGTCCGGCCTGGATAATGAATATGCGTTCTCATCGTGGATGATGACCATTGTATCCAATCTGTGCAAAGACCGGCTCAAAAAGAATAACAAAGAGCAGGAATTCAGAGATGAGCCTAATGAGCGCATAGAGGATTCAGGCATATCTGATCCGGTTGCCAGGTTGTCTGTAGAGGAGAGCTTAGGCAGGCTGTCCGTTGACCATCGGGAGGTCATTCTTTTACATGATGTTCAAGGTTATAAATATGAAGAAATTGCTTCTCTGCTGAATGTCCCCATCGGAACAGTGAAGTCAAGATTATTCGCGGCACGGATGTCATTGCGCAGAGAATTAGCAGAGGAGGACCAGGAATGACCTGTCATTTGGAGGATCAGCTGTCAGCTTATATGGATGATGAATTAACAGATGAGGAGCGGCGACAGGTCGAATCCCATCTGGAGAACTGCGAGTCCTGTCAGCTCCTGCTGGAAGAATTATTATCGGTACAGAGTACCGTCGTTCATGCATTCGGGGAGATTCAAGAACCGGAGAATCTGGAAATACGTGTATTACAGACGCTCTCAGGCAAAAAGGAACAGGCAACGTCAGAAAGGGGCTGGCTTCTGGTTCCAATTGCAGCTTTCGTGTCTCTTGTTATTCTCTGGTTCGCCGCCGGCTCGATCTTCGCAAAAGTGCTGCATGGATTCTTGAAATTGATGCTTGCCATGGTATATATGGGATCGCATCTCCTGTCAGGTGTGCCTGTCTTATCCGGATTGACGGTTATACTGTCCTTAGGGATCATTACGGCTTCTGTATACTCACTGCGGCGCCTGCTTCAAACGTCAACCAGTTGAAAGGGATGAAATACTTGAGAAAGATCTTTTATACGTTATGTTGCTGTGCGCTCCTCATGCTCCTCATTCCCGGTATGGCATCCGCCAAGAGCATCTTTGAGCATCAGAATACATCCGTACCTATAGGACAAACCGTAGATGATGTCTATGTGGTGGGAGGCAATGCTGAGATTTTTGGCCAGGTGACGGGTGTGGCGGTTGTGGTGAACGGAGATCTCCATTTGGGCAATACCGCTGATATTAAAGGTCTGGTTGTTGTAATCGGAGGTCTGGTCAAGCAGGATCCGGGAGCGGTGCTGGGTGATGACATTTATAACATTTCCATGGACAACTCCACTCAAAACAGCCTGCTGATCGGAGGGGGGATTGCACTGGGGGTATGGGTGCTGCAGCTCGCCGCAGGTCTGCTAATGATCTTGATCCCAGTTCTCTTCAGGATAGCCGGTAAACAAAAAATAGCCGCATTTACGGACCGGTATCCTCTGGCATCCCTCACAAGACTGCTGCTTATCGGATTCTTTGGCACTTTGATCCTCGCTGCATTAAGTGCACTTCTATTGGTCACTGTAATCGGTATCCCGTTTATTATTCTGCTTCTTCTATTGATGCTGATTACTTTGGCATTTGGAACGACAGTAGTAAGTTTTCGAATCGGTGAGCTATTTCACGGGGATAAGCCATTGTCTGACTGGATGAAAGTACTGGTTGGTGCAGCTATCTTAACTGCGTTTGTTAATATACCTTTTGTAGGCTTTATTCTATTCTTACTTCTCCTGATGATCTCTGTTGGCATTAGTGTACAGTGGATATTCAGGAAGAAAGCTTGAGCATTCTGGGATCTTATGGTGGTCTCCCTGACTATAGGGCTGTCTAGGCAATATTAGTCTGGAGCCTCTGGTGATAACCCGACAGGGATTGTTCAATAATATGTTCAATAAAAAGCGGGTCATAATGACTCAACAGACACTGGGCATAATGCCATGCGTTTTCTTCTATGGTCAAACTGATCTCCGTCTGTTCCCTTTCTGTAAGGGCTTCGCCCAGAAGAAAGGCAAGCTCTTGCAGCCTTTGGTCTTCCGAATGGCCAAGTTCATGGGCAAAGATGACCGCAATATATTCCTCCAGCCGGTCCAGGGACCCGAACAGACGGACGCATTGCTCTATAATATCTTCTTTATATAGGTAAACGGTGTGACTGCCCATATGATATTTGCCGCCAACCAGTCTTTTTCCGGGGAAGCAGGCTTCGATTTTCACCTGGACCTGGATGTTTGAATGCACAAGCAGCTCATCCACTACATGAATAAACGATTGATCCTTCAGCATAATTCACCTTCTTTAAACCATTATGTAGTTAGCTTCTTAGCTTCCTATTCATTATTTCGGCAGCAGAATGCTGAATCTGTATGCTGGAGTAGAAACGCGCTATTTGGGAAGATTCTATCAGCAAAGAAGGCTGCCCCTAGCTATCAAAAGGCTTGGGCGGCTTCTTTTGATTTTTCCGCCATTTTTTGGTTATTTTCATCACTACAAATAGAATTAAAGGCAGTACGATTTGAAAAAAAGGTGAAGACGTATTTAAGGTTACTTCGCGTCCGACTATAATGTGGTGGGTGTAATTTGGAGACAAAAAGGAAATTCCATAAATCACTGCAGCCAAAGGCAGCACCCACTTTTTAAAGGAAACGCCTGTGATTCTTTCGAGCCCGATGACTGCACCGTGGAAAAACAAAGCAATTTTAATGCCTAAACCCAGAAAAAACAGCAGGATAAAAAGAGCATCCATACGTTCAAACACCTCTGCCAACCGGATTAATTGTACGGATTCGAGCAGTGGAAGAGTACTGAATGATGCTAATTTGTGGCCCATCACCAATACGGTTAATTGATTGAGGAATGTCAGTGATATGGCTGTAAGGATATAGACCGTTATTACAGCTTTGCGAAGATTTTTTGCTTTCCGCGCGTGTGGATAGAAGACAAGGAATAACACAACTTGCCCAAACGGAAAGGAGATAATCTCCGGAATCGCGGCCTTGAAGGCAGGAATCCAGCCGTTTTCCAGAATCGGGAATAAATACTCCAAGTGGAGCAAGCCGGCGGCCGGAATGATGATACTGATGATGGTATACCCAAACACCATTCCAGGGAAGAGTATCATACACATCCCAAAGAACACCTTATACCCGTAACGAATCGTGTTAGACTCCACCAGGATGGCAATTAAGGAAACAATCCATAATGGAGTCTGGTTTAGGAGGGTCAATAAAGTGACTTCTCCTAAATCACGTAGATTCCTTGAAGCCTCATATGCGAAATAACCTACAAACATGAAATTCAGAAGGGAGCCCAGGTATTTCCCCATATATCTTCGAAAAAGCTGGAACAAATCCAGATTCGGCTCTTGATTGTAAATGGACAGATGAAGAATAAGCAGGAGCAGACCCGCGAAGGCACCAATAAGCATTGCCAGCCATGCATCTTGTTTCGCTTCACTACCCAGGAAAAATAAAGTAGTGCTCCCTACCTCAAATAAGGAGAGGCATATCACCAATTCGGATACGCGAAGGGTATACTTGCTCATAAGCTTTACTCAACCCCTTATCGGATATGGATTACATTCATTATTGGGTCTGTCAATAATTTTGTGTAAACTCTTTTAAGCACAGATTCCCCCGAGGGGGAAGTCGCGAATCTAACGCAAGTGTTGACCGACCCGATCGGGAAAAAAGACCGAGAGCTGAAGTAGCATTTGCCCCCAGTTTTGGACACGCCCCGTCCATTTCCGGGTAACATCGACGGTGGCCAGATAGAGCATTTTGAGCAAAGCCTCATCTGTGGGAAAGATGCTTTTTCCCTTCGTCACTTTACGAAGCTGACGGTGGTAACTCTCGATCATATTTGTGGTGTAGATGAGTTTGCGGATCTCAGGCGGGTACTTGAAAAAGGTAGCGAGTTCGTCCCAGTTGGTCCGCCAGGAACGTATAATGAGGGGGTATTTCGCTCCCCAGACTTCCTCAAAACGGTCGAGTTCAAGCAAGGAACCTTCCTCGGTAGCAGCCTTGTATATAGGCTTTAAGTCGGCGGTTACCTTCTTAATGTCCTTGTAAGACACGTACCGTGTGGAGCTGCGGATCTGGTGAATAATACACTTCTGGATTTCAGTTTGGGGGTAGCAGGCTGCAATCGCTTGAGAGAACCCAGACAGGTTGTCCACGCAGATAATGAGAATGTCCAGAACCCCGCGGTTCTTCAGCTCATTCAGCACGCTAAGCCAGAACTTGGAGGACTCGTTCTCCCCGATCCACATGCCCAGCACATCTTTGTTTCCGTCCAAATCAATGCCAATGACCATGTAGGCGGCCTTGTTGATAATGGCCCCGTCTTGTTTCACTTTAAAGTGGATGGCATCCAGATAGACGACCGCGTAGACGCCTTGTAGAGGCCGGTTCTGCCATTCTTTAATGAGAGGAACAATCTTGTTCGTGACATTGGAAATGAGCGTAGGAGAGACTTCAATGCCATACATCTGCCCTAGATGATCCTGGATTTCTCTTGTACTGACACCTTTGGCATACAGGGCAATGATCTGTTCTTCGATGCCCGTTACGTTCGACTGATGCTTCTTGACGACAAGTGGCTCAAACTCACCCAGACGGTCCCGGGGGATAGCGATTTCCTGTTCACCGTACTCACTGACGACCGTTTTACGGCTCTTTCCATTGCGGCTGTTTGGCGTGAGCTTCGCTTTCACTTCATGCTTTCCGTAGCCTAAGTGAGTATCCATTTCGGCTTCTAGCATCTCCTGAATTGTCTCCGCAAATAGATCTTTTAGAGCATTCTGCGCATCCTGTGCGCTTACCAAATTGTTTTCCTTAATAAATTCCCGTAACTGCTGTTTTGTCCAAAGTCCCATGTGTTCTCCCCAACCTTTCTCTTACTTCCATTTTAATGGGTTTGAGAGTTTACACAATATATTTTACAGACTCTCATTATTCAGACTTCAGTAAATCACCAAAGGAGTTTTGCAGAAGACCTACCCGCTTTATATTTACATTTACCTTGATTTGCAAATTCATATTAGCTAACTCATCGGGCCAAGAGTTTTTTAATTGTTTCCACTCTTTTGGATATTTCCTGTGTATTTTGTCAGCGATCCCGATCAGATCAATCTTCATTCGCTGAACAGATTTCCAACCTTCTCTCATTTGAGCTTCGATTAGCTCCTCCGCTTGGAGTTGTAACTTCTCCAGACCATACATTGATGTTATGTCCTCCTTAGAGAGGGTTGACTGCAGTTCGCCACTGACTTTAGCATTTACCATTAAAGTGAAATTATTATTTTTATCTAGTACGGGAGATACCTTGACTTTTGCTTTCTGGATAAGAATTGCCGATGGTCTGGGCTGGCTATCCAGGGTAGTTAATGTTGTCAAATCAATCTGATTGTTTAGCCAGGAAATACCTAAGCTCTCTTGCTGGTGAATTACATCGATCATTTTGGATTTTCGGAACACCGATAAGCCCGATATCTTCATTTTTCCTTTTGTAGAGGTTTGATTGAAAATATCTGTGGAATTCATTTTCACATCCTCTTCTCCCGTTAATGCCAAGGTCGGAACCCCGGCCGCAGCACTGTCTGAAGTGATTTTTAGTGCCAGCTCATGAAGTGTAATGGAAGGGTAAAAGGATGCAAATTGAGTGTTTTTTTTCAAAATTTCAGATAATGCCTGTCCGGGTATCTTTTCCGGCGGATCTAGCTTTTTCAAAAAATCCCGTGCCTTCCCCTCGACGATAAGCACCCTCACCGTTTCCCGTGCGTCCGGATTACGGTAGTAAGTGTCCATTATTTCATCGATCCCCTGCTCCGCGGTTTTTTTTCCAATCAGCATTACATTGTTATGGGCAAAATAAAGTCTTCTCGGATTTTCCAGATTACTTACAGCCACAGCTGCTCTTATGGTTTTGCCGTGTGTACTGAAGGTATGAACGGGAGATTGTGAACCGCCGGCGCCAGATGACCCGCTGCTATTGGATAATGCCGATGGATTCATGATCTGGTAGGTAACTGTCCAATCTCCTGTTTCGCCGTCAAAACCTGTTGCTGTTGTTATGCCTAATTCATTCAACTCTGTACGGTTACCGCATCCACTGCCCAGTAATATAAGAATAGATAGTAGAAGAACACATGTTAAACGACGCATATCGATCACCTCTTCATTGTTCTGGCTCTTTCATGTTGTCCAATTTATTGCTGGTCCCTTTTGGGAACTGATGAGGGGCTTGTCTAATTCTGTTTTTGCTGGATTTGACATTAGGTCTTGTCTTCATAGCCCACCATGGAGCCCGTATGACCAGGTCCTTCATATTGGATTTGAAAAAAGGACTGTAAGGCATTAAATAATCAATGCCAAAGGATTTCAGTGAGAGCAGATGAGCTAAAAGAGGGATCAGCCCGGCTAAAATACCGAATAATCCAAGAAAACCTGCCAGAAACATGAGGGCAAAGCGAAGAAGCCGAATGGCTGAGGACATACTAAAATACGGAACTACAAAATTTGAGATCGCCGTAAAAGAGACCACGATAACAATTGCAGCGGATACAAGTCCTGCCTGGACCGCGGCTTGTCCGATAACCAGGGCACCCACAATAGAAATAGCCGGCCCAATAACCCTGGGCATCCGGATTCCGGCTTCACGAATCACTTCAAATGTGATTTCCATGATGAGCGTTTCTACCAAGGCAGGAAAAGGAGTGCCTTCCCGTTGTGCTGCAAGTGAGATTAGGAGCGTAGTGGGAATCATTTCCTGCTGGAAGGTAGTCAGGGCAATATATAAAGATGGAAGGAGCAAAGAGACGAGGAAAGCCACTAGTCGCAGACAACGCAGAAAAGTGGAAATATCGTACCGTTGATAATAATCTTCGGACGTCTGAAAGAAATTAAAAAAAGTGACTGGCGCAATTAGAGCGAAAGGAGTACCATCCACGAGCACTGCTACTTGCCCATCCAAGAGACTTCCGGCTACGGTATCAGGCCGTTCCGTGTCAATCATCATAGGAAAAGGTGACAAGGGGGCATCTTGGATAAACTCTTCGATATAGCCGCTTTCAAGTATGCTGTCGGTATCAATAGACTGCAGCCTCGAAGTGATTTCTTTCACCACGTCAGGGTTAGCAACATCTTCAATATAGGCCAGCACTACTTTGGTATGCGTGAGTTGGCCGATATCGTGAGATTCAAATTTGAGCCGGGGTGACTTGATTTTTCTTCGGATCAATGCAATGTTAGTGGAGATATCCTCGTTGAATCCTTCTTTGGGACCTCTGACTACGGTTTGGGAGGTAGGTTCTTCCACACTGCGTCTAACCCCACCAGAGATCATAACCGCTAGAGAAAACGGACAGTTGTTAATTATAATCACTACGCTCCCGGAAAGGATTTCTGTAAAGAGCTGATCTTCCGTATGGATCATTTGAATGTTCCCGGAAGGCAGCCTTTCGAGTAAACGGGAAGCGAGCAGATTAGGGTTCGTTGTCAATGGATTATTGGCAGAAGCCTCTTGGATTAAACTTTCGAATACACTTGTCAATAATCTCTGATCTGTTAAACCTTCAAAGTAACAGACGACCATCCCGGATTCATCACTCGGTTCCCCGGAGAGGGTGCGGAATATAAAGTCAGGACTTTGGCCGAACTGCTCCTTAAGCAGGAGTAGAGTATGAGGTAATGAGGGAAGGATCGCACGAGCCGTTTGTTGCTTCTTGGTTTTTTCGATATCTTGGTTCTGTCTTTGGTTCTGTATAAAAACTTTTTTCATCCACCGTTTAAGCATCTTGTACTCACTCCGTTCAACGATAAGCTAATAATTGATAAAAGTAGACAGAATCCGAGGCTGAGCCACTCCGGCTATGTGGTTAATTTGTTCATAATTATGAAATTTATACCTTCCAGACACCGCAAAGGGACTGTCCTTCAAGAAATAGGGTTTATGAAATAGTGATAGAGGAGAGGAGGCTAATGGTGTATAAAGTTTCTTCATTTCTTATAAGATGTTTTCTTTTTTTGTTAATTCCAGTGTTAGGAAGGATCACCTGTGAATTTATAATAGTCATTGCGTTTAGTACTGGAGAGGGGTTTGGTGATAATAATCCTTTTGATCTATATAGATCCTTACTAGGTTTACTACTCATTCTAGGCATTTTTTATCTGATCATTTTCTGGTCCAAAAGGCGAAAACAGCGCATCTTATATATGGCCAGTATAATCGTTTATTTTTCATCCATAATTTACATATTCGCAAATCTATAAAGAGTCCGATTCGGTGGAAGAAAAGGACTAAGCACCGCCCCTCCGCACATGCAGGGCGGTGCTTTATTATTAGGCAGTATTTTTCATTCCTCAACCGTCTTCACCGAACTCGGCGTATTCTTGTTCTTATACACCCACATCGCATACTCCAGCGGGCGGATCAGCGCTTTGCGGTAAGTCCCGCTGTCGCCGGAGCGGGCGAAGACCTCGCGGGCAGGCTTGGGATTGACCTCCAGCACGTAGATGCGGCCCTCGCGGTCAATGGCGAGATCCAGCGCCAGCTCGCAGAGGGCACCGAAGCTCTCCTCCAGATAAGCGGCAGCGTCGAGAGGCGGTTTAACCTGCGTGATACTTTCCTGGGGTGAATATATCAACCGCTAATGTAGAGATTGAGTCCATATTTTATATGTATCTTATCTGATATAATTGGAGATTGAAGAGACATGCTTACTTATAGCGATTATCAGCATATCTTTTATTATTTTATTTTAAATATACGGAGGGATATTTATTGTTGGTCCATACTAAACTTCATATCCCCCATGTGCGTAAATCTCTGGTAGCCCGGCCGAGGCTGATTCATAAGCTGAATGAAGGAAGAGAAGCCAAATTGACGCTGGTTTCCGCGCAGGCGGGTTACGGGAAAACAACGGTGTTAAGTGAATGGGTGAAGCAATGCGATAGCGATGTGGCCTGGGTTTCGCTGGACTCACAGGATAATGATTGGATTCAGTTCTGGAGTTACATCACTGCTTCCATCCAGGAAAGAGTACCCGGGTTCGGCTTAGCGGTGCAATCCCTGCTTGATGGTGGGCCTTCAATCTCCTCGGAGCCTGCCATCACAGAACTCTTGAATGAGTTGAACGGCTTCCCCCACGATCTGGTCATTATTCTTGATGATTATCATGTCATTGAACTTCCCTCTATCCATCGGTCCATGATCTATCTGCTAGAGCATTTACCACCTCATATTCATCTCTATATTGCAAGTCGTACGGATCTGTCCATACCTACCGCCAGGCTGTTGGCCAAAGGTGAATTACATCAGATTAAAATGCAGGATTTGCGGTTTCAATTGGACGAAGGACTGGTATTTTTTCGCGAAACGACCGATTTAGGCTTATCCCCAGAGCAAGTGAAGATGTTGTTCCAGCAGACGGAAGGCTGGATCAGCGGCTTGCAGCTGGCAGCCCTTTCCTTGAAACAAAGTGACAATATTACGGATAGCCTTCAGCAGTTCAGCGGTCATCAGCATCATATCTCCGACTATTTGCTGCAAGAGGTATTTCACCATCAACCGGAGCAGACCCGTGCTTTTTTATTGCAAACATCCATCTTGAATCGCATGAACGCATCCTTATGCCGGGCCGTTACCGGTCAGATGAATGGTCAAGCGCAATTGGAAACATTAGAGCAAATGAATTTATTCATTGTCCCTTTGGATGATCATCGGAAATGGTATAGGTATCATCACTTGCTCTCGGATTTCTTACAACAGCTATTGTTCAGAACAGACCCGGATCAATGGGTGCAGGCGCATGTTCGTGCGGCGAAGTGGCTGGAGAGTCAAGGATTTGACGAAGAAGCGGTGGAACATTACTTAGAGGGAAAACAGTTTTCAGATGCTGTCCGCTTGATTGAGAAAAATCTACATAAGTTAGTTCAGACGAAAAGTGTTGTATTGATCCGTTGGGTCTCTGTCTTGCCGGCCGACTCCTTTGCGGAGAAGCCCATGATCGAATTGTTCTATATATCCGTCTTATTAGGCGTTGGAGAATGGACGGCAGCTTTTCACAGAGTGGAACAAGCTACCATCCGGTTTCAAGCTCTGGAGGGCAAAGCAACGGATGCGGAATGGAAGCAGGCCATGGGCAATATCTACTTTTTCCATGCGATTACCTCCTATCTGCAAAAAGATTTGGAACGAACGTCAGACTACTTCGGGCTGGTTGAACAGTATATGCCGGAAGGCAGTTTCTTTCAAACGGTGGGGCGCAACAGATACCAGGGATTTGATTCGTTTGACGATCTGCTGGCCCATATCAATGATCTTCATGCAGCGGATGCATTCCTGCCCAAATGGATCACCGTGTGGCACAACAAGCAGGAATATCCTTTTCTCGGATTCTTGTGTGCTTCCTACAGCAAGCTGTTATACGAGTGGAACCGGCTGGAAGAAGCTGAGATGTATGCTGCGATGGTGCTCGGACGTCAGGATATGCAGCCTTTTGCGCGGATTATGATCCAAATTTCCATTAGCGCTTCAAGGATTCAACAAGCCATAGGCAATCCTAAACGGGCCACTGCGCTGCTGACCGGGTTGAAATCGCAGATCAACTCTCCAGATTACGAATTATTTATGCTCAGAATTGAAGCGGAACAGGCCTGTCTGTCCCTGCGGCAAGGCTCGCTACAAGAAGCTGAGGACTGGCTGCAAAGATCTGGTATGGTGCATACGGATGAGGTTTCGCTAAACCGGGTTGCAGAATATCTTGCTTATGCCAGAGTACTTGTTGCTTGTGAGCGGATGGATGAAGCACTGAACTTGCTGGAACGGTTAAATCGCATGTCGGATAAGGAAGACCGTCTGCGGGATCGTATTCAGGTCATTATTTTGCACAGTATGGCGCTTAAGCGCTCTGGTCAAACGGAGGCAGCACTCCTTCAGTTAGAGACAGCCCTACACTTAGCAGAGCCGGAGGGATATATTCGCAGCTTTTTAGATGAAGGTCCTATGATGGCAGAGCTGCTATCGGTTTATGGAAAGAGGTTGCAAGGCAGTTACTTGGGAGATGCGCAGCTTGTTACTTTTGGTTATGTACAGCAACTGCTTCAGGCTATGCAGGTCACGAGCCAAGACAGCTTCCAAATCGAACAGCCTCGTAAAGAAATACTGACCGATCAGGAAACGAAGGTTCTGGTATTGATTGCACGTGGATTGACGAATAAGCAGATTGCGTCAGATCTACACATCACAGGTGAAACCGTAAAGTTTCATATTCGGAATGTGTACAGAAAGCTTGAAGCGAACAATCGGGTACATGCTCTGCAGCGAGCCAAAGAATTAAGGATTTTAGTTTAATTAATAAATATTTATGCGTACCTCCCCAAATGGGGAGGTACTTTTTTGCGCAGAAAAGTTTATAGTGGGATGAACACAATGAATAATGACACAATGGAGCTTGAAGATCGGAATTATTTGTGAGAAATATATGAAGTTGAGAAGTTGTGGAGGAGAGAATGCGATGGATAGGGTGTATAAAAAAGGATTGTCGATCTTCCTAGTGTTGTTAATGGTATTGGGTGGGATCTCAGGAGTTATTGTACCTAGCGGGGGGACGGCTCATGCTTCGGTAAGCTTCGCTGGAGGAACGGGTACAGCAAGTGATCCTTATCAGATCGCAACGGCCGATCAGCTGAATGAGGTTAGGAATTATTTGGGTCCGGGTCTTTATTTTAAGCAGACAGCGGATATTGATTTGAGCAGTTACGTGAACTGGGTACCAATAGGGCAAATCGATGAAAACGGTGCTAATAATTTTCATGGAAACATCGACGGCAATGGATTTAAAATCACAAATTTGAAGATTGATAGAAAAGCAGACTTTAATGGATTTTCTGGATTGTTCGCATCATTTGATGGGAGTATTACCGATATGAAACTGGAAAATGTTGAAGTGAAAGGTTGGGCTGTTGTGGGCGGATTGGCGGGACAAAGCTCCTACGGAACTATCAGCAATAGTTACGCCACGGGAAATGTGAATGGACATCAATATGTAGGCGGATTGGTGGGAATAAACTACAAAGGAACTATCAACAACAGTTACGCCACAGGAAGTGTGACTGGTGTGACTGGATCAAGCTATGTGGGTGGTTTAGTTGGTTACGATGCGAATCGTGGTGGACCAATCAACAACATCGCAGCAGCGATAGTTGGAGTAACTGTACCAGTAACAGGCGCAGTGCCAGTATCAACCATAACAGCTTCGGCAGAATATACATCAACAATTAGCTGGTCACCAACGACTACAGAATTTGCTGGAGGAACGGCTTATACAGCTACGATTACAATTACTCCTGACGCTTTTCATACATTAACAGGTATTCCTGAGAATTTCTTTACGGTAGCCGGAGCAATATCAACTACGAATGCAGCGGGTTCAGGTGTTGTAACCGCAGTGTTTCCAAAAACCGTAGTACCTATCACTGAAGCGGGGATTGCTGGAGTGACAGTGCCGGTAGCAGGGGCAACACCAGTTGTGACATTGCCAGACGCAGCAGAATATACGGCGGCGATAACCTGGACCCCGGCAGATGCAGCTTTTGCCGGAGCAGCAAACTATACGGCGACGATTAACCTAACACCTACACCCGGATTTACTGTAGCAGGAGTGGCGAAAGACTTCTTCAAGGTAGCCGGAGCAACAACAACGAATGCAGCGGATTCGGGGGTTGTGACCGCGGTATTCCCGGCAACGGCGGCTATACCTATCGCAACAGGAGCGATAGCGGGGGTAACCGCACCAGTCGCAGGAGCAACTCCGAAAACATCGATAGCGGACACAGCAGAATATACGGCGGCGATAGCCTGGACCCCGGCAGATGCAGCCTTTGCCGGAGCAGCAAGCTACACGGCTACAATTCGCCTAACGCCTAAGCCCGGATTTACCTTGGCAGGAGTGGCGAAAGACTTCTTCAAGGTAGCCGGAGCAACAACGACGAATGCAGCGGATTCGGGGGTTGTGACCGCGGTATTCCCGTCAACGGCGGCTATACCTATCGCAACAGGAGCAATAGCGGGGGTAACAGTGCCGGTAACAGGGACAACACCAGTTGCGACATTGCCGGACGCAACAGAATATACAGCCTCAATAGCCTGGTCTCCGTCAGATGCAACCTTTGCTGGAGCAGCAAGCTACACGGCAACAATAAGCCTTACACCAAAGCCGGGTTATACCTTAGCAGGAGTGGTTAAAGACTTCTTTACCGTAGCCGGAGCAACCACGACGAATGCAGCGGATTCGGGGGTTGTGACCGCGGTATTCCCGGCAACGGCGGCTATACCTATCGCAACAGGAGCGATAGGGGGAGTAACCGCACCAGTCGCAGGAGCAACGCCGATAACATCGATAGCGGACACTGCAGAATATACGGCGTCAATAGCCTGGACCCCGGCAGATGCAGCCTTTGCCGGAGCAGCAAGCTACACGGCAACGATAAGTCTTACACCTAAGCCCGGATTTACCTTGGCGGGAGTGGCTAAAGACTTCTTCACCGTAGCCGGAGCAACAACAACGAATGCAGCGGATTCGGGGGTTGTGACCGCGGTATTCCCGGCAACGGCCGCTATACCTATCGCAACAGGAGCAATAGCGGGAGTAACAGCACCAGTAGCCGGGGCAACGCCAGTAACTGCCGTAACGTATTCAGCAGAATACTCCGCGACGGTTAGCTGGTCGCCAGCGACGACATTATTTGACCCAGAAACAGCCTACACGGCAACCATTACAATTAACCCCAAGGCAGGATATACTTTAACGGGAGTGCCTGCATATTTCTTCTCCGTAGCTGGAGCAACCACGACGAATGCAGCGGATTCAGGCATTGTAACTGCCGAATTTCCGGCGACCGCAGCGGCGCCTGTCACAGAAGTACCCGTGACAATCGTCCCCATTTCAACAGCAGGGATAGCTGGTGTAACAGCCCCAGTAACCGGGGCAACGCCAGTAACAACGGTAACGTATTCGCCAGATTATACAGCAACGGTTAGCTGGTCGCCTACGACGACGTTATTTGTTCCAGGAACAGCTTACGCGGCTACGATCACAATCACGCCTAAACCAGGATATACCTTAACGGGAGTGCCTGCTAATTTCTTCACCGTAGGTGGGGCAACCACAACGAATGCAGCGGACTCAGGTATTGTGACCGCCGGATTCCCGGCGACAGCACCTATTAGCACTGATACCGACACTGGTAGCCATACGGGCTCTGGCAGTACCTTCACGCTACCCACCAACATCATCGTTACCAGCACGAATGGTACTTTAACGCTTCCCGTAAACCAAGCGGGCGAGGTTAGCTTCGAGGACGCCGTTAAGATCTCTATACCCGCTGGAGCGGCATCTAAAGAACTGATAGTATCCATCGAAAAGGTGCTGGGCCCTCAAGTTCTGTTCACGAATAACGAGATTCTGCTCAGCCCTGTATACGAGATTACCAAAAACTTCTCGGAGGACTTCAACAAACCGGTAACGTTGAACCTTACGTTCGATCCAATCCTTGTGAAAAGTAACCAAAAGGCAGCAGTGTTCTATTATGACGAAGTAAAGAAAGCCTGGGTTGAATTAACAGGAGGCAAGATCGAAGGGAATCACATCATGGTAGAAGTGAATCATTTCGGGAAATACGCTGTGCTCAGTGTAGACGAAGTGACGGGATTGCCAGTCACAGAACCTGTAACGGACACAACCACGGTAATGAACTTCAGTGATATCGCGGGGCACTGGGCAGAGGCCAGTATTCAGCAAGCGGTGAACATGGGAATGGTTAAAGGTTACACAGACGGAAAGTTCCAACCGAATCAAACGGTAACCCGTGCGGAATTCGCGGTGATGCTAATGAATGTGCTGAAACCGCAAGGAGCAGCAGCGGATCTAACTTTCACAGATACAGACACAATTGGAGTATGGGCGAAGACAGCAATTGCACACGCGGTGCAAGCAGGCATTATTAATGGCTATGGAGACGGCGGTTTCCATCCGAATGCGGAAATAACCCGTGCCGAAATGGCAGTCATGCTCGCTAAAGTCCTGGGTAAGTCTGCCGAAGTCAAGCGGACCACCAGCTTCGCTGACGATAAGAATATTCCGGCGTGGGCGAAAGCCAGCGTAGAATTCGTGAAGCGAGCGGGAATCGTACAAGGGAGAGGGGATAACGAGTTTGCCCCGCAAGACTCTGCGACAAGAGCTGAGGCGGTGACGGTTCTGCTAAAACTGTTGGCACAACGGAACAGATGATTATCTATTCAGAAAGGACCGAGAAGAGAAGGGGGCTGCCCCAAATTATCATGGAACAAAGTTGGCTTCTCCCGACGGCTTCACCCTTATATAGATATTAGGCTTAATAGCGCAATCTACAAAATAACCGCTCCTTCTGCAGACTTGAGAAGGGGCGGTTGTTTGTCAATTAGTAATACCATTTATTTCTGAATTTTAAGAACTTCAGAGAACATAAAGCTTGGAGGAAATCATAGTATCCCTCATATTTAGTGCCTTTGCAGGACTGGGAATTTGGTTATCAATGTTGAATATTGTGCTTCGTTTGGGCGGGGGTTATATTCACAATAACAAAATAACTTATTATCTTTACTGTAATATTGAAAATTAAATGACCAATAAACAACTTGCCTAATGGGTTGTGGTTTATTGGTCATTTTGATCTTCTCTGTTACCTTCATCTTACTTTGTTCTATTCCTCAACCGTCTTCACCGAACTCGGCGTATTCTTGTTCTTATACACCCACATCGCATACTCCAGCGGACGGACCAGCGCTTTGCGGTAAGTCCCGCTGTCGCCGGAGCGGGCGAAGACCTCGCGGGCAGGCTTGGGATTTACCTCCAGTACGTAGATTCGGCCCTCGCGGTCAATGGCGAGATCCAGCGCCAGTTCGCAGAGGGCACCGAAGCTCTCCTCCAGATAAGCGGCAGCGTCGAGGCCCAGTTTCTCTGCGGTCTTCACCGCTTTATCAGCTTTGTCTTCACTCCCGAGCCATTGCTTCAGCAGAATCTCGGCACGGATGGCGTGACCGCCGCCATGCAGGTTCGAGGTGACGCTGCGGGCGGCACCCACCCGGCCGGCCATGCCGGTCAGCTCCCAGGCACCGTGGCCGTTCTTTTGCACAAGCATGCGGTAGTCATGGTAACGTCCGCTTGGCAGGCGCAGCGGGATGCCCTGCTGCACCAGAAAGCGTCCGCCGAGGCACCACTGGCGCACAATAGAATCCAGGCGGGTAAGCGAAACCTTCCGTGGCGCGATAATCTGCCGGCTCTGGCGGCGTCCCTGGATATCGTAGAGAGATTTGTCTTGGCCCTGACGTTCGATCCGCAGGATCCCGCGTCCGCCGGTGCCGTTGACCGGTTTGACATAGACGACTGGACTAGATTTCAGCATCCGGTGGAGGTCAGCAGAGGACTGGTACAGCAGCGTTTCCGGCATATGCTTCCGGAAGCGGCTCCGCTGCGAAAAGGTCTGATGCACCGTCCATTTATTGCGCAGCGGGCGGTTCAGAAAGGTCAGGTGGCTGTACCGCGCGCGGAAGCGCAGCAGCTGCTGGAAGCGCTGGCTGCGCTGAATCCGGCAGCGGTCATAGATCATATTCGGAAAGGAGCGCCATTTGCGCAACCATTTTCCGCTCTTCACATCATAGACAAGCGCGTGAATCTGTTCTTTGCTGACGTGAACGTCGGCGGGGGTAAATACAAAGACACGTGCATTATAGACGTGGATGAAGGAACAGCTCAAACTCTTATCGCAGTAAAGAGGGTAAAGATAATAATTTCGGAAATCTTGTATTGGTTTACTGGAAGTTTTTTTTGTCTATGAGTGGTCGTTCCTCCCGTAAGATTTTACTCACTATCCTGCTGCTAATTAGATGTAGTTGCGAAAAGTACCTTCATCTTCGTTTTATCTTATATTCAGTTTTTACCTGAGTTTATCAGATCAATCATAAAACTCAAAAGACTCTATAAAGAGGTTGCTCTCTATGTTTGACTTTGTTTTTTTGTTTCATACTCTGTTCAAAATAAATTTTTTATTTCGACTTCCAAGATAGTATTACTATTCAATTTATTCTTCATATTTCCGATAATTACATTAAAAGGTAGTTGATGTAGAAGTGTTATTTTTCCTTTAGCCTAACACAATGTCAAAGGGGGGAATCAATACAGACAATTCTCCAAGCCATTCATTATGTATCGCTAGTTATTGGATTACATCTTATCTTAATCTAACTTTGTGCCGCTAATTTTATGTTTTATTAATTCTTTTTTGTTAATAAGGACTCAGAGGATAAAGTACAATGTCATCTGGTTTTTAGTAACTATGCTATCAAGCCTTTTACTCCTTGTATTTTTCAAAGCAATACAAGGTGACGGTGATAGTGAGTATGGAGTTTTCGTTTCTATTGAATTTTTTCCAAAATATCAAGCGGAAATGCTCTTTCTGCTTCCTTGGAGTATTTTTATTATACAATTTATTATGATTTTATATTATCTCATCAAAATAAGAAAAAAAGTTAATCATTCGAAAGTATAGAGGGGATCCCAATAAAGCTTATCAGTGAAGACAATATTTTACTCGCAATCGCGTTTGCTACATAGCTGGCATTTTAGTTGAAAGCAATCGACATCGCTTATTTGGTTGAGAATATCAATCACAGATTTATAGATTGAGCCCAAATCTATCAAATTCTTATTGCATAACTGTGAGGTGTAAATAAATTGAAAAGTAAATTTACTACCAGGATAAGAGCAATTTCACAAATAGTATTTATTGTAATTTTACATTTATTTGTTATTCGTTTTATGAATATAAAAGTAGGAAAGTGGGAGGAAGAGGCCATACGACAAATATTTATAATTTATTCTGTTCTAATAATTCTTCTGTACGTAACTTGCATGATGTCATTAGTAACAAAAAAAATTAAATATAACTTAATTTGGTTTTGCGCAAGTACTATTCCTAGTATTAGTATTCTTTTTTTTCTTAATAAAGTTAAAGGGAATGAAGCGAATGGGCCTGGTTTTATCGATTTTAAATTTGACAATGGTTTTGTTGAATTGGTGTTTTTGTTTCCTTTGTCTTACTTGTTAATACAATTAGTTCTAATTATAGCGCTTTGGATATTGAAATTCCCCAAATAAACTAATTGATTTCTTTAAGTGTAGGTTTATCTATCCATACATTACTAGTAGAAGGAGATTAAGTATATGAGAGAAAAATGGAAAATATGGTTGTGTTTAATGATGGTCTTTTCCTTAATTAATGGATATGGATTTGGCCATAATGGTGTTATTCTTGCAAAAGAAGTTACACAACAGGATGTACTGAATAATAAAGTTCAACTTGATTCTACTGTTAGTTCAATTGGAATATTAAGTACCTCAGTGTATCCCGATTCTAATGTTGTGAAATTTGGTGAAAAAATATACATAACCTATGGTTTTAATGACACAGCACACCCAGTATTAATAAATATCTATAAGGATAATGTATTATTGACAGATTATATTTTTAGGGGTTCAACTTGGGGGGAACGATTTTCTTATGAACCAAGAGATGAAGGAGAATATAGATTTGTAGTTAAACCTACTGATGCTGTTAATTACACAAGAGAATGTACAGTTACTGTTTACAAAGATAGGATAATATTCATTCCAGGGATCATGGGAAGTGAATTGTTTTTAGGTCAGGACAAGAAATGGATGCCAAGACAAAATCTTAATGCTGTTTCTGATATTCACAATTTAAGAATGAATTCTTCTGGAGAAAGTGTTGAAAATATTAGTGTGGGTCATAGTATTGATGATTACTATAGCAGCATACGATCATTTTTTGATAATGAAGGTTTTAAAGTTATTGATTTTGCATATGATTGGAGGGTTCGTACAAGCAAAAGTGCCGAAGAGTTGAAAGGAGTTATAGATTCTGAGCGGACTAAGCACCCTTATAGTAATTACTATGTTGTGGCTCATAGTATGGGGGGAATTATTGCTACTGAATTTATAAGGCAGGGAAACGGACATCTGATAAAAAAATTGATTACTTTAGGAACTCCTTTTCTTGGTGCACCACAAGCAGCTTATATGATGGAAACAGGAAATATTGCAGAAACTGATCTGCAAAATTTGGCTATCCACATTCCTGTACAACAAATCGCAAAAAATATTCCTTCACTTTTTGAGTTGCTTCCAACAAAAGAATACTTTTCTTTTCAGACGAATGGATATATAGAATTGAGAAGAATTCTGGGTCCCGATAAGTCTCGGGGGGAGGCAATAAAGAAATATGATTTTAATGATACTGTCCAATTTTTAAAAAACAATTCAACACAGTTTTCTAATAGATCAATGTTTGATCAAGCTATTAATTTCCACTCATCTCTTGATGTAGTCAATAATCTTAACAGTGTGGATTCATACTATTTTGTGGGTGATCAAAAACCAACATTAGGAAAATTAGTTTACCGTATTAATTCTAATAATAATCTTTCTTTTAATCTTGATGATGTGAGAAATATACAGGGTGATGGTGTTGTGCCTACTTCTAGTGCCACAGCGGGCTTTCAACTTGACCCAACCCGGACTTACTATGTAAAAGCATCACATATTGGCCTTGCAAAGAATGTTGATGTTCAGAAAAAAATTCTGAACATTTTAAAGGGACAACCTAATGTTAATGTCCCTAATGTACGTACGACAACAACTAAGACAGATACTCTAAAGTTTAAAGTTGAATGTCCTGTAGAACTGCATGTCTATGATTCTTCGGGAAACCATACTGGACCAAGTGGTCCTGACAACTTTGATTCTAATATTCCAGACGCTAAGTATTTTACAGATGGAGAAACAAAGATTGTTTTAGTAAACGATGTTGAAAACTATAAAGTTAGCATCGTTGGTACAGGATATGGGGAATTAACCTTTTCAATAGTTTGGGCGAACGAAAACGATGTTGAAGATAAAACATTGCGTTTTGATAATGTTGCTGTTACTCCTGGTTCAATATTTAAAACTGATGTTACTCAGAATGGGCAAGTAGTGCTTCAAGTAGATCAGAATGGGGATGGTAATATTGAACGTTCCATTTCTCCTTCAGTTGACCTTGATCTTGGAGGAACTCAAGACGAAACAATTCCAACGCTAAGCTCACATGTTGCTGGAGTAAAAGGTGTCAATGAGTGGTACGGGAAAAACGTTTATTATAATTTATCCGGAACTGATAATACATCTGGTATTTACAAATATTTTTATAATCTTAATGATTCTGAATACAAAGATTACACAGAACCAGTAGCACTACCACTTACAGGGACATATAATTTTAAATCCTATGTAAGAGATAAAAATAGAAATGACTCTGAAGTATTAACGGAGACGGTAAAGGTTGACACTACCAATCCGACCATCCCTGTAATGACAGTTGATCCTACAACATGGACGAATAAGTTTGTCACGATTACATTAGCTGGAGGAACGGATGCGGATAGTGGTTTTCAAAAATATCAGTACAAGATCAACCAGGATGGAGAATGGAAAGATTATACCGCTCCTTTCGTAATCGATACAGAAGGACTATACAATGTTTACGCCAGATCAATGGACAATGTATTTAACCTGAGTGAAGAAGTAACTGGGGTGGCTAAAGTTGATAAAACCAATCCGCCTAAGCCAATTATGACAGTAGAGCCATTAAAGTGGACCAATATGTTTGTAACCGTTACATTAACTGGCGGATCCGATACAAATAAGGGGGTTCCTAACAGTGGATTTCAGAAGTACCAATACAAGATTGATGAGGGTGAATGGAAGGATTATACCGCACCTATTATTATCGATACTGAGGGTTTATATAAGGTTTTAGCTCGATCAGTAGATAATGCTACTAACCTTAGTCAAGACGTTGTTGGCGATGCAAAAGTGGATAAAACGAAGCCAACGAGACCTACTGGATTTGATATCGACTTATTTAACTATAATAAGGTAAGTATATCTTGGTTGCCGTGTTCTGATAATATTGGAGTAACAGGTTATGATGTCTACCAAGATTCCGTATTATTAGGGAATACAACAAACACTAAATTTACATTTAATAATTTGATTTCTAATAAATCATATACATTCAAAGTGGTTGCACGAGATGAAGCAGGAAATTCTTCAACTGAAGGGGTATATGTTGTTCGAACGCCAATTAGCCTTGTTAGTACCGGACAAGCGCACACCCTTCAAGTCAAAGAAGACGGAAGTGTGTGGGGATGGGGAGCCAATAATCTTGGACAATTGGGGGACGGAACTACAACTTCGAAGACCACAGCTGTGCAGGTACCAGGGTTAACACATGTGATAAGTGTCGCTGCAGGGACCTTGCATAGCTTGGCGCTCAAAAGTGACGGAACTGTTTGGGCATGGGGCGTTAACTTTTCTGGGTCATTAGGAAACGGCAAAAGTGGAGCTGGCACGGACAGTCTGGTTCCGGTACAAGTAAGTAATCTAACGAATGTTGTTGCCATTGCAGCCCACAGAAGTAGTAGCTATGCACTCAAGAGGGACGGAACGGTATGGTCAT